>NZ_QLJK01000027.1:0-71391 GCF_003950715.1 Sphingomonas sp. S-NIH.Pt3_0716 | reverse complement strand
GGAGGTGTGTGGTAGGGAGGCGCAGGATCAGGCGGAGTGCGACCTCTTTTTGTTCCAAGCAGAGGCCGGGACAGCAGAACTGGCCTAGGTTCGTGGGCTGGAAGATGTGTATAGGAGACAGGGGGGAGTGGAAACGCCACCGTTATTCCCTCGCCCGCTTGCGGGAGAGGGAGGGGGCCGCCGCGTAGCGGTGGGAGGGTGAGGGTCTGTTTCGCGATGAGCGCAGGGCCCTCATCCAACTGCGCCTAGCCGGCTGCGCCGCCAAGGCTCCGTATCCTTCTCCCGCCTGCGGGAGAAGGAGGGAGACGCGAAAATATCAAGCCGTCATCCGCGTGACCAGTCGCGGCGCCAGCAGCGTCGGCGTCACCGGCTTGCGGTCGATCTGGCCGATCAGCGCATCGACCAGCACCTCGCCCGCGCGCAGATAGTCCTGCGCCACGGTGGTCAACGGCTGCCGCGTCAAGCTGGCGGCGGGGATATCGTCGAAGCCGATCAGGGCGACGTCGCCCGGCACCGACAGCCCATGTTCGTCCAGCGCCCGCATCGCGCCGATCGCGATCAGGTCGGACCCGGCAAAGATCGCATCGAACGTCACGCCGCGCGCGATCAGCCGGCTCGCCGCCTCATAACCCGACTGCTCGGTCGATAGCGCGTCGACATGCAGGCCGGGGTCGACCGCATGGCCGGCCTCGCGCAGCACGTCGGACAGGCCGGCATAACGATCGCGAAATTCGGGATAATGGCTCGATGCGTCGCCCAGAAAGGCGATCCGGCTGCATCCGCGCGCGATCAGATGGGCGCCCGCATCGCGCCCGCCGCGCCGATTGTCGCAGCCGATCGTCATCCCCAGCGCATGCTGGTCCACCGATCCCCAGCGCACGAAATGCGTGCCCTGCGCCACCAGTTGCTCCAGCCGGGTGCGATAGATTTCATAGTCGCCATAGCCCAGCAGGATGATGCCGTCGGCCTTGCGGCTATCCTCATAATCGACATGCCAGTCGGTCGACAGCTGCTGGAAACTGGTCAGCAGATCATAGCCGCGCTTGGCGCAGGTCTGCAGGATCGGCCCCAGCATCGACAGGAAGAAGGGGTTGATCCAGCTTTCGTCGGGCAGCAGATCCTCGAAGAACAAAAGGGCCAGCGTATTGCTCTTGCCCCGCCGCAGCGAGGATGCATTCTTGTCCACCGTATAGTTGAGCTGCCGGGCGATCGCCTCGACCCGCAGCCGCGTCGCCTCGCTCACCGTCTTGTCGCCGCGCAGCGCGCGCGACACGGTCGGCTGGGACACGCCGGCCAGCGTGGCGATGTCGAAGGATGTCACTTTGTCGTTGGCGGCCATGGCGCGACCCTACGCCAGCGAGTCTCCATTGGGAATAGAAGGGTTTGAAACCGGTCTGAATACGTATGCCGCTCCCTTGGCCCGCCCTGTCCCCGCCGACTAAGAAGGGGCCAAGCCGCGGCAATCGGGCACAAGCGGCAATGGGAGGGATGAAGGCCATGCGCGGACGAACGGCAATGCTGCTGGCTGCGCTCTGCGCGCTTCCCGCTCCGGCCATGGCACAGGATGACGGCTTTCGCGCCCGCCTGCCCGAAGATGAAGTCATCTATTTCGTCCTGCCCGACCGGTTCGACAATGCCGACCCCGCCAATGACAAGGGTGGCCTCAAGGGCGACCGGCTCCAGACCGGCTATGATCCCGCGTCCAAGGGCTTCTACCATGGCGGCGACATCCAGGGGCTGATCCGCCGGCTCGACTATATTCAGGGGCTGGGCGCCACCGCCATCTGGGTCGGGCCGATCTTCCGCAACAAGCCGGTGCAGGGCCCCAAGGGGCAGGAAAGCGCCGGCTATCACGGTTACTGGATCACCGATTTCGAACATGTCGATCCGCATTTCGGCACCGATGCGGATTTCGCCGCGCTGGTGCAGACCGCCCATGGCCGGGGGATGAAAGTCTATATGGACATCATCGCCAACCACACGGCCGACGTGATCAAATATCGCGAATGCGTCGACAGCCTCTGCACCTATCGGTCGCGCGCGGACTATCCCTATCAGCGGCGCGGCGGCGTGGCCGGCGCGGCGATCAATCCCGGCTTCACCGGCGATGCCGATCACAGCGACGCCAATTTCGCGAAACTTACCGATCCCGCCTACGCCTACACCCCCTTCGTGCCCAAGGACGAGCAGGCGGTGAAGAACCCGGCCTGGCTCAACGACGTGCGCTATTATCATAATCGCGGCGAGACGACCTATTCGGGCGAGAGCGCGACCATGGGCGACTTTGCCGGGCTCGACGATCTGATGACCGAACATCCCCGCGTGATCGCCGGCATGATCGACATTTTCGGCGGCTGGATCGACCGCTTCGGCATTGACGGCTTCCGCATCGACACCGCCCGCCATGTCGACCCGCATTTCTGGCAGCAATTCGTCCCCGCCATGCAGGCGCGGGCCAAGGCGCGCGGCATCCCCAATTTCCATGTCTTCGGCGAAGTCTATGTCGAGACGGTCGATGCCGGCCCGCTCGCCTGGCACACCCGCGAAGGTGGCTTTCCCGCCGTGCTCGACTTCGCCTTCCGCCAGGCCGCGCTGGAAACCGTCGCGGGCAAGGCGGCGACCGCCACCTGGGAACGCATGCTGACCGGCGACGCCCTCTATCAGGGTGGCGCCGCCACCGCGCGCCAGCTGCCGACCTTCGTCAGCAATCATGACGCCGGCCGCTTTGCCACCTTCGTCCGCCGCGCCTTCCCGCAGGCTGGCGAGGATGAAGTGTTGCGCCGGGTGATGCTCGCCAACGCCATGCTGCTGACGCTGCGCGGCGTGCCGACCATCTATTATGGCGATGAACAGGGTTTCGTCGGCGATGGCGGCGATCAGGACGCGCGCGAGGATATGTTCGGCAGCCAGGTGGCGAGCTATAACGACAATCGCCTGCTCGGCAGCACTGCCACCACCGCCACCGCGCGCTTCGATCCTGCCCATCCGCTCTATCGCGAGATCGCGGCGCTCGCCCGTCTGCGCACCGGCCATGCCGCGCTGCGCCGAGGCAGCGAGACGATCCGCGCGCGCGGCGACGAGCCGGGCCTGTTCGCCGTCTCCCGCTTCGATCCCGACACGGGCGCCGAATATCTGATCGCCTTCAACACATCGACCGCGCCGATCAGGGCGCAGGTCCAGGTGGATATAGCCTCCACCGCCTTCGATACCCTTGCCGGTGCGGCCTGTGCCCCGCGCGCGTCCGCGCCCGGCAGCCTCGCCCTCGACCTTCCCCTCCTTGGCTACAGCGTCTGCGCTGTACGGAGCGCTAATCCGCAATGACCGACGCACTGACCGATATGGCTCCCTGGTGGCGCGGCGCCACCATCTACCAGATCTATCCGCGCAGCTTCGCCGACTCCAATGGCGACGGCATTGGCGATCTGGCCGGCATCACCGCCCATCTTCCCTATGTCGCCTCGCTCGGCGTCGACGCCATCTGGCTCTCGCCCTTCTTCAAGAGCCCGATGCGCGACTTCGGCTATGACGTGTCGGACTATTGCGATGTCGATCCGATCTTCGGCACGCTTGCCGATTTCGATGCGCTGATCGCGCGCGCCCATGACCTCGGCCTGCGCATCATCGTCGATCAGGTCTGGGCCCATACCTCCGACGAACATCCCTGGTTCATCGAAAGCCGCTCCAGCCGCCAGAATGAGCACGCCGACTGGTATGTCTGGGCCGATGCGAAGCCCGACGGCACGCCGCCCAACAACTGGCAGTCGGTGTTCGGCGGCCCGGCCTGGACCTGGGACGCGCGGCGCGGCCAGTACTACATGCACAATTTCCTGAAGGAGCAGCCGCAGATCAACCTGCACAAGCCACAAGTGCAGGCGGCGGTGCTGGATATCGTCCGCTTCTGGCTCGACCGCGGCGTCGACGGCTTCCGTATCGACGCGATCAACCATTCGATGCCCGACCCGCAACTGCGCGACAATCCGCCCGCACCGGAGGATGGTCGCATCCGCACGCGTCCCTATGATTTCCAGATCAAGCGCTACAGCCAGAGCCACCCGGACATTCCGCTGTTCCTGGAAAAGGTGCGTTCGGTGTTCGACGAATATCCCGATCGCTTCACCGTCGCCGAAGTCGGCGGGGATGACAGCGATGCGGAGATGAAGGCCTTCACCCAGGGCGATCATCGCCTCAACACCGCCTATGGCTTCGACTTCCTCTATGCCCCCAAATTGACCGCGCCATTCCTCAAAGATGCGCTGTCGCGCTGGCCGGCGGAGCAGGGGATCGGCTGGCCCAGCTGGGCGTTCGAAAATCATGACGCGCCGCGCGCCGTCTCGCGCTGGGCCGGCGACATCGACGCCCATGCCTATTGCCGGATGAAGATGCTGCTGCTCGCCTGCCTGCGCGGCAATATCTTCCTCTATTATGGCGAGGAACTGGGCCTGCCGCAGGTCGATATCGCGTTCGAGGATCTGCAGGATCCCGAAGCGATCGCCAACTGGCCGCTGACCCTGTCGCGCGACGGCGCCCGCACGCCCATGCCCTGGACCGGCGCGGCCCCCTGGCTCGGCTTCTCCGATGCCAGGCCCTGGCTGCCGGTAGGCGAGGCACATCGCCCACTTGCCGTCGACGCGCAGGAAGCCAACCCCGCCTCGCTGCTACACTGGACGCGCGAAGTGCTGGCACTGCGCAACGCCACCCCGGCGCTGCGCAGCGGCACGATCACCTTCCTCGACACGCCCGACGATCTGCTCGCCTTCGAACGGACGCAGGACGGGCAGCAGCGCGTCTGCGTCTTCAACCTCGGCGCCAGCCCCGTCGCCTGGCGCCCGGCTGATGCTGACCGCTGGCAGGTCGAGCTGTCGACTGGCAGCACCGCCGACTGGAATTTCGCCCCTGCATCCGGCCTCGTCGCCGCCTTCCAAGTTTAAGGACGTTACCATGAAGCGACTGACCGCGCCCAAACTCTCACTTTCGGCTCTTCCCCTCATCGCCCTGGCACTCGCGTCCACCGCCGCGCACGCCGATGTGGTGGCCAAGGCATCGTCGCCCGACGGCCATATCACCCTCACCATCAGCCTCGATGGCGAGGGCCGTCCCAGCTACGCAGTGCAGCGCAATGGCAAGCCGCTGATCGCCGACAGCCGTCTGGGCTTCATGTTCACCGACGCGCCCAAGATCGAGCGCAACCTGACGCTCGCCGACAGCAAGCAAGCGAGCAGCGACACGAGCTGGACCCAGCCCTGGGGCGAATGGACCACGATCCGCGACCATCATAATGAGCTGAAGCTGGTCTTCCGCGAGAAGGGCGATCTCCAGCGCGAGATGGACGTGACCTTCCGCCTGTTCGACGACGGCATCGCCTTCCGCTACACTTTGCCCGACCAGGCCAATCTCCACCACGCCAACATCGCCGAGGAACTGACCCAGTTCGCCTTTGCTGAAGGCGGCACCGCCTGGTGGAAGCCCGCCTATGAGTGGAACCGCGAGGAATATCTCTACAACCGCACCCCGCTCGACGCGGTCGGCACCGCCCAGACGGTGATGACGGTGAAGCTGGCCGACGGCACCCATGTCGCGCTGCATGAAGCCGCGCTGGTCGACTATGCGGGCATGAATCTCGCCCGTGCCGAGGGCAACACCTTCCGCGCCGCGCTGACGCCCGGTTCGGGCGCGCCCAAGGTGTCGCGCGACGCCGGCTTCTCCACCCCCTGGCGCACCATCGCCGTCGCCGACGATGCCGCCGGCCTCTACATGAACCACATGATCCTGAACTTGAACGAGCCCAACAAGCTCGGCGATGTTTCGTGGATCAGGCCGGGCAAGTTCGTCGGCGTCTGGTGGAACATGATCAAGGGCGAATGGACCTGGGCGCGCGGCCCCAAGCATGGCGCCACCACCGCCAATGTCCGCCGCTATATCGATTTCGCCGCCGCCAGCGGCATCCCCGCCGTGCTTGTCGAGGGCTGGAATGTCGGCTGGGACGGCAACTGGTTCGGCAATGGCAATGAGATGAACTTCTCGCAGCCGACCGAGGATTTCGACGCCGACGGCCTTGCCGCTTATGCCAAGTCCAAGGGCGTCACCCTGATCGGCCATCATGAAACCGGCGGCTCGGCCAGCCATTATGACGGCCAGCTCGACACTGCCTTCAAATGGGCGGCCGATCATGGCGAACAAGTGGTGAAGACCGGCTATGTCACCGATGCCGGCCAGATCGAGCGGGTCGACGCCGACGGCTCCAAGCATCGCGAATGGCATGAAGGCCAGTGGATGGTGAACCATTATCTGCGCGTCGTGCAGACCGCCGCCAAATATCATGTCAGCATCGACAGCCATGAGCCGGTGAAGGATACGGGCCTGCGCCGCACCTATCCCAACTGGGTCGCCCGCGAAGGCGGCCGGGGCATGGAATATAATGCCTGGGTCGGTGGCAAGAACCCGCCCGAGCATGAAGCGAACCTGGTCTTCACCCAGTTGCTGGGCGGCCCGATGGACTTCACCCCCGGCGTGCTCAGCCTGTCGGGTTCGGAAGGCAGCACCATCCACTCGACCATCGCCAAGCAGCTCGCCCTCTATGTCGTCCTCTATTCGCCGGTCGTGATGGCGGCCGACACGCCGGAAAATTACGCCAAATATCCCGGCCCCTTCCAGTTCATCAAGGATGTGCCGACCGACTGGTCCGACACCCGCGCCTTGAACGGTGAGGTCGGCGACTATGTCACGATCGCGCGCAAGGCGAAGGGCAGCGACGACTGGTATCTGGGCGCGGTCGGCGATGAACAGGCGCGCTCGTCCAGGGTGTCGCTCGACTTCCTGGATGCGGGCCGCAGTTACACCGCCGAAATCTATCGCGACGGCCCCGGCGCCGACTATCGCACCGAGGCGCGTCACGCGATCGTGATCGAGAAGAAGCAGGTGAAGAAGGGCGATGTCCTCAGCCTCGACCTCGCCCCAGGCGGCGGCCAGGCGATCCGCTTCGTCGCTAGCGGCGGCAAGCGCAAGCGGTGAAGGCGGCACGGCTGTCCTACAGGGCCGCATCCCTGTAGGCTGGCCTCGCTACTCTGCCCTCCCCACTTTCCGATAGGATCAGGGGCGGGCAACTTAATGTCGAAATGTGCGGGAAATGTGCGAAGTTAAGGCGAAGGATGGGGATGGCCGGTATGAGTGAAATGGGACCGGCACAGGGCGCTTTGACGTCCGACAGCCGGCCGCGCCAGGGCTTCTGGGGACTGTGGAATATCAGCTTCGGCTTCTTCGGCATCCAGATCGGCTTCGCGCTGCAGAACGCCAACATGTCGCGCATCTTCCAGTCGCTGGGGGAAAATCTCGACAATCTCGCCTTGCTGTGGATCGCCGCGCCGCTGACCGGCCTGCTGGTCCAGCCGGTGATCGGCCATTATAGCGACCGCACCTGGTGCCGCCTCGGCCGGCGTCGGCCCTATTTCTTCGCCGGTGCGCTGTTCGCGGCACTTGCCCTGTTCGGCATGCCCAATGCGCCCGGCCTGATGGCTGCCGCGCTGATGCTCTGGATTCTCGACGCCTCGCTCAACGTCTCGATGGAGCCGTTCCGCGCCTTTGTCGGCGACATGCTGGCGAAGGAACAGCATATGGCCGGCTATGCGATCCAGACCGCCTTCATCGGCACCGGCGCGGTGATCGGTTCCTCCACCCCCTGGCTGCTCGACCAGATGGGCGTGTCCAATGTCGCCCCCGCCGGCATGATTCCCGACACGGTGCGGGTCAGCTTCTATATCGGCGGCGCCGCGCTGTTCCTCGCCGTGCTCTGGACCGTGCTCACCACCCGCGAATATTCGCCCGAGCAGATGGCCGGCTTTGCCCAGGCCAGCGACGCGGTAGGCCGGGAGGAGGCGCCGCCGGTCCCCGCCGGTGGTCCGCTCTGGATCGTCGCAGGCCTCGCCATCATCGCTGCCGTCTGGGCCTGGGCGCTGGAAAAGGAACTCTATCTGCTGGGCGGGCTCCTTGCCGCCTATGGCATCGCCCGCATCGTTGCGCGCACCCTCCATGCGCAGGGCCGGACCGACAATCTGCTCAGCCATGTGGTCGGCAATTTCGCGACCATGCCGGCGATGATGAAGAAGCTGGCGCTGGTCCAGTTCTTCACCTGGTCGGCGCTGTTCATCATGTGGATCTATACCACGCCGGTGGTCGCCCAATATGTGTTCGGATCGGCCGACCCGACCAGCGCGGCCTATAATGAAGGGGGCAATTGGGTCGGCATCCTCTTCGCGACCTATAATGGCGTCGCCGCTTTCGCCGCGCCCTTCCTGCTCCAGCCGCTCGCCCGCCGCATCGGCCAGGCCCGGACCCATGCGCTGGCGCTGACGCTCGGCGCGCTCGGCTTCCTGTCCTTCCTGGTCCTGCGCGATGCACAGGCGCTGCTCTTGTCGGAAGTGGCGATCGGCATCGCCTGGGCCTCGACCCTCGCCATGCCCTATGCGATGCTCGCCTCCAGCGTGCCGCAGACCAAGCTCGGCATCTATATGGGGCTGTTCAACGCCTTCGTCGTCATCCCGCAATTGCTGGTGGCGACGGTGATGGGCACGATCATGCGCCATTTCTTCCCGACCGAACCGATCTGGACCATGGCCTTTGCCGGCGCCGTCATGCTGCTGGCGGCGCTCGCCACCCTGCGCTGCCGGGACTGACCGGCAGCACAGGGGGGAAGGGGGACTATCAAGCCGCTGATGCGTAGCATCACTGCGGCTTGCAATCACGCTGCCTGGCGTTCTGCTTCGCCGATGATGGCCTCGGCCATTTCGTCGGCGACCAGCGCGGGGGAGCGCTCCTCGCGCTTGGCCTGGTCCAGTATCTGGGCGACCCGGCCGCCGATCTGGTCGACGCGGGCGGCGACGCTGGCGCGGTCCTCGCCCAGATATTCGGCCGATACGCTGATGATGCCGCCGGCATTGGCGACATAGTCGGGCACATAGACGATGCCGCGCGTCCGCAGCAGCTCCGCCACATCGGGCGTCGCCAGCTGGTTGTTGGCCGCGCCGCAGACCAGGCGCGCCTGCATCGCCGCCACGCTCTGCGGATCGAGCGCGCCGCCCAGGGCGCAGGGGGCAAAGATGTCCGCCTCGACCGCGGCGATGTCGGCCACGTCCACCACATTCGCGTTCAGCACGGCGGCCAGCGTGTTGCGGCGGCGCGGATCGATGTCGGCGATCACCAGTCGGGCGCCGGCATCGGCCAGGCGACGGCACAGCGCCGCGCCGACATTGCCGGTGCCCTGCACCGCGACCGTCAGGTCGGACAGTTCGGCGCCCAGAGACTGGCGGGCGGCCGCCTGCATCGCCTCGAACACGCCCAGCGCGGTCCAGGGCGACGGATCGCCGCCGGCCGCGCCCTCGGCGACATCCAGGCCCGCAACATGACGGGTCTGGCTGGCCACCGCCTGCATGTCGGCGACGCTGGTGCCGACATCCTCGGCCGTGACATAGGTGCCACCCAGTTCCTCGACCGCGCGGCCGAACGCCTGGAACAGCGCGACCCGGTCGAACTCGCCTTCGGGCCGGCGCAGCACCGCCTTGGCGCCGCCGAAGGGCAGGCCGGCCATGGCATTCTTGTAGCTCATGCCCTCGGCCAGGCGGCAGGCATCGTCCAGCGCCGCGCCGATATCGGCATAATGCCAGAAGCGGCAGCCGCCGGCACCCGGCCCGATCGCGGTGCTGTGGATGGCAATCACGCCGTCCAGCCCGCTGGCGGGATCAAGCAGCCGCACCGACTGCATCGGCGGGTTCAGGCGGGCAGGACGGGAAACCATATTCTTCTCCTCGGGATGATGCCGCCTTATCGCCGGTCGCCGGAGAAGAATCTTGCCTGATTTGAAGCCCGATATCGCCAATATGAGGATGAATTATCCTGTCATCGGCGATATGTAGGAAAATATGATCGAACTCGACCATTTCGAGCGGAAGATTCTCCGCGAATTGCAGCGCGATGCCAGCCAGACCACGGCGGAGATCGCGGACAAGGTCGGGCTGACCCCGTCGCCCTGCTGGCGCCGCATCGACCGGCTGGAAAAGGAAGGGCTGATCCGCAAGCGGGTGGCCTTGCTCGACCGGCGCAAGGTCGGCCTCAATGCCCAGGTCTTCGCCCAGGTAAAGCTCAACGCCCATGGCCGCGCCAATCTGGACGAATTCAGCGCCGCGATCGGCGGCTTTCCCGAAGTGCTGGAGGCGTTCGTGCTGCTCGGCACGATGGATTTCATGCTGCGCATCGTGGCCAAGGATATCGAGGCCTATGAACGCTTCTTCTTCGAACGGCTGAGCAAGCTGCCCGGCGTCCAGGAAATCAACTCGACCGTCGCCCTGTCGGAAATCAAGTCGACCCACGAATTGCCGATATGACATGGCGGCCGGTGACCCGGCCGCCACGCCTCACATCTTACTTGCGCTGTGCCTGGCTGGCGTCGCGGGCCGCGCGGAATTCGCTGTCGCTCGACCAGTTGGGCCAGTCATGGCCGTCGGCCACGCGGCGACCGACATTGTAGAGCAGGGTCATGTCGCCCTCCCAGCTGCTGGTGTTCCAGCTGTCGTCATACTGGTCGGCCGGCTGGTGATAGCGATCGCGGGTATAGATATCGCCCAGTTCCTTGCCGCGCGCCGCGCCGCCATTCACCAGTTCGCGGCCCGGATTGAACGAGATGGCGGGCACGCCGCGCTTGGCCATCGGGAAATGGTCGGAGCGGTAGAAGCTGCCAGCTTCGGGGCGCGCATCCGGCGTGTAATGGCGGCCCAGCTTCTCGCCTTCCTGCGTCAGCAGGGTCAGCAGGTCCAGTTTCGCCGCGCCGGAGATGGAGAAATTGACCGTCTTTTCTGCGGCGAAGGGGCCGTCCATGTTGATGACGCCGGCCGTGGTCGCCAGCGGGCGCAGGGGATTGTCGGCATAATATTCCGAACCCAGCAGGCCCTTCTCCTCGGCCGTCACTGCCAGGAACAGGACGGAACGCTCGGGCTTCGGTCCCTTGGCATAGGCGCGGGCCAGTTCCAGCAGCGCGGCGGTGCCCGACGCATTGTCGCGCGCGCCATTATAGATGGTGTCGCCCTTCGCGTCCGGCGCGCCAATGCCCAGATGGTCCCAGTGCGCGGAATAGATGACGGTCTCGTCGGGATATTTGCTGCCCGGCAGGATGCCCGCGACATTGTGCGAGGTGATGATTTCCGACTTCACCGCATAGTCGGCGCTCATCGTTGCCTTCAGGGGAATGGGCTTGAAGTCCTTCTTGCGCGCGGCCGCCTTGGCCGCTTCGAAATCGACGCCCGATGCGGCCAGCAGCTTGGCGGCCAGATCCTTCTGGATCCAGCCTTCCATCTGGGTGTGGGCGCTCTTGGGATCGGCGCGGACGATGTCGAACATGGTGTTGGTGTTGCTGTTCTTGACCGTCGCCCAGCCATAGGAGGCCGGCTCGCTTTCATGCACCACCAGCACGCCGGCAGCGCCCTGGCGCGCGGCTTCTTCGTACTTGTAGGTCCAGCGGCCATAATAGGTCATCAGCTTGCCGCCGAAATCGCCTTCGCCGCCCTCGAAATCGGGGTCGTTGACCAGCACGACCATGATCTTGCCTTTAAGGTCCACGCCCTTGAAATCGTCCCAGCCGCGTTCCGGCGCCTTCACGCCATAGCCGACGAAGACCAGCGGCAGGTTCGCGAACTTGACCGCCGACTGGCCGGTCTCGGCCGCGCGCACGGCGATTTCCGTGCCCTGGGTCAGCGGCTGGGCCGCGCCGCCCACGGTCATCGACAGGCTGGGTGTGCCGGTGATGTTCGACATGCGCAGTGGCACGTCCTGGAACCATGTGCCCTTGTCGCCCGCGGGCTTCAGCCCGGCTGCCGCCATCTGCTTGGCGATATAGTCGATCGTCTTGGTCTCGGCGCGGGTCGCCGGGCCACGGCCTTCAAACTCGTCGCTGGCCAGGATCTTGATGTCGTTGACGATGCGCGCGACGTCGAACTGCGGCGCGGTCGTGGCCGCCACGGCCAGGGCGGAAGCGGACAGCAGCCCGGCACAGGCCAGCGTCCGCCAGGCGGCGCGGGAGGCACGGGACAGCGGCGACATCGTCATGGGTAACTCCTTATCTCTCTTGGATATTGCGCGGCGCGAGTCAGCGGCCGGCAATGCGAGGGGATAATGCCCATGCGACGCCATATGTCGATATGGCGTGGAATTTTAGGGGCGATTGGCCCTAGGTCGCCGCCGCCATCCGCAAGGGGATGGCGGCGGCGCTCGGGTCACACCAGCTTGTTGGTGCGCACCAGTTCGCGATACCAGTCGGCGCTGAGCTTGGGCGTGCGCTTCTGGGTCTTGAAGTCGACATGGTGGATGCCGAACAGCTTGGTATAGCCGTCCTCCCACTCGAAATTGTCCATCAGGCTCCAGACGAAATAGCCCTTCACCGGCAGCCCCTCGCGGGTCGCGCGCTGCAGGTGGGTGAGGTAATTGCGCAGATACATGACACGGTCGGTGTCATAGACCTTGCCGTCTTCGGCCACCTTGTCGTCCGCCGAGCAGCCATTTTCCGAGATGTAGAGGCCCTTGGGCTTCCAGTTCTCGGCTATGGCGCGCATCCCCCAATAGATGACCTCCGGCGTGACATAGAGCCAGGGGGAGGGCATGCGCGGCGCCTGGCCCGGATGGGGCAGGATCTTGTAGCCCGACGGCGCACTCTCGTCGGCGCGGACGGTGTTGCCGGTATAGACATTGACCGACAGGAAATCGAGCGGCGCGCCGATCAGCTTCATGTCGCCTTCCTTGACCACCGGCGCATCCTTGCCCTGCGCGGTCAGGTAGCTGTCGATGTAACGGCCTTCCATGATCGCGGTCAGGAACATGGCGTTCTCTTCGCGCACGGCCTTCTTCACCGCCTCGATATGTTCGGGCGTCTCGATCGCGGGGACATAGATGTTGGGATTGTCGGCAATGCCGACCTGCGTGCCCGACTTGGTCGCGGCGCGGATCGCCTGTACGCCCAGGCCATGGGCCAGCACGCCATGGTGGCGCACCTGGTTCACCTCCTTCATCGGCAGCTTCAGGCCCGGCGCCTTGCCGCCGGTCATGTAGCTGAGGTCCGTGAAGCAGCGCAGCTCGTTGAGCGTCATGAAGTGATTGACGCGGTCGCCCAGCTTGCCGGCGGTATAGCCGGCATAGTCGGCGAAGGCGTAGCTGGTGTCGCGATTCTGCCAGCCGCCCGGCAGGGCATGGGGCAGATCCCAGTGGAACATGGTGACATGCGGGGTGATGCCCGCCGCCAGCAAGCCGTCGACCAGCCGGTTATAATAGTCCAGCCCCTTGGCATTGGGTTTGCCCCGGCCATTGGGGAAGATGCGCGACCAGGCGATCGAGAAGCGATAGGCCTTCACGCCCAGCGCCTTCAAAAGGGCGATATCGTCCTGATAGCGGTTATAGCTGTCGCAGGCGATGTCGCCGGTGTCGCCATTGGCGACCTTGCCGGGCGTATGGGAAAACACGTCCCAGTTGGTTTGGCCACGACCATCGGCGTTCACGGCGCCCTCGATCTGATAGGATGCGGTGGCGCAGCCCCACAGGAAGTCGGAAGGGAAGGCGAGGCTGCCCTGCGGCGCGCCGGCGGCCGCGGCTGCGGCTGCGGCCTGCGCGTTCGCGCCGGTGCTGCCGGCCAGGCCCGCGCCCAGCGCGGCGGCGCCCAAGCCCAGGCCCAGTTCGCGGCGATTGATACCCGTCATCTTCTTTGTCTCCTTATTGACCGACGATCTGCACCAGGCCGCTGATGGCCTGGCCGGTGGGCAGCTTCGTCTTGCTCGTCAGCGTCTTTGCCTTGTCGTCCCAGACCAGCTCAGCCTTCATGCCGCCCTTGCGATAGGCATTGGTCGTGCCGTCATCGTCATAAAGGGTGAAGCGCGCGTCGGCACCCGGATAAACCCGGATGCTCTCCAGGGCCTGCTTCTCGGCCGTGCTCTTCACCTGCACGCCCATCGGCACGATCGAACCGGCCTTCACGAACAGCGGCATGCGGTTGATCGGGGCATCCACCTCGATCGTCTGGCCACCCTCATATTTCTGGTTGGTCCAATAATCATACCAGGCGGTGCCGGCGGGCAGATAGACCGGGCGCTTGGTCTGGCCCTGCTTGGTCACCGGGGCGACCAGGAAGGCGGGGCCGAACATATATTGGTCGCCGATGTCCGACACCTTGGGGTCGTTCGGGAAGTCCATGAACAGGCCGCGCATGAACGGCGCGCCGGTGTCATAGGTGTGGCGGCCCAGCGCATAGATATAGGGGATCAGCGTGTAGCGCAGGCGCAGCCAGTCGGCCAGGATCGGCTCGGCTGCCTTGCCATAGGTCCACAATTCCGTGTCCGGGCGCTGGCCATGGATGCGCAGCGTCGGCGTGAACACGCTATACTGGAACCAGCGCACGAACAGTTCGGGATAATCGGTATAGTCCGCACCCGCCGCCGTCATGCCGGCCGGATCGAGCAGCACCGGATGCTGCGCCTTGGGGCCGCTCGGCCACTGCCAGCCGCCAATGTCGCTGCCCCAATAGGCCAGGCCCGACGCGGTGAAGTTGAGGCCGGCGGGCACCTGCCGGTCGAGCGCTTCCCAGGTCGACTTGATGTCGGACGACCAGAACAGGCCGCCATTGCGCTGCGAGCCCAGATAGGCGGCGCGCGCCAGGATCATGTTGCGGAAATTGGGACGGTCGCGCTCCGAGCCTTCGGCCACGCCCGACGTATGCACCAGCGGGAACAGATTATGATAGCGGTCGCCCGAACCGATCGAGTAGAAATAGCCGTCCGGCACCAGATCGGGCTCGGTCTCGTCCAGCCAGAACCAGTCGAAGCCCTGGCTCGCGATATTGTCGCGCAGCTTGCCCCAGAACCATTCCCGCGCTTGCGGATTGGTGCTGTCGATCAGCGCGCCGGCCCGGTCGGACCGCATCGGCAGGCCGTCGACCGGATTGCCGTCCTTGTCCTTCAGGAACCAGCCCTTGGACTTGAGATACTCGAAATAGCGGCCTTCGCGCTCGAACCGCGGCCACACGCTGATGATCGACCGCATGCCCATGGCATTGAGCTGGTCGTTCATCCCCTTGGGGTCGGGATAATAGGTGCGGTCGATGTCGAGCTGGCCCATGCGGGTCCAGTAGAACCAGTCCAGCACCATGATATCGAGCGGCAGATTGCGCTGGCGATAGCCATTGGCGACGTCGAGCAATTCCTTCTGGCTCTCGTAGCGCGCCTTGCTCTGGATCAGGCCGAAACCGGCCTTGGGCGGCAGCGGCGTCGCGCCGGTCAGCTTGGCATAGCCGGCATAGAGGTCATCGGTGGTCTTGCCGGTGATGACGAAGAAGGAGACGCGCTCGCCGACCTGGCTCTGGAAGCGGGTCGAATTGTGCAGGCCGGGCCACACCAAAGTGCGCGCCGGATTGTCCCAGACGATGCCATAGCCCTTGTTGGTGACCAGGAAGGGGACGCAGACGGTCTCGCCGGCCGGCGCGTCATAGCTGTGCGAACAGTCGATCTGCTTGCCGCGCAGATCCATATAACCTTCCTGGTTCTGGCCCAGGCCGTAATAATGCTCGTCCAGCGGCGCGTCGAAGCTGGCGCCGACCTTGAAGGTCTTCTCGCCATTGACGGTCACGGGCGCCATTTCCCAGCCGGTCATCTTGGTGAGGACGGTGCCGCTGGCATCCTTCACCGACAGGCTGACCGGCGGCAGGGCCGGCGCGAAATAGCGCTGCATCTGGGTCGGCGCACCGGGCCAGGGCTGGGCATCGATCGTCAGCGAGATCGCCGAGGAGGTGAAGATGTCGCCGGTCGCGTCGCTGCTATGGGTCCAGCCGGTGGCATCGGCCTTGGCATTGGGGCCTTCGCCCGGTGCCGCCTGCGCCAGGTCCGGGTCCATCGCGATGGTGACGCGCACGATATTGGGGGCATAGGGTTCGATCGCGACCCGGCTGCCATTGCGGTCCAGCAGCGCCATCGGCGCGGCCAGCGCCGGTGCGGCGATGGCGATGCAGGATGCACCCAATGCGATCCCCGCCAGTCTTGCCTTGAAGCCCTTTGCGATCATCCCAGTCATTCCCTGTACTTGCATTAAACCAGACCCCGGCCGTCGATGCGGACGGCGGGGACGAAATCGATGCCGTGCGGCATGGTGAAGTGGAGGCCCGCGCCATCCTGACGGAAGGCAAGCTGGCCGCCACCGAGCAGCGTCACCCGCTCGATTGTGCCAGTCCCTTGGCCGCGCGCCAGTGAGCGGATGGTCGTAGACCCGGCCGGCTTGCCCAGGAACAGCGCATAGAGCGCGCCCTTGTTGGTGGTGAATCGGATGTCCTGCGCGGTGAAGGGCTTGGCCTTCTCCTCATTCTGCATGCCCACGATCGCCTGGGTCGGCCCTTCGCCATAGCGCTTCCACGGCCGCGAACCGAAGATCGCCTCGCCGCCATGCACCATCCATCCGGCCATCGCGTCCAGTATCTTCTCCGCCTCGCTGTCGATGGAGCCGTCGCCGGGCTGCGGAATGGACAGCATCAGATTGCCGTTCTTCGACACGACATCGGCCAGCCGCTGGATTACCTGCTCGGCGCTCTTGTAGCTTTTGTCGGTCAGCCGGGCGATATTGTAGAACCAGTCGCCGATGCAGGTGTCGGTCTGCCAGGGCTCGTCCCAGATATGGTCGGTATAGCCGCGCTCGACATCCTGGACGATGCCGAACCGGGCATAGGGCTTGAGCTGCTTGCCGGTCATGACCACGTCGATCTTGCCGTGCCATTCGATCGACCGGTTATAATAGTCCGCCGCCGCTTCCAGCCCTACCGGGCCGAAGGGCAGTTCATGATCGTCCATATAGACCATGTCGGGCTTGTATTTCGCCACCAGGTCGGTCTGGCGCAGCAGCCAGCGGGTGACATAGGCCGGGTCATCCTTCGGCCCGGTCTCGATCCACTGGCCGTTATTGGCGTCGTGCCACTTGTCCATCGCCTCGATCGTGTCGATGCCGTCGGGCAGCACGGCATGGCCGCCGGTATAGAGTTCGCGCGGGTCGAGGCCATCCCACCATTGGCCCTTGCCGTCTTCCTTGCGCAGCCGGAACGCGTCGTAACGCACGCCCTTCTGCGGGCCGACCGGATCATAGCCATAAGCGGGCTGATACCAGTGCCAGGCATGGGCGGCATGGTTCGACACGCCGAATTTCAGGCCGGCCTTGCGCGCCGATTTTTCCCAGATGCCGACGATGTCCTTCTTCGGCCCGACGCGCAGGCTGTTCCAGGCGTGATAGCGGCTGTCATAGCAATCGAGATTGTCGTGATGGCAGGCCAGCGCCATGAAATATTTGGCGCCGGCCTTCTGATATTTGGCCATCAGCGCATCGGGATCCCACTTGTCGGCGGTCCACAGATTCTGGATGTCCTTCATCCCCGCGACCGACGGATGGCCGTAGGTCTTGAGGTGATGTTCGTACATCGGGTGGCCCTGCATATACATGAAGCGGCCATACCAGTCGCCCTGCGCCGGCACCGATTGCGGACCCCAGTGCGACCACATGCCCAGCTTCGCGTCGCGGAACCAGTCGGGATAGCGGTAATTGTCGACCAGCGAGGGCCAGCTTGCCTGCACCGGGCCTCTGGCGGTGCCCATAGGGCTGGCCGCGCGGGCGGCATTGGCCAGGCCCAGCGCAGCCGCGCCCGCCAGGAAGGATCGGCGTCCGAAATCCTGCATCACTTTTCCCCCAAAGTCTTGGCGATCGCGGCCTCGGCCAGCGGGCGCATGATGGCATAGCCTTCCCTGGTCGGATGGGCGCCGTCGCTCGACAGGCCCGGCTTCATCGCGCCATCGGGCTGTGCCATCGCCTTGTGATAATCGACGAAGGTGAAGCCATTGGCGCGGGCATAGTCGGCCAGCCATGTGTTGATCGCGGCGACCTGCGGCGCGGGCGTCATGCCGGGGCTCCAGGGGAAAGCGGCGGCGGGCGGCACGGAGGCGATGATGACCTTGATGCCGTGCGCGCGGGCGAGGTCGGCCATGGTCTGGATATTGCCCAGCACCGTTTCCATCGTCGCCGCACCGGTATTGCCGGCGATGTCGTTGGTCATCGCCATGATGTGGACCGCCTGCGGCTTCAGCGCGATCACGTCATTGCGGAAGCGCACCAGCATCTGCTGCGTCGTCTGGCCGCTGATGCCGCGATCGACCAGCCCGTTGTGGAACATGGTCGGGTCCAGGTTGATCCAGTTGTCGGTGATGGAATCGCCCATGAAGACGACGCGGACCTTTTGGCCCTCGATTGCCTTGTTGGCGGCGGCATAGCGGCACAGCTGCCCGAAATCGCGGGTCAGCATGTGCAGGTTCCACAGCTTCCAGCCGGCCTCGTCGCTCGGCTTCTCGTGGGTGGGGCAGGGATCGGCGACGATGCCGACTGGATCATTGGCATGCGGATCGCCCGGCACCTTGGTTTCGGCGAGGGCCGGCATGGCCAGCGCCATTGCGCAGGCAGCGGCGAGAAGGGGGGCGGTGAAACGCAGCATCGTCGTCCTCATTTCCTTGTTCCTAGCGCCTGCGCGATCGCCCTGGCGGCGATCGGCGCCATCACGGCATAGCCATTGTCCAGCGGATGCACGCCGTCCTGCGTATAGGCGGCGGCCATCAGGCCATTCTGATCGACCATCGCGGCATGATAATCGGCAAAGACATGGCCATGCTGCGCGCAATAGGCACGCAGCCACTGGTTGAGCGCGACCAGTTCGGCTGGCTTGCGCTCCGCCACCACATCCTTCGCCGCATCCGTGTAGTTGTTGACCGGCAGGATCGATCCGAACACGACCCTGATATGATGGGCGGTGGCGATGTCGGCCATCGCTTCCCAATTGGCCTCGATCTGTTCGGGTGTTTCCTGCTGCAGGAAGCCCTGAACGTCATTGATGCCGGACAGGATCACCACGACCTTCGGCTTCAGCGCCACGACATCCTGATGGAAGCGCAGCAGCATCTGCGCCGTCACCTGGCTGCCGATGCCGCGATTGACATAGGGCTTGCCGGGGAAGCTGGCCGCCAGGTTCCAGCGATCGGTGATGGAATCGCCCAGGAACACCACGCGCTGCTCGCCGGGTTTCGGCGCGGGCAGGGCGGCGTTAGCGGGCGCGTAGAGATAGCGTTCGCCAAAATCCTGCATCAGGCTGGGCACCAGTTTCGCGCGGAACGGGCCAAGCCATGGCCCCCAATCCTTTTCCGCGACGGTGCGGCGTTCGGGCGCGCTTTGATAGGGGGCGGGTGCCGCGGACGCAGCGCTGGCGACAAGCGCGAGCAGGCCTATCGACAGCGCTGTCTTCATTGCGCCAGCAATCCCTGCTTGGCGGCGAATGTCATGAACAGACCGGGCCAGGCCGACGCCTGCATCGTCCGGGGCAGGCGGTTGCCGAAGCCATGGCCGCCATCCTCGAAAATATGGAGCGCGACCGGGCGCTTGGCCACCTCCATCGCCTGGAACAGGGCGATGCTGTTGGCCGGCGGCACCAGACCGTCGTCGCTGGCATGGACCAGGAAGATGGGCGACGTATCGGCGGCCACCCGCATCTCCACCGATTGCGCCCGGCGCATGTCGGCGCTGGCGCCCTCACCCAGCAGCATGTCGCGCGACCCGCCATGGGTGAAGGGCGCGTCGAGGCTGACCACCGGATAGATGAGGCCGGCGACATCGGGACGCGCGCTTTCCCGATCGGCGGCATCGACCGGGGCATAGACGCGCTCGCCATGGCGCGTCGCCAGCGATCCCGCCAGATGACCGCCGGCCGAGAAGCCGAGCACGCCGACGCGGCCCTTGTCGACAGCGAAATTGACAGCCCGCGCGCGGATCAGCCGCATCGCGCGCTGGGCATCCTGCAACGGCACATCCTGCCGCTGCGCCCAGCCTTCGCCGGGCAGGCGATAGAGCAGGATGAAGGCGGTGATGCCCCGGTCGTTGAGCCAGGCGGCCTGGCTCGTGCCTTCATTGTCGTAGGACAGGAAGCCATAGCCGCCGCCCGGCACTACCAGCATCGCCGCGCCATTGGGGCGGGCAGGACGGCGCACCACCAGCACTGGGCGGGCGATCCCCGTCACCCAGCGATCGGGCTTGGCCGGGTCTTTCGACTGGTCGTCGATCTTGCGGACGATCCGCGCGCCGGTGTTGCCGGGCGGCGGTCCGGGCCACAGCTCGATCACCTCGTCGGCCGCGGTCGTCTGCGCGGGGGCAAGGCCGGGCAGGGCGGCAAGGCCGGCGGCAGCGATCAGCGCTGTGCGGCGATCCAGCAGGGTCATTGATCCTCCTCCATGGCGGTGGCGCGGGACGGCGCATCCTTGATCGGCGACATGGCCGCGCCGATCGCCTGCGCGGCGGCGCGCACCAGGTCATTGCACTGCTCGATGCTCGCCCGGTTGGCGGCGCCGTCGACGAAGGGCATGGTCAGCGATGCGCGGGCGATCCCGCCGACCAGGATCGGCGCCGACAGGTCGGTGATGCCGGTCAGCATCGGGCTGGGCGACACCGCGCCGCCCGCCGCGACGGCGGCGTCCAGCCGCGCGACCAGATCGCCTTCCTCCAATTGCGGATCGCTGGCCCGGATGTCCTTCAGCATCGCCTCGCGATTTTCGGGCGACTGGAAGGCGAGCAGGATGCGGCCGGAATTGGAGCGGTGCAGCGGCCGGCGATAGCCCACGCGCACGGCAAAGCCCGACAGGCCCGGCGCCTCGATCGCGATGATGACGACCATTTCCGCGCCCGACACCACCGCCATATGACAGCTTTGCCCGGCCTGCCGCGCCAGTTCCTGAATCACCGGCAGGGCGGTCGAGGCAAGGTCGCGAATCGGCGGCTGGCTCATGCCCAGGGTGAACAGCCGATTGGTCAGGCGATAGCCATCCTCGGCGCGGGCGATATAGCCATGTTCCTCCAGCACCTGGAGCATGCGGAAAATCTCGCTGACCGACCGGCCAAGCGCGGCGGAGATGTCGGACATGATCAGCGGCTCGCTGGAACCGGCCAGAAGCTCCAGAATTTCCAGCCCTTTCTTCAGGGCCGGCGCTTGGTAGCGCGCCTTGCCTTCCATCCCGATCCCCTCACCAATCGGGCGCTATCTCGCCTTTGGTAGCGCCATCATCTGTTGGTCCTTCCCTACACACCATCTACAGGTGAAATCAATTTTTATATTTCACAAATTGGAAACGGAGAGTAATAGGGCGCCGCGTTGGTATCGCTCCCAATAGGGAAATATCACGGCAGGGGAATATGTTTTTGCCGCGGCATCGCGGCGCCGAATCGATCAGTGCTCCGACCAGGGGCCAGGGGAGAGGAAGGGACCAAATGTTCAAGAATTTTAACGTGCCGTCGCGTGCGGAATTGCTCGCCGGTATCTCGCTCGCCAGCGTCATGCTGGGGTGCAGCGTGCAGGCGCACGCCCAGGATGTGGCTGCGGAACAGTCGAGCGATGCTCCTGCGTCCGAAGATGGCATCGTTGTCACCGGCGTCCGCGCCAGCCTTTCCAGCGCCCAGTCGATCAAGCGCAACAGCGACGTGATCGTTGACTCGATCGTCGCCGAAGACATTGGCAAGCTGCCCGACCGGAACGTCGCCGAAGCGCTGCAGCGCATCCCCGGCATCCAGGTGCAGCGCCAATATGGCGAAGGCAGCTCGGTCGCGATCCGCGGCCTGACCCAGGTCCGCACCGAACTCAACGGCCGCGACATCTTCACCGCCTCGGGCGCCAACCAGCTCAGCCTGGAAGACATTCCGTCCGAATTGCTGGCCGGCATCGACGTCTACAAGAACCCGTCGGCCGACCTGATCGAGGATCAGCTGTCGGGCACGATCAACTTCCGCACCCGCAAGCCGTTCGACTTTGACGGTCTGAAGGTCGCCGCCACCGCGACCCAGAGCTATTTCGACCTGACCGACAAGTTCAAGCCTTCGGCCTCGCTGATGGTCAGCGACCGCTGGGACACCGGCATCGGTGAAATCGGCATCCTCGCCAGCGTCTCGTTCCAGAAGACCGCCTTCCGTCAGGACACCATCTCGACCGAGCCCTTCTACACGCTCGATCAGTCGGTTGATGCGAACGGTAATCCCGTTTCGCCGGTCGATTATGCGACCGCCGTCCAACTCGGTCGTCTTGGCCAGACCACGACCCTGCCGCACGGCACTGGTATCGGCGAAGTCTATGGCGATCGTCGTCGCCTCGGCACCGATGTCGCGCTGCAGTGGCGTCCCAGCGACACGCTGGAACTGACCGCCGAAGTCTTCCGTTCGGATTACAAGTTCCGTTACGACGATTACAGCTTCTTCGCCTATAGCGGCGACGTCGCGATTACGCCTCAGCCGGGCGCGGCCTTCACCTATGCCGACAATGGCGATTTCCAGAGCGGCACCTTCATCAACGTGCCGATCGGCAACAACACCAGCTCCCAGACCCGTCATTCGATCACGACGGACTATTCGCTGAACCTGAAGTGGAAGCCGGTCGACAATCTGACGATCACCGCCGACGGCCAGTATGTCGATGCCAAGACCAAGAATCTGCGCTCGATCTTCGGCCTGAACGGCGTTGCCGACACCCTCTATCAGGATATTTCCGGTTCGGTCCCGGTCGTGAACATCGGTTCGGAAACCGGCCTCACCAACCCGGCGACCTACACCAGCGCCTTCTATCTCGATAACCTCAATGAATCGAAGGCGTCGGACAAGACCGCGCGCCTCGACGCCGAATATCGCTTCGATGCCGGCATCCTGTCGTCGATCAAGGCGGGCTTCCGCTATGCCGACCGCAAGAACCGCACGATCGACACCGGCTATCGCTATACCGGCCTGTCGGGCATCCCCAGCGAACTGGAAACGGTTGACCTAGGCGACTTCTTCCGCGGCGACGCCGACCTGTTCGGCAACATCATCGCCTTCAACCGCGGCATCATCCGCAACTATCAGGATACGCTCGACACGCTGGGCATTGCCAGCGCGCCGGCCTATACCCAGAGCGGCACCAACCAGCAGCGGCAGAAGACCTTCACCGGCTATGCCACCGCCTTCTTCAAGGCCGATCCGGTCGACGGCAATATCGGCGTCCGCGTGATCCGCACCAATCTCGACGTGTCGGGCTTTTATCAGCAGACCACGATCATCCAGAATCCGGATGGCACCGAAACCAACGGCCCGACCGTGTTCAACCCGATTGCGGTGTCGGATGACTATACCTCGGTCCTGCCGAGCCTGAACCTGCGCGTCCACCTGACCGATAATCTGCAGCTGCGTTTCGCGGCCGCGAAGAATATTTCGCGCCCCAGCTTCACCCAGCTTGCTCCCAGCCTGACAATCACCGAGCCGGGTAGTGCGCAGCAAAATCAGATTCACACGGCCAGCGGCGGCAACCCGTATCTGAAGCCGATGAAGTCGGACAATCTGGACGCGACGCTGGAATGGTATTTCTCGCGGACCGGCTCGCTGACCGCGGCGGCCTTCTACAAGAATATCAAGAACTACATCCAGACTGCGGTCGCCAACCGTGAAGTGACTTTCGACAACGGCAACACCTACACTTACGAAGTGACGTCCTATGGCAATGTCGCCAAGGGCAAGGTGAAGGGCTTTGAACTGGCCTATCAGCAGTTCTTCGACTTCCTGCCCGGTCCGTTCGACGGCCTCGGCATGCAGGCGAACTTCACCTATGTGGACTCGCAGGCACCGTCGCCCGCCACCAGCGGCCCGGTCACAAACGTTCCGCTCGAACTGCTGTCGAAATATAACTACAATATCGTCGGCATCTACGAGAAGGGCGGCCTGTCGGCTCGCGTCGCCTATAACTGGCGCAGCAAATATGTCGTGACCACGGCGGGCAACGGCACCGGCAGCCTGCCGGTGTTCAACAAGCCCTTCGGTCAGCTCGACGCCTCGATCAGCTATAATGTGACGCCGCAGTTCGCGGTGGCGCTGGACGGCACCAACCTGACCAACACCCGTCGTGCGACTTATTTCGGCATCGACAGCCGCCCGCGTGACGTGGTGGTCAACGACCGTCGCATCAGCCTGACGGCCCGGATCAGCTACTGATCCGTCTGGGAGGCGTATAACCTCCCCCGACTGCGCAGGCCCGATCCCAAGAGGGACGGGCCTGCCATGTTCGCCAATAGAGAGGATGGGTGATGCAGGCAGATGCCAGGGTAGACAGACAGGAAGATAGCGGCGCCACAAAGATGGCGGTCATGCTGACGATCGGCCTCTTCTTTCTCTGGGGCCTTGCCAATAATCTCAACGACGTGCTGATCGCCCATTTCCGGCACGCCTTTGCCATTTCGGACTTCGCCTCGGGCCTGGTCCAGTCGGCCTTTTATCTGGGCTATTTCTGCTTCGCCATTCCCGCCGCGCTGACGGCGCAGCGTTTCGGCTACAAGGCGACGGTGATCCTGGGCCTGCTGCTGTTCGCGCTCGGCGCCTTGCTGTTCCTGCCGGCCTCCGCTGCGGTCAGCTATCCCTTCTTCCTGTTCGCCCTGTTCGTGATCGCCAGTGGCCTCGCTTTCCTCGAAACCGCCGCCAATCCGATGGTCGCGGTGCTGGGCGATGCCGCGGGCGCCGCCCGCCGCCTCAATCTGGCCCAGGCGTTCAATCCGCTCGGCTCGATCACCGGCGTGGCGCTGGGCGCGACGCTGATCCTGTCCGATGCCCCGGCACAGGGCGCCGCTGCTGCCTCGGCCGTGCGCCTGCCCTATCTGCTGATCGCGCTGGTCGGGCTGGCTTGGGCGGCTTTGCTCGCGCGCACGCCCTTCCCGAAGGCGGCGGTGGAGGGCCATGCCGGCGCCGCCTCGCCGCTGGCCGGCTATCGCCAGTTGCTGCGTCGTCCGCGCTATCTGGCCGGGGTCGCCGCCCAATTCTTCTATGTCGGCGCACAGGTCGGCATCTGGAGCTATCTCATCCGCTATGCCCAGGCCGCGCTGCCGGGCATCACCGCCCAGCATGCCGCCTGGCTGCTGACCCTGTCGCTCGGCCTGTTCATGGCCGGCCGCTTTGCCGGTGCGGCGCTGCTCTCCCGTTTCGATGGCGCGCGGCTGATGCGGCTGTTCGCGCTCGTCAATCTCGGCCTCGCACTGGTCGGTTCGGTCTGGCTCGGCCTGCCGGGCGTCGTCGCGCTGGTGGCCGCCAGCTTCTTCATGTCGATCATGTATCCGACCATCTTCGTCCTCTCGCTCGATGGCCTCGGCCCGCTGACCAAGCCGGGCGCGTCGATGATCGTCATGGCCATCATCGGCGGCGCAGTGCTGACCGCGCTCATGGGCCTGATTTCCGACCTGGCCGGCACGATCAACGCCGCGATGGCGGTGCCCGCTTTCTGCTTCCTGGTGGTCGCGGCCTATGCCCATCGCATGCGGGGCAAGGGCGGGGCGGCATGATCGACGCCCATGTCCATCTCTGGCAGCTCGGCCGCAACGATTGCACCTGGCCCGGCGAAGACCTGCCGGCGATCCATCGCGATTATGGGCTGGATGATCTGGTCGCGCAGCTCGATGCCAACAAGGTCGACGCCGCGATCCTGGTGCAGAGCCAGGAATCGGACGCCGACACCCATTGGCTGCTGTCACTCGCCGCCGAAACCGATCGCATCGCCGGCGTCGTCGGCTGGGTCGACCTGACCGGCGATGTCGCTGCCCGCGTCGCCGCGCTGCAGGTTGCCGGCCCGCTGGTCGGCATTCGCCCGATGATGCAGGGCCGCGCGGCCGACTGTTTCGACGATCCGGCGCTGGCGCCCGGCTTCGCGGCGCTGGCCCGCCATGGCCTGGTGCTCGACGCGCTAGTGCGGCCGCATCATCTCGCCTCGCTCGCCCGGCTGGCCCGGCGCCAGCCCGACCTCAGCATCATCATCGATCACGCCGCCAAGCCGCTCGTCGGCGATACGATCCCGGCGGACTGGCGCGCCGCCATGGCCGATCTCGCCGCCTGCCCCAATGTCGCGTGCAAGCTGTCGGGCCTGCTCACCGAGCTGGCGCCGGGGGCGGGGGAGGGCGCCGCCGCCCCCTTCATCGCCGAACTGCTCGCCCTGTTCGGCCCGGATCGCCTGCTCTGGGGCAGCGACTGGCCGGTGCTGACCCTCGCGTCCGATTATGCCGCCTGGTTCGACCTCGCCCGCGCATTGGTGCCGGTCGCGGCGCATCGCGCCATCTTCGCCGACAATGCCGCGCGTCTCTATCGCGTCACGCAGGGAGCCGCCGCATGATCGATTTCCCGACCCTGGGCATGGGCACCGCGCCCATCGGCAATCTCTATCGCGTCGTCAGCGATGCGGAGGCGCGCGCCACCCTCGACGCCGCCTTCGCCGCCGGCATCGCCTATTTCGACACCGCCCCCCATTATGGCTTTGGCCTTGCCGAACGGCGGCTGGGTGCGGCGCTTGCCGACCATGACCCGCAGGGCAGGGCGCGGGTCTCGACCAAGGTCGGCCGCCTGCTGCGGCCCACCGACGCGCAGGGCGAACGCCATGGCTTCGTCGACGCCGACCCGTTCGAGCCGCATTTCGACTATGGCCATGACGCCGTGCTGCGCTCCTTCGAAAGCAGCCAGAAGCGCCTGCGCCGCGACCGGATCGACCTGCTGCTCGCCCATGATATCGGCCGCCTGACCCATGGCGATGCGCATGATGATCATCTCGCCGCCTTCCTCGACGGCGGCTATCGGGCGATGCGTGACCTGCGGGACGCCGGCGCGATCGGCGCGATCGGCATCGGCGTCAACGAAGTCGCGATCTGCCACGAATTGCTCGACCGGGTGGAACTGGACGCGATCCTGATCGCCGGCCGCTACACCTTGCTCGATCGCGGCGCGGAGGAACTGCTCGACCGCTGCGCCAGCGCCGATGTGCGGGTCATCGTCGGCGGTCCCTATAATAGCGGCATCCTCGCTCGCGATCTCAGCGGACCGCTCCATTTCGACTATGCCGCCCCGGACGCGGCGATCCTCGCTCGCGCTCAGGCCATGGCGGCGCTTTGCCGCGACGCCGGCGTCGCGCTGCCCGCCGCCGCGCTGCAATTTCCGCTGCGCCACCCGCAGGTCATGGCCGTGATCCCCGGCCTGGTCGGCGCGGACCAGGTCCATGACACGATCGCCCGCCTGGGCGCCTCCATTCCAGCCACGCTCTGGTCGGCGCTCGACGCCGCCGCCCGTGCCCATCCTCTTGCCAAGGCCCACAGCCATGCTTGAACATGACAGCCGCCTCATCCTGCTGCACCCTAACGACAATGTGCTGATCTGCGTCAGCGCGATCGAGGCGGGCGATATCCTGCCCGTATCGGGCGGCACCATCCCCGCGCGCGAAGGCATCGCGATCGGCCACAAGATCGCCCGCATCGCACTCGCGCAGGGCGACAAGGTCATCAAATATGGCGCGCCGATCGGCTCGATGACCGCGCCGGTCGTCGCCGGCCAATGGGTCCATATGCACAATATGAAGAGCGATTATATCAGCAGCCACACCCGCACCGCGCTGGAGCAGGGCGCATGATCCAGGGCTGGCTCCGGTCCGACGGGCGCAAGGGCATCCGCAATGTCGTCGCCGTCGCCTATCTGGTCGAATGCGCGCACCATGTCGCGCGCCGCATCGTCGACAAGGCCGATGATCCCGATGTCCAACTGATCGGCTTCCCCGGCTGCTATCCCAACGCCTATGCGGCCAAGGTGATGGAGGCGATCGCCACCCATCCCAATGTCGGTGGCCTCGTCATCGTCTCGCTCGGCTGCGAAAGCTTCAATCGAGAGAAATTGCGCGCCGTCGTGGAGGCGAGCGGCCGCCCGGCCGAACTGTTGGTGATCCAGGAAAAGGGCGGCACCGCCGCCACCATCGCCGCCGGGCTGGAGGCGGTCGATCGGGTGCGGGCACAGCTCGCGTCGGTCGAGCGCGTACCGATGGGCGTCGAGGAACTGGTCGTCGCCACCATCTGCGGCGGGTCGGACGGCACCAGCGGCATCACCGCCAATCCGGCGGTCGGCCGCGCCTTCGACCGGCTGGTGGCGGAAGGGGCAGCCTGCATCTTCGAGGAGACCGGCGAACTGGTCGGCTGCGAGAAGATCATGGCCGACCGCGCCGCCACGCCCGAACTCGCCGCCGCGATCGAGGCCTGCGTGCAGAAGGCGGAGGCCTATTATACCGTCATGGGCTTTGGCAGCTTCGCGCCGGGCAATGCCGAAGGCGGCCTCACCACCCAGGAGGAAAAATCCATGGGCGCCTACAGCAAGTCGGGCAGCTCGCGGATCGACGGCATATTGAAGCCGGGCGATATCCCCCCGATGGGCGGTCTCTATCTGCTCGACGTCGTGCCCGATGGCGAGCCGCGCTTTGGCTTCCCGAACATCTCCGACAATGCCGAAATCGTGGAGCTGATCGCCTGCGGCGCGCATGTCACCCTGTTCACCACCGGGCGTGGATCGGTGGTCGGATCGGCGATCTCGCCGGTCATCAAGATCTGCGCCAATCCCGAAACCGGTCGCCGCCTGGCCGCCGACATGGACGTCAATGCCGGCCGCATCCTGGAGGGGGAAGCGACCCTCGATCAGGTCGGCCAGGAAATCTATGATGCCATCCTCGCCGTCGCGGCGGGCGAGCGCAGCCTTTCCGAACAACTGGGCCATCAGGAGTTTATTTTGACCTACAAGGCTTTCGATCCCATCGGTCCCGAATGTCTGCCGATGGTGGCGCGCGCATGAGCGCCCCGCAGAACGGCCGTCTCGCCGGCAAGACCGCGCTCATCACCGCCGCCGCCCGCGGCATCGGCCGCGCCTCGGTCGAGCGTTTCGTGGTGGAGGGCGCCCGCGTCTTTGCCACCGACCGCGATCTCGATGCGCTCGACGGGCTGGAGGGCTGCGAACGCCTTGCCCTCGACGTCACTGACGGTGCCGCCGTGCGCGCGCTCGCCGCAGACATCGGCCCGATCGACATCCTCGCCAACATTGCCGGCGTCGTCCATGCCGGCAATATCCTGGAATGCAGCCAGTCCGACTGGGACTTTGCCGTCGCGCTCAACATGACCGCCCAATATCACACCATTTCGGCCTTCCTGCCGGGCATGGTGGAAAAGGGCGCGGGCGCGATCGTCAACATGTCCTCCATCGCCAGCTCGGTGAAGGGCATCCCCAACCGCTTCGCCTATGGCGCGACCAAGGCGGGCGTGATCGGCCTGACCAAGGCGGTCGCCGCCGATTTCGTCGGGCAGGGCATTCGTTGCAACTGCATCTGCCCCGGCACCGTCGACACGCCTTCGCTGCAGCAGCGTCTGCACGACACCGGCGACTATGAAGCCGCCCAGACCGCCTTCGTCGCACGCCAGCCGATGGGACGCCTGGGCAAGGCGGAGGAGATTGCCGGCCTGGTCCTCTATCTCGCCAGCGACGACGCTGCCTTCACTACCGGCGCGGTCCATGTGATCGACGGCGGCTGGGTGATGTGATGCGTCATGTGTTGTTGATCGACCTCGCCGACGATGCGGCTGCCATCGCCCAATATGAGGCATGGCACGCATCGGGCGCGCTGCCGCCGGCCATCGGCGCCAGCATCCGCGCTGCCGACGTTCGGGCGATGGACATCTATCGCAGCGGCAACCGGCTGGTCATGCTGATGGAGACCGGCCCGGATTTCGACCCGGCGGCCAAGGCGGCGGCCGACGCCGCCGATCCGGCGGTGCAGGCCTGGGAAGCGCAGATGGACGGCGCCCAGCGGCCATTGCCCTGGTCCGTCCCCGGCGCCAAATGGACCGCCGCCACCCGCATATTTTCCCTAGACGAACAGCCCTGAGAGACCCGATCTGATGCGCAATCTTCTTCCCCTGCTCACGGGCGCCATGCTGCTCGCAACCCCCGCGCTCGCCCAGAATGGCGGACAAGTGCCGCATATCGAGAGCAAGAATGGCCGCCATGCCCTGATCGTCGACGGCGCGCCCTTCCTGATGCTGGGTGGCCAGGTCAATAACAGCAGCAATTATGCCGCCCCGCTGAAGCAGGTCTGGGATCGGCTCGACAGCATCCATGCCAATACCGTCGAAGTGCCGGTCGCCTGGGAACAGCTGGAACCCAAGGAAGGCCAGTTCGACTACAGCTTCGTCCAGACCCTGCTTGACGAGGCGCGTGCCCATGACAAGCGCATCGTCCTCCTCTGGTTCGGCGCCTGGAAGAATACCGGCCTTGCCTATACCCCCGACTGGGTGAAGCTCGACAATCGTCGCTTCCCGCGCATGAAGACCGCCGATGGCAAGGATCATGGCGTGCTCTCGCCCCATGGCGCGGCCACGCTGGCAGCGGACAAGCGCGCCTTTTTGAAGCTCATGACCTATGTGCGCGATCATGATGCGCAGAATACGGTCATCATGGTGCAGCCCGAAAATGAGGTCGGCAGCTACCAGAATCCCCGTGACTTCAGCGCCACCGCGCAGAAACTGTTCGACGGCCCGGTCCCGGCCGAACTGACCCGTGCGCTCAAGAAGCCGGCGGGCAACTGGAAGAGCGTGTTCGGCGACACCGCCGATCGCACTTTCAATACCTGGTACACCGCCCGCTATATCGAGGAACTGGCCAAGGCCGGCAAGGCGATCAAGCCGCTGCCCATGTATGTGAACGCCTCGCTGACCGATCCCTACAAGCCGGTCGACCCGATGAGCGTGTCGAGTGGCGGGCCGCAGGGCGACGTGATCGACATCTGGAAGGCGGCGGCACCCTCGCTCGATCTCGCCGCGCCCGACATTTATGACCGGGGCAGCCGTAACGTCTTCAAGCATCTCGATCTCTACACAAGGCCCGACAATGCGCTGATGGTGCCCGAAATCGGCAATGCCGCCGAATATGCCCGCTATTTCTGGTCGGCGCTGGGACGCGGGGCGATCGGCTTCTCGCCCTTCGGCATGGATGATGCTGATTATTTCAACTATCCGCTCGGCGCCAAGAGCTTCGACGATGCGACCATCCACGCCTTCGCATCCAAATTCGGCGTGCTCGGCGCGGCCATGCGCCCCTGGGCGAAGATCGCCTTCGCCCACCCGACCTGGGGCGCGGCGCGGCCGGACGACGGCACGCCGCTCAGCACCACCATGGGCGACTGGACGGTCACGGCCAGCTTTGGCCAGTGGCAGTTCGGCCAGCGCGAATGGTTCCCCAATGCCGACACCCCGGCCTGGGACAAGGCGATGGTCGGCGGCATGGTCGTGGCGCAGCTTTCGGCCAATGAATTTCTCTTCACCGGCGACCATGTCCGCGTCCAGTTCGGCTCGCGCGAAGGCGCCCCGGCCAACGGCATGATCGTGAAGGTCGAGGAAGGCCATTTCGAAGGCGACAACTGGGTCTTCGATCGCATCTGGAACGGCGACCAGACCGATTATGGCCTCAACATCATCGACAAGCCGGTCTGGCTCAAGGTGACGATGGGCCGCTATCGTTAAGCCGCGCGCGACCCAATTCCTCCCCAAGCTTGCTTGGGGAGGGGGACCGCCGCAGGCGGTGGAGGGGCACAAGCCCAATAGCGCAGCACTAATAGGCTCCTGCCCCTCCGTCAGCGCTTCGCGCTGCCACCTCCCCGTTCCGGGGAGGAATGTCCGACATTGGTCGCCTGCGGTCGTCTGGCGGCGCTTTCCTACTTGGCCTTTCTCTGATCTATCCTGTCTGATGGAACAGGCCGCTCTTCCGCCATCACGCCTTTCGTCGGTTCGCTATTCGGCGTCGCGCGCGCCGCCCGGCGCCGGTCCGACTGTCGCCTTGCTGTCGCTTCACTGTCGCCTGACTGTCGCTTGGAAAGCGCGCCAGTGTCGCGTCACTGGCGCTTCGTCGGCGTGTGACAGGCGCATTACGCCTATTTTCGGCCCGCCATCGCTGGTTATCGATACTATGAACTTTCAACTGTCGCGTCGGTGTGCCCTTATCCCAGCCAGGCCAGCGCCCGGTCGCGCAGTTCGCTCGCCGGGACATTGGTGGTCAGGATCATCGCGCCTTCCTCGGGCAGCGGCGGTTCCAGCGTGGCGAGCTGGCTGTCGAGCAGGCTGGCGGGCATATAATGGCCCGGCCGGTTGCCCAGCCGCGCCAGTAGTTCGTCGCGGTCATTGTCGAGCAGGATGAAATGCACCGGCACGCCGATCGCCGCGCGCAGCCGGTCGCGATAGGCGCGCTTCAATGCGGAGCAGGCGGCGACCGCCACGCCCTGCGCCGCCACCGTCCCGGCGATCGCCGCGCCCAGCCGGTCGAGCCAGGGCCAGCGATCTTCGTCGGTCAGCGCTTCCCCGCCGCGCATCTTTTCCACCGCCGCCGCCGAATGATAGCTGTCCCCCTCCAGGAAGGGGCAGTCCAGCGCCTGCGCCAGCATCGCGCCCAGCGTCGACTTGCCACAGCCGCTGACCCCCATGACGATGACGGCGCGTCCGACGGCTTTGGGCGAAACGGGGGCAGGGTCGGCGGAAATCGGCAAGCGGGCGTCCTTGGTCGCTGGGGCAGGGGGATTGGTTTTCCCGCTATAAGGCCGCGCCACCCCACAGGAAAACTACGACCTTTGTCGCAAGTGCCAAGCCGCGACCGCTCCCCTAGCCATGCACCATCTATAAAAATGAGGATGGGAGGCGGACATGATCGGACGCAGCATGATCGCGGCTTTGCTGGCGGCAACAACGCTTGGGGCACCGGCCTTCGCCGCGACGACCTCGGTCTTCCCGGTCGCGCCGGCCGAGCCCCATGCCGTGACGGTGAAGGCCGTCGGCGATGGCCGCGCCGATGACAGCGCCGCGATCCAGCAGGCGCTCGATCAGGCCCGCGATACGACCGGCCATGGCATCGTCTTCCTGCCGTCCGGCACCTATCGCATCACCCGCTCGCTGATCGTGCCGGCGGGCGTGCGCGTCTATGGCGTTGGCCCGACCCGGCCGGTGCTGTTGCTCGGCGCCAACACGCCGGGCTTCCAGCAGGGCGTGTCGACCATGGTGATCTTCGCGGGCGGCGATCAATATCAGGTCGGCAAGGTGCCCGTCCCGGTGCCGACCGTGGTGCCGCGCGACAAGATCGTTCGCGACGCTAATTCGGGCACCTTCTATTCGTCGATGAGCAATGTCGATATCGAGATCGGCGCGGGCAATCCGGCCGCGGCCGGCGTGCGTTTCCGCATGGCCCAGCATGCTTTCTTGAGCCATATGGAATTCCGTCTCGGCACCGCCTTTGCCGGCGTCTATCAGGCCGGGAACGTGATCGAGAATGTCCATTTTCAGGGCGGCCGCTATGGCATCGTCACCGAAAAGACCTCGCCCGCCTGGCAGTTCACCCTGCTGGACTCCAGCTTCGACGGCCAGCGCGACGCGGCGATCCGCGAGCATGAGGTCGACCTTACCCTCGTCAACGTCGCGATCAGGAACACGCCGGTCGGGATCGAGATCGACCGCGGCTACAGCGACAGCCTCTGGGGCAAGGATGTCCGGTTCGAAAATGTGTCGAAGGCCGGCGTCGTCATCTCGAACGAGAAGAATGTCTTCACCCAGGTCGGATTCGAAAACGCCCTGGCGGTCAACAGCCCGGTCTTCGCCCGCTTCCGCGACAGCGGCAGGACGATCGACGGCAAGGGCAAGGCCTATAAGGTCGCCAATTTCTCCTATGGCCTCGCCGTCCCCGCGCTCGGCCACACGGGCGACTATGCCACCACCTTCGACATCCAGCCGCTCTCCGCCATGCCCGCGCCGCGCGCGTCCGCGATCCGCGACCTGCCGCCGATGGACCAGTGGGTCAATGTCCGCACCCTGGGCGCGATCGGCGACGGCAAGGCGGATGACACCACCGCCCTGCAAAAGGCGATCGACGCCAATCGCATCCTCTATTTCCCGACCGGCTTCTACAAGGTGACGGACAAGCTGACCCTGCGCCCAGACAGCATCCTCATCGGCCTGCACCCGGCCATCACCCAACTCTTCATCCCGGACAACAACCCCAATCATGCCGGCCTCGGTCCGGTCCTGCCGATCCTCGAAAGCCGCAAGGGCGGCGACAATATCCTCTCGGGCCTCGGCCTCTTCACCGGCCGGGTGAACCCGCGCGCCTCCGCCCTGCTCTGGCGTTCGGGCGAGCAGAGCCTGGTCGAGGACGTCAAGATCATGGGCGGCGGCGGCACGCCCACCGCCGATGGCAAGATGCTCGGCACGCTGCGCGTCAACACCGGCGATCCGGTCACCGATAGCCGGCTCGATGCCCAATATCCCAGCATCTGGGTGACGGACGGGGGCGGCGGCACCTTCGCCGACGTGTGGAGCCCCAACAGCTTCGCGCAGGCGGGCTTCTACATCACCGACACCGACACGCCCGGCCATGTCTATGAAATGTCGGTCGAACATCATGCCCGCAACGAATTCGTGCTCGACAACGTCCATAATTGGGAGTTCCTGGCACCCCAGACCGAACAGGAAGTCGATGACGGCCCCGACGCCATCTCGCTCGACATTCGCAACTCCAGCAATCTGCTGTTCGCCAATTATCATGGCTATCGCGTCACCCGCACCTATGCGCCGGAAAAGAGCGCGGTGAAGATCACCAACTCCGGCAATATTCGCTTCCGCAACGTCCATGTGAATGGCGAGAGCGGCTATGCCACCTGCGACGATGAGGGCTGCGGCACCTTCCTGCGGGCCAGCAAATATCCGTTCGACAATGCGATCGAGGATGTCAGCCGCAAGCTGCTGGTGCGCGAGCGTGAGTTTGCCGCACTGGATATTGGCCCGGCCGGTAGTGCCGTCCCTGCGGTCGCACCGTCCGGCACCAAGGTCGAGAAGCTGGAAGATGGCTTCTGGTCCATCTCCGGCGCTGCTGTCGATGCGCAGGGGGCGCTCTATTTCATCGACCGCCGTTTCCAGCGCATCCACCGCTGGAGCGAAGGCAAGGGGCTGGAGATCGTCCGCGACCATGCGCTCGATCCGGTCAATCTCGCCATCGACGCTTCGGGCCATGTCATGGTCCTGTCCTCGCTCGGCGCGAAGGGCGGCGCCTATTCGTTCGACCCCGCCGGCCCCAAGGACGCGCTGACGCTGATCCAGCCGACCCCGGTGCGCAGCACTGGCCCGGCTAAGACGCTGCTGCCGGTCAACTGGTGGAATAATGGCGAGTTTCGCGACCAGCTCGACCCCAAGACCTACGAGTTCACGACGCTGGCCGAAATGTTCGCCCGTGACGTCGGCACGCCCAAGGCCAAGGAATATGTCTCACCCGACGGCAGCCTGTCCTTGCCGGCCTTCCGCGTCTGGCAGCAGGGGCCGATCGATCACACCGGCTGGCGCTGGTCCGATGGCCTCAACGCCAATGGCTTCGTTTCCGGCAAGATCGGCGATCGCTTGTTCGTCACCAATGGGTCGGAAAATATCATCTATAGCGGAACGGTGGGCGCAGGCGGCACGCTGACGGCGCTGAAGCCCTTCGCCAATCGCGGCGGCGAAAGCGTCGCGGTGGACGGGCAGGGCAGGGTGTTCGTCGCCAATGGCCAGATCTTCGTCTACGGCCCCGACGGCAAGGAAACCGGCCGGATCGACGTGCCCGACCGGCCGCTCCAGATCCTGTTCGGCGGCCCCGACAAGCGCACGCTTTTCATCCTGACGCACCACGCGCTCTACGCCGCAAAGCCCTGAAAAAGCGACGGTTCGCCCCCACCTACGACCTATGTCGTAAGTGCGGTGGCGACCGCTCGGGATTAATACTCACACAATAGCCCGCCATGGGCGCGCCGACGCCGGGAGGGCGCCTGGTGACAAGAGGGGAAGAGGAATGAACGTGCAGATCGCAATCCATCGGCATATGGCGGGCGTCAGCCTGGCCGCCGTCGCCATCATGGCGCTGGCCGGCACCGCCCAGGCCCAGACCGAACCGGCGGCCGAACCCGCGCCGCAGGCCCAGACGAGCGATGCGCCGGCCGCACAGAGCGCCGACATCATCGTCACCGGATCGCGCATCACCACCAGCGGCTTCAATGCGCCGACGCCCACCACCGTCATCGGTGAGGAGCAGATCGCCAACAACGCCCAGCCCAACATCTTCAACACCATCGCCCAGCTGCCCTCGCTGCAAGGCTCGACCGGCGCCGCCACCGGCACCTTCTCCACCTCCAGCGGCCAGCAGGGCCTCAGCTCCTTCTCGCTGCGTGGCCTGGGCGCGATCCGCACCCTGACCCTGCTCGACGGCCAGCGCGTCGTTGGCGCCAATGTCACCGGCGTGCCCGACATTTCCATGTTCCCGCAGCTGCTGGTGAAGCGCGTCGACGTCGTCACCGGCGGTGCCTCGGCCTCCTACGGCTCGGACGCGGTCGGCGGCGTGGTCAACTTCATCACCGACACCCATTTCGAAGGCTTCAAGGGCAATATCCTGGGCAGCATCACCAAATATGGCGATGACGAAACCGCGCTGGTCCAGGCCGCCTATGGCAAATCCTTCATGGACGATCGTCTGCATGTCGTGGTCAGCGGCGAATATGACCATGAAGGGGGCGTGGGCGCCGGCGACTTCGGCACCGATCTCGCGGGCAGCCGCAACTGGTATCGCGCCACCACGCTGATGAACACCGGCCAGACCAACAATGGCCTGCCGCAATATAATTACCGCGATTATGCCCAGCCCTATCAATATGCCCGCTACGGCCTGATCAACAATGGCCCGCTGCAGGGCATCGCCTTCGACCAGAATGGCAATCCCTATCAGTTCAACTATGGCTCGAACGGCACGCCGACCGGCACCGGCGCGGTCACCAACTGCTATCGCGGCAACAGCTTCTGCGAGGGCGGCGACCTGTCGGGCGCACCCGGCTCGGGCGCCTCGCTCAAATCCTCGCTGGAACGCATCAACGGCTATGGCCGGATCGGCTATGATTTCGCCGACAACAACGAAGCCTATGTCACGGTCAATGTCGCGCAGGTGAAGACCAACAACCAGCCTAGCCCCGGCTATGGCCGCGCCAACCTGACCGTCCAATGTTCCAACCCCTATCTGCCCCAGTCGGTGCGCGACCAGTGCGCCACCGCCGGCATCACCTCCTTCGGCTTCGGGTCGTCCAACGCCGCCTTCCCCGATCCGCAGGTCTATACCGATCGCAAGCAATATCGCTTCGTCGCCGGCGCCAAGGGCAAGTTCGGCGCGGCCGGCACCGACTGGAATTATGACGCCTATTATGAGCATGGCATCACCATCTCGGACATCCGGGTGAAGGATATCGTGCTGCAGAACCGCTATGCCGCAGCGGCCAATGCGATCGAACTGAACGGCGCGATCGTCTGCGCCGATCCGGCCGCCCGCGCGCTCGGTTGCCAGCCGATCAACATCTTCGGCGGTTTCACCCCCTCGGCGGCCGCGCTCGCCTATGTCGCGCCGCATGACAATGGCCCGTTCCAGCACACCAAGCTGACCCAGGACGTCGCCAGCCTCAACTTCTCGGGCAATCCGGTGGAATTGTGGGCAGGGCCGCTGTCGGTCGCCTTCGGTGCCGAATATCGCCGCGAATATTACCGCGTGAACGCCGACCCCTATGGCGCGGGCGTGTCCGATCTCAGCCCGAACAGCGCCGATTATCCCGCCGACCCGCTGCTGAACGGTGCGCAGGGCAGCAACTGGGCGGCCGGCAATTACAAGAATGGTCGCGGCAAATATGAAGTCTATGAAGGTTTCGTGGAAATCGACATGCCGTTGTTCGACAGCGAAGCGGTCGGCCGCGCCAATCTGAACGCCGCGGGCCGTGGCACCCATTACAGCACGTCGGGCACGGTCTGGGCGTGGAAGGTCGGCGGCACCTGGGACACGCCGCTCGACGGCATCCGCCTGCGCGCCGTCACCTCGCGTGACGTCCGTGCGCCCAACCTGTCGGAACTGTTCGCCGCGCCGACCGTCACGACCCTGCCGAACTTCAGCGATCCCTTCCAGGGCGCAGCGGTTCAGGCATTCCAGAACACCATCGGCAACCCCAATCTGAAGCCGGAAATCGCCCGCAACACCGAAATCGGCATCGTGCTGGCGCGTCCCTCCTGGCTGCCGGGCCTCAGCCTGTCGTTCGACTATTATGACATCAAGCTGAAGGGCGTCGTCTCCAGCCTGTCGGCACAGCAGATCGTCCAGTTCTGCTATGACGGCAATCAGGCCTTCTGTGGCGGCTTCAGCCTCGACAATGCCAATCCCAGCCTCAACTATATCAATGTCCAGCCGTTCAACCTGGCCTCCTGGCGGACCAGCGGCTTCGATATCGAGGCGAGCTATCAGTGGCAGCAGCCCTTGGGCCTGCCAGGCAACTTCACCGTCCGGGCGCTGGGCACCCATATTCGCAAGTTCATTGTGGAGGCTGGCATTGCCGGTGTCGATCCGGTCGATCAGGCCGGCGCCAACAACGGCAACACGCCCGACTGGAAATGGCTGGCGGTGCAGACCTATGACAGCGGCAAGTTCAGCCTGACGGTGCAGGAACGCTGGATCAGCGACGGCACCTTCGGCAATCAATATGTGGTCTGCCAGTCGTCCTGCCCTACCTCGACCGCGAACCACCCGACCATCGATTATAACAAGATGAAGGGGGCCTTCTATGTCGACATCGGCGCCACCTTCAAGTTCAGCGACCGTGTGTCCCTCTATGGCAAGGTCGACAATCTGTTCGACAAGGATCCGGTCGCCTCGCCCCAGACCAACACTGGTCTCGATATCAACCCGGCGCTCTACGACACGCTGGGCCGCATCTACCGCGCCGGTTTCCGCTTCAATTTCTGATAAAACATAACATCTCTCCCCCCCAAACTTGTCCCGGTCCTGCACGGCCGGGACATCTTCTTTTTACGGAGCCTGGCTGATGTATCGTGGATTGAGTGGAGCCTGTGCGTCGGTGTTGCTATGTCTGATGGCGGCGCAGCCGGCTTTCGCGTCTCCGTCCGTCTATACCGCCATGCCCGACGATGCGCGGGCCGTGACGGTCAAGGGCGTGGGTGATGGCCGCGCCGATGACAGCGCCGCGATCCAGCAGGCGCTCGACGCCGCCGCCGCGACGCCCGGCGGCGGCATCGTCTTCCTGCCCCAGGGCACCTATCGCATCAGCCGCACCCTGTTCCTGTGGCCGGGCGTGCGCATCTTCGGCATCGGCGCCCAGCGCCCGACGATCCTGCTCGGCACCAACACGCCCGGTTTCCAGCGCGGCGTCGCCCATATGCTGATCTTCACCGGTGGCAAGCGTCAGACCGACAAGGACAGCTGGCCCGCCGCCTTCCCGCCGGCCGGCAGCGTGCCGTTCGACAAGACAATTGCCGACGCCAATCCGGGCACCTTCTATTCCGCGCTCGGCAATATCGATTTCCGCATCATGGACGGCAATCCGGCGGCGACCGCGATCCGCTTCCATTCCGCCCAGCACAGTTTCGTCAGCCATGTCGATTTCGACATCGGATCGGGCCTCGCGGGCCTCTACCATGTCGCCAACGAGGCGGAGGATCTGCACTTCAAGGGCGGCCGCTATGGCATCCTCGCGGAAAAGACCTCGCCGGCCTGGCCCTTCGCCCTGGTCGATGCGACCTTCGAGGGACAGCGCGACGCCGCCATTCGCGAGCATGAGGCGGGCCTGACCCTGCTCAATGTCGCCTTCCGCAACGTGCCGGTCGGGATCGAGATCGACCGGGGCTATGGCGACTGGCTCTGGGGCCAGGATGTCCGCTTCGAAAATGTTTCGAAGGCCGGCGTCATCATTTCCAACGAGAGGAATGTCTATACGCAGGTCGGCTTCCAGAATGTGCTGGCCGCCAACACGCCCACCTTTGCCCGCTTCCGCGAAAGCGGCCGGACGGTGGCGGGGCAGGGGAAGGCTTACAAGGTCTCCTCCTTCACCCATGGCCTGACCCTGCCGGGCCTTGGCCGGATCGGCGACTACAAGACCGACATGCAGGCGCAGCCGATCGCCAGCCTGCCCGCACCCGGTGCGCCCGCCATTCGCCCGCTGCCGCCCGTCGCCGAATGGGTGAATGTCCGCACATTGGGGGCGAAGGGCGACAATAGCACGGACGACACCGCCGTGCTGCAGAAGGCGATCGACAGCCATCGCGTCGTCTACCTCCCTGCCGGCTTCTACAAGGTCAGTGACACGCTGCGGCTGCGCGCCGACACGGTGCTGATCGGCCTCCACCCCAGCCTGACCCAGATCGTCCTGCCCGATGGCACGCCTGCCTTCCAGGGTGTCGGCGCGCCCAAGGCGCTCATTGAAAGCGCGCAGGGTGGCGACGCGATCGTCGCCGGCCTGGCGCTCGACACCAATGGCGCCAATCCGCGCGCGACCGGCCTGCTGTGGAAGGCCGGCGCCAGTTCCATGGTCAACGACGTCAAGTTCCAGGGCGGCCATGGCACCGATGCCTTCGATGGCAGCCGGCGCAATCCCTATAACAACAACGCCACCGCCGATCCCGACGCATCGCGCCGCTGGGCCGGCCAATATGCCAGCCTCTGGGTGACGCAGGGGGGCGGGGGCACCTTCGCTAATATCTGGAGCCCCAGCACCTTCGGCCATCCGGGCATTTTGATCTCCGATACGGACACGCCGGGCCGGTTGATCCAGGCCTCGGTCGAACATCATGTCCGCACCGAAATCGGCCTCAACCGCGTCGCCAACTGGGAATTGCTGGCGCCCCAGACCGAGGGGGAGGCGGGCGAGAGCGGCGATGCCGTCGCGCTCGAAATCCGCGACTCCCGCAACATCCTGGTCGCCAATTTCCACGGCTATCGCGTCACCCGCACGCGCAAGCCCGCGCCGACCGCCGTGTCGCTCTACAATTCCCACGACATCCGCTTCCGCAACGTCCATGTGAACGCGGAAAGCGGGGTCGGCACCTGCGACGAAAATGGCTGCGGCACCTTCCTGCGCCTCACCAAATATCCGTTCGAAAACGCCATTCAGGATATCACCCATGGCCTGGAAGTGCGCGAACGCGAGTTCGCCGTGCTGGACGTGCCGGCGAAGCCCGATCCGGTCGCCCCCTCGACCTTCGGCGGCGCCAGCGTTCGGAAGCTCGCTGACGGCTTCTATGGGTTGGGCGGTGGCGCGGTGGATGCACAGGGCCGGCTCTATTTCATCGACCGCTTCTTCCAGCGCATCTGGCGCTGGTCCGACGCGGGCCGGCTGGAGATGATCCGCGACGCCGCGCTTGATCCGGTGAACCTGACCATCGACAAGTCGGGCAATCTGCTCGTTCTCTCCTCCTATGGCCGCAACGGCACGGTCTACAGCGTCACCTCCGGCGCGCCCGACACGCAGGTCAGCGTCATCCCGGCGACGCCTGCGGGGCAGGGCAGCGCGGCCACCATCTTCCCGGTCAACTGGTGGGTGAATGGCGAGTTCAGGGATCAGATCGATCCCAAGACCTATCAGTTCACCACGCTCGCCGAGATGTTCGCCCGCGATACCGCCCAATCCAATGCGCAGGCCTATGTCTCGCCCGACGGCAGCATCGCGCTGCCGGCTTGGCGCGTCTTTGCCCAGGGACCGGTCGATCATCGCGGCCTGCGCTTCTCCCACACGCTCGACAGCTATGGCTTCGTCCAGGGCAAGCCGGGCCAGCGCATCTATGTCACCAACGGATCGGAAAACCGCACTTACAGCGCGCTGGTCGCCGGCAACGGTACGCTGACCGACCTCAAGCCCTTCGCCGATCGTGGCGGGGAGGGCGTGGTGAGCGACGCGCAGGGGCGGGTCTATGTCGCCAACGGCCAGGTCTTCGTCTACGCGCCCGACGGCAAGCCGATCGGTCGGATCGACGTGCCCGAACGGCCGCTACAGCTGCTGTTCGGCGGCCCGGACGGCAAGACCCTGTTCATGCTGTCGCATCACGGCCTCTACGCGGCGCGGGTCGAATAGGGGATCAGACGATCAGTCCGGGGATGATCTTGTTCGTCTCCAGACTGCCCGTGCCCCAACGGTCGACCGGCACGCCCATCGCCTGTTGCAGGGTCAGGCCGACCCGGCTGACCGGCGATCCGTCGCCGGTGATATATTGGCCGGTATGGATGCGTCCGCCGGCCGATCCCGCCGTCATCATCGGGATATTGTCGATGGTGTGGAATTTGGCGAACTCGGTCTCGCTATGGGCAAAGACCAGGCTGTTATCCAGCAGGGTGCGGTCACCTTCCTTCACTGCGTCCATCGCCTTGATGAAATAGGTCCAGGCTTCCATGCACTTGTCGACATAGAAGGTGACTTCGGGCTGATAGCCCAGCCGGTTATCCAGCACCTCCTCATGGGTCAGCTGATGATGGGTGATGGTGCTGCCCACCCGCGTCAGCGACGATGCGCCATTGTTGAAGTTCATGTTGAACAGGCGGACATTGTCGCACGCCATCGCCATTACCAGCAGATCGGTCATGATCTCGTGATTGCGCATGACATTCTCGATCTCGGCATTGACGGGCAGGTCGGGCACCTTGGGCGGGACGACACAGGCCTGCATCGGTGCCGGCTTGGTCAGTTGCACGTCGAGCTGGTTTTCCAGCTGCCGCAGCGAGGTGAAATACTGGTCGAGCCGCTGCCTGTCGGCCGCGCCCAGCCGCGCCTCCAGCGCCTGGCGCTGGTCGGACACGCCGGACAGGACACTGCGCCGCGCCATGACCGCCGGATCGGGGGTGAAGGTCGCGCTGTTGGGGTCATGGAATCCAGCGCCAAACAGTCTTGTATACAGGGCCGCAGGCGACACTTCCGCCGGGTTGAGATTGCCATTGCCGCGCCCCGACAGCGAATTGCGCGGATCGCCGGTCGCCGACAGCTCGATCGAACGGAAGCGGGTGCGGGTGCCGATCACGTCGCCGATCGACACGTCGAAGGACGGCCCCGGCAGGCCCCGGTCGGAATCGATCGCCATGCCGGTGCGGATGCCGATGCCGCCGCTGATGTGCGGCAGGTTGGGCTTGCCGTCGAGCGGCAGGGTGAAGTCGCCCAGGATATTGACCTTGTGCTTGAGCGCCTCGATCGAGGCGAGTTCGACCTTCAGCTCATAATCCTTGCCGGCGGCGCTGGGGAACCAGCGCGGCGGATTGACGCCCAGCCCCCAGAACCAGGTGCCGAAGCGGATCGGCATCGGCGCGCCGGTTGCCGCCATGGCGGTGCCGTTGCCGTCGAGGAAGATGTCGAGCAGCGGCAGGCCGACGGCCACGGCCATGCCGTTGACCATGCCACGCAACGCGGTGCGGCGATCGAGGGTGAAGCTCATGGGTGGTCTCCTTCTCGGATATGCGGGCTGGTCATCATCGCGACCTGCGGCTTGGCCAGCGGCGGGGTGCTGACGCGATAGGCATCGGCCATGGTCGCGACCCGCAGGAACAGCGCCTGGATGCGATAGCCGTCGGCGGCAAAACCCTGTTCCAGCGCCATGGCGGTCGCCTCCTCATCCTCCGGCATGCGCCCGGTTGCATATTGGAAGGCGCGGCCAGCGACGCATTCGGTGGTCGACTTGCTCGCCGCCAGCGCCTGGCCCAGGCCGACATTGCCCTGGAAGGCCGTGCCCTCAAACACGCCGGCGGTATCGATCGGCGCGTCATTCTCGGTCCGGCGGAAGGCGCCAATGCCGTCGAACCGCTCCAGCGGCAGGCCTAGCGGATCGGTGATCTTGTGACAGGCGGCACAGACCGGATCGCTGTTATGGGCGTTCAGGCGAATGCGGGCGGTCGGCATCGCCTTGTTGCCGACATCCTGCACGGCGGTGAAATTGACGTTGCCCGGCGGGTTGGGCACCGGCTGGCACAGCAGCAGTTCGCGGATCGCCCGGCCACGCAGGGTCGGCGAACTGCGGCCCGAATGGGAATAGAGCGCCAGGAAACCGGCCTGGCCCAGCAGCCCGGCGCGATCGTCGCCATCGGCAAACTCATAGGGCATCCAGCCCTGCATGCTGGAGACCTTGGCCTGATAGAGCGGCCCCAGCGCCCGGTTGATGAAGGTCCGCCGGGTGGTGAACAGGTCGCGATAATCGCCCTGCCGCGTCACCAGCTGGTCGACGATCATGCGCAGCATCTGTTCGGACAGCGCCGACGCCACATCGGGGTTGAAGCGGGGATAGACGATCTGGTCCTTGGCCATTTCGTCGAACTTCTCGAACAACAGCATGTCGGCGAAGAAGGCGCGCACGCCATCCTCCAGCCGGGGTGATCGCACCATCTTCTGCGCGATCGCCGCAAGCTGGGCCGGATCGGTCAGCTTGCCCTCGTCGGCCGCGCGCAGCAGCGCCTCATTGGGCGTCGTGTTCCACAGCAGATAGCTCAGCCGCGCGGCGCGGGCATGGTTGTCGAGCCGCAGGCTGCCGGACGCTTCCGGGTCGGGTTCCGCGCTCTCGATCATGTAGAGGAACTGCGGCGACACCAGCATGGCGGCGAGCGCCAGCTGCATCCCGTCATAGAAACCCTGGCCATCGCCAGCGCCCTTGCCCGCCATCATGACGAAGGCGCCGATCTCTTCCTGCGTCATCGGCCGGCGAAACAGATAACGGCCGATCGGCATCAGCGTGCGTGCGGCGCAATCGGCGTCGGGCGCGGCCGCGTCGCGCGGGGCGCAGGGCATGAACTGGGCGCGGCGATCCGGCGCAAACACCTGCGCGGCGATATTGCGCGCCATCGCATCGAACTGTTCCAGTCCGGCGGGCGAGATGGTCGATGCGCTGGCGCCGGTCGCGATCAGCTCATGCACCGGCCGCACGATCGGCTCGAACCGGCCGGCGACCTTGATGTCGGGGCCGAAGATATCGGCGATGCTGTTGCGATATTGCGCTTCGGTCAGGCGGCGCATCCCCGCCACATGGCTCAGCGGCGTCTTCAAGGGCGCGAAGCTAGCGTCGGGCGTGGCGGCGGTCTGCGGCGCCTTCTCGACCGTGCAGGCGCTCAGCAGCAACCCGGCGAACAGCGTCCAGCGCGCCCTGTGGCGAAACGGCCCGCTCATCGCTGCGCCACCTTGGGCTGGGGCAGACGGTCGGTGACGAAGGCGGGCACGGCCCAGGCCTCCATGCCGCTCGAAATGCGGCGGCACTGGCCGGTCGCCGGATCGCGATCGCCATCGGCCATCGCCTTCAACGCCGCATACATGGCGGCGCAGTCATAGCCGGCCGTGGTCGCCGCGCCCTCGCCACCGACCGAGGCGCTGGCCATCACGTTCCAGATCGGCTGATAGCCGCCGACAATGCCCTTGATCGATCCGTCCGGCTGGAAGGTGAAGCGCAGCCGCGCTTTGGTGAAATCATATTCGTTGCGCCGGCCGCGAATGTCCCGCTCCGATCCCTGGCCCCAATTCTGCTTCAGGCGGATATGGGCCGGCTCGGTGGTCAGCACGCCGTTGACGATCCGCCCTTTCAGCACATTGCGATGGGCGGCATTGGCGGTGACGCTGTAGCTGGCGCCGGGAATGAAATTCTGGCGCGAATCCACCACCGCCCGATCCTCGGTATTGGCGTAGATGACCGTCACGTCGGGATCATTCTCCAGACTGTCGACGCCGCTGAGCAACAGCACTTGGCTATGCTCGCCGCTGACAAGAAACTGGGTCAGGCCCTTGACGATGTCGCCGCCGGTGCCATCGACCCCGCGCCAGGTCCGCACGCAGCCCATCGCCCGCCACATCTGGTTGTCGACGCCCGGCTCGCCGGCTGGCCCGGTAAAATTGGCATGGCCGCAGCTGTCGTCCGCCGCCGCGCCGTCCGCATCATCGTCCAGGTTCAGACCCCGCGCGACCTTGCCTTGAACCATGCGCTGGGGCGGCCGGTCGAACTTGTCGGGATGGGTGCAGATGTTGAGATTGTCGGGCCCGAAGGCATAGCGGGTCCAGCGCGCGGTCAGTTCTTTCTCGTTCGCCTTTTCCAGCAGCCGCGCCCGCTCGCCCGCCGGCTGGGTCTGCAGGTAATTTTCGCGCAGGGTGGCGGCCAGGCCCTGCGGGCAATCCTCCTTGCCCTGATAGATGGCGGGCGCGAAATGGCTGACGACGAAGCCCATCTCGCCATTGGCCGGCGGCGCGGGCAGCGCTGCGGGTTTGGCGGGGGCATCACCCCGCGCCGAAACCGACGCCGCGAGTGGCAGCGCGCCCAGCAGCAGGATCAGTTTGCGATGATTCTGCACGATCATCCTCTCCTTGCGAAATGTCATGGGATCAGCGGCTCGGCCTCGGCGGGAATGTCCGCCGGGTCGTCGCCCGCGATGGTGAAGACCGGCCGGTCGCGATAGGCCCATTGGGCGCGGTCGCCATCGGGCCGCACGGTCCAGGCGCCCATGCCCCGCCGCGCCATGCCCGCCGGGAAGACGCGCCAGTCGGCACAGGCCGTGCCACAGGCCTTGCCCTTATGCGTCACCAGCAAATTGTCCTGGCCATCGACCAGCAGATAGCGCCCGTCCACCAGCCGCGCCGTCACATCGGCCGGCGCGTCGATCTTGGGCGCGGCCGGCACATATTTGAGGCTGTTCCAGACCAGAGCGTCCTCGCCCTCATGCCCGATCGTGCCGGGCCGTTCGCCGACATGGGTGAAGACCAGATTGACCCGCTTATAGACCCATTGCGGCCCGCTCGGCCCCTGCATCACGATCCAGTCGGGGCCGTCCTGCTTCAGCCGGGGCGCCTTGCGATCGCCGCCGAACTCGGGCGGTGCAGGCACGATCTCCGCCTTGGCGGGCGCGGCCAGCGGCGTCCATTGGGTCAGGCAATCGCCCGAACACCAGAGCGGCTGGTGCCCGGTCCGCCCCGTCACCGCGCGCATGTCCATGCCATAGAGGGTGCGGCCATGGGCATCGACATAGACGCTCTGCGCGCCGACCTTGCGGACGCTGACCCCCGTCGGCAGCGGTTCGCCGCTCGCGGCCTCGGGCGGCAGGTCGGCGGCCTGCGCCCAGAGCGCGGTCGGCTGCGCCAGCCACAGGATCGCGGCCGCCCGGCGCCACATCAGCGCTTCTCCTCGACGCGGAAGCTGCGGTGGCAGGTGCCACAGCTTTGCCCCAGCGTCTTGGCCGCCGCCCGCATCTTCGCCACGTCGCCGCTCGCCGCGACGGTGGCGAAGCTGTTGGCCTGCGCGGTAAAGCCGTCCTGTGCCGCCTTGAATGCGGCCGGCTGGCTCCAGATTTCCGGCTTGGCCGCCGTCTTGACGCCGGGCTTCGGGCCGCTGCCGGCCGGGAACCAGCCCTGCTGCTGGCGCGCATAATCGCGGATCTGCCGCGCCGAAATCTGGATCACATAGGTTTGCGGCGTGGCCGATTTCAGCTCGTCATTGATATTCTTGAACGCCGCGCCGACCTCGCGAAAACCCGCGATCCGGGTGGTGACGATATCGCCGGGCGCGGCCGCCAGCGGTGCCGCGCAGAGCAGTGCCAGCATCGCGATCGGCCGCTTCATCCGGGCTGTATCGTGCATCCTCATCCTCGTCCCTTTCATGTCTGTCACAGCATCGGATCGGCAAAGACCCACCAGGCGAGGCTGCCCGCCAGCAGGATGGCGACGGCGAAGGCGACAGGCGACGCGCGCCGCACCGCCACCGGCTCGCCGGTCACTTTCGCCCGGCCGCTGACCATCGGCCCGATCAGGTTGCGCCGTCGCACCAGCAGGTAGAACAGCACCGCCAGGACATGCAGGCCGATCAGCACCTGCAGGATGGTGAAGCTGACGCCGTGCATGTCGGAGGCGAGCCGGCCTTGATCGAAATCGACCAGATGCGACAGCGGCCCGGATTCGATGCCGTCGATATCGACCGCGAACAGGCCGGTGCCGACCTGCACCGACAGCGCCAGCAGCATCGCCACCACGCTCCAGCCGCCCAGCGGATTATGGCCCGGCGCCGCAGGCGCACGGCCGGTCAGATAGGCGAAGATCGCGCGCGGCCCGCGCAGGAACTGGGCAAAGCGCGCCGGCCCGGACCCGATCAGGCCCCAGATCAGGCGAAAGGCGATCAGGAACAGCACGGCCTGACCCGACAGGCGATGCCAGTCCATGTGATAGGTTTCCGCGCTCCACCAGGAAAAGCCGATCAGGCCGACCAGCGCCCAGTGAAACAGGCGGATGGGCAAGTCCCAGACATATTGGCGGGCGGGGTTCGCCATCAGCTCTTCTTCGCCCAGCTGTCGCACACGCCCTCGGCCGGCACGATGCCGCCGCTCAGCAGCGCGCATTTGCCGCAACCCGGCTGGGCGGCGGTGAAGAAGGCGCACAGGCCGCAGCGTTTGGTTGCATCGCTCGACGTGCGAAAGCCCAGCGACTTGCGCATGCTCTTCTGCGCGGCGGACAGGCTGGCGGGATCGACGCATTCGGCGGCCTGGGCGACGCTCGCCAGCCCCAGCGGCACGCAGGCGATCAGGCCCAGCGCTGATCGGCGGCTCCAGTGACGGACATGATGATGGCTTGCCGCCATGCGGCCCACTCCTCTTCCCTGCCGGCCCGGTTGCTCCGGTCCTCTTGTGCGATCCTTCTAACAGGGGGGCGGCGGATTAATTTGTCAGCGCCGACAAAATCGGCGCAGAATGCGGGCGCTTATTCCGCCCTTTGTGTCGGGCCTGACAAAATCCGGCGCGGGCCGGCGGCTAGAAGGGGCGGAATGGGAAGAGGAGGGATGAGGGTGACAGCGAAGCTGACAGGCGACAGCGCGCCGGGCGACACGCATATCCTGATCGTCGATGACGATCCGTCGCTGCGCGCGCTGGTCCGCGCTTTCCTGATGCAGGAAGGTTATGTCGTCAGCGAAGCGGCCGATGGCCCGGCGATGCGGGCCATCCTCGCCCATCAGCCGGTCGACATCATCGTCCTCGACGTCATGATGCCGGGCGAGGACGGGCTGTCGATCGCCCGTTCGCTGGCGGGACAGCAGGATGCCGGCATCATCATGGTGTCGGCGCTGGGGACGGAGGGCGACCGGATCACCGGCCTGGAAATGGGCGCCGACGATTATCTGCCAAAGCCGCTGTCGCCGCGCGAACTGCTCGCCCGCATCCGTGCGCTGCAGCGCCGTCGCCGCCCGGTCGCCGAAACCCGCCAGCCGGTGCTGGCCCATTATCATTTCGAAGGGTGGCAGCTCGATCCGGTGCGCCGGGTGCTGCGCGATCCCGCCGGCATCATCATCAGCCTGTCGGAGGGGGAGTTCGCCCTGCTGCTCGCCTTCATCGAGCATCCTCAGCAGATATTGAACCGCGACGCGCTGGTCGAACTGGCGCGGGGCGAGGATGCCGATGTGTTCGACCGGGCGATCGACACCCAGGTCAGCCGCTTGCGCCGCAAGCTCGGCACCCGCGCACGCGGCGAACTGATCCACACGGTGCGGTCCGAAGGCTATATCTTCCAGGCGCCGGTGCAGCGCGGATGAAGGCGGGCTTCCTGCGCTGGGCCAATTCGATCCACGCCCATCTGCTGGCGCTGGCCCTGGTCGTCATCCTGACGCTGACCGCCTTCAGCCTCACTTTGCTGCTCTATTTCATCCCGCCCGAACGGGTGCCGCTGTCGGTCTATGAGATTGCCCGCATCGTCCATGGCCAGCCCCTGCTGCGCGACGAGCCGGTGGTGCATGAGGTGCGGCAGGCCGCCGCGCCGCCGGCATCGACCGACCCGGCCGATCGGCTGATCGCCGCGCTGCTGGCGCGACGCCTCAGCCTGCCGGCGGCCGATGTGCGCATCCGCCTCGACCCCGGCGATCGCGAGCGGATCGGGCAGTTCGTCGAGGAGATGCAGCTTTATGGCCCCGATGGCGTTGCCGACCCCTTCATCCTGGGCACCTTCACCGCCGCGATCCGCCAGCCCGACGGTCAGTGGCGGATGATCACGCGGGAAGCGCGGGGCGGGCGGTCGCTCTGGCGGCTGCTCGGCCAATATGCCTTCCTCGTCGGCATCCTGCTGGTGGTGCCGCTCAGCCTCTGGTTCAGCGCGCGTCTGACCCGCCCGATCCGCGCCTTCTCCGCCTCGGCCGAGCGGATGGGGGCAGGGCAGGAGGAACAGCCGATCCCGCTCGACGGGCCGAGCGAGATCCGGCTGGCGGCGCAATCGATCAACGAGATGCAGGCGCGCATTGCCCGCTATGTGCGCGAACGCACCTCGGTCGTCGGGGCGATCGCCCATGATCTACGCACGCCGCTGTCGCGCCTCCATTTCCACCTCACCGCGGCGCCCGCGCCGGTCCGGATCGCGGCCGAGGAGGAAATTCGCCAGATGGAGGCGCTGATCGGCACGACGCTGGATTTCGTCGACAATGAAAATCGCCCCCGCCTCAAGGAGCCGCTCGACCTTGGCCTGCTGGTCGAGGGGCTGGTCGACGATTTCGCCGACATGGGCCGCGACGTGACCCTGACGGGCGCGGAGCCTGTCATCATCGCGGGTGACATGATCCTGCTCAAGCGGCTGTTCACCAACCTGATCGACAATGCGATCAAATATGGCGATCGCGCGCGGGTGCGGGTGATGCGCGACGAGGGGCGGGCGATCGTCACGATCGAGGATGACGGGCCGGGCATGGAACAGGCCGATATCGCCCGCGCCTTCGAGCCCTTCTATCGCGGCGAACCCTCCCGCAACCGCAGCACCGGCGGGGTCGGCCTCGGCCTGTCGATCGTCCAGTCGGCGGCGCAGGCGCATCAGGGGCGAGTGTCGCTGGTGCGCACTCCCGATGGCGGGCTGCGCGCGCAGGTCGAGCTGCCGGTTTAGAGCGTTTTCTAATCAGCTAGAATCACCTGATGACTCGGAAAACGCGTTAAACCAAAAATTAGAGCAACCGATCTGACGCAGTCGGATCGGAATTTGCTCTAAAGCCCTTCCGCCTCCACCCATTGCGCGCCGGTCAGCGCGCGCGCCATGTCCCAGCTATGGCGGCGGATATCGGGCACAGCGACGATTTCCCAATGGGCGCCGCGCGTCATCGGCCCGACCACCAGCAGTCGCTCTTGCGCGCTGCCGTCGCGTGCGATGGCATGGCCCTGCCGGTTGGTGTCGATGCCGATCGCCAGCGCGTCCGGCCGGATTGCGCCGCGACCCGCCAGCCGGCGCAGCAGCACATCGTCCGCCCGGCCAAGGTCGGCCAGCGGCCCGGTGCAATTGACCACCCGCGCCACCCGGATTTCCTGCACCTGTTCGCCGCCGCGCGGCCGCCATTGCACGATCAGTCCCTGGTCGGCGTCCTGCGCGCCGATGATCCGGCCCGCCGCGATCCGCAGCCGCCCGCTTGCCTGCATCGCGGCGATTCGTTCGGCCACCTGCGGCGCGATGCGGTGGCGATGCACGTCCCAATAGGGCCGGGCGTGGCGCAGGAAGCGCGCCCGTTCGACCGGGGAGGCCGCCCGCCATATATCCTGGGTGAAGGGGCGCAGCTCATCGACCGCGCGGCGCCAGCCGACCGCATCGGCCCGCTGGCGGATGGTGCGGACCAGCCCGGCGCAATGGGCGGCCGGCCGTTCGCGCAGGGCGGGGAAGGGCATGGCCGGCGCATGGCTGTGCGGCACCAGCCCGCGCCGCGACAGCGCCAGGATCGATCCGCGAAAACCCGCGCTGTCCAGCGTCTGCGCGCAATCCACCGCGGTCAGGCCCGTGCCCAATAGCAGTATCTTGTCGCTCGGCGTCAGCCCCTCGGCAATGTCCGCGCCCCAGGGTTCGGACACATAGAGCGGGGGCGCCTTGTCTCGAAATGGCGGCAGGTCATGCGGCGGCAGATTGCCCGGCGCCAGCGCCACCGCATCGGCCGCCAGCGTCTTGCCCGACGCCAGTTCGACGACACAGCCATCGCCGGCCATGCGGATGTCGACCGCCGCATCATCGATCACGTCCAGCCGGTCACCCGCCTCGGCGCGGGTCTTGTCCAGCAGCGCGGAAAGATAGCGGCCATAGGTCGCCCGTGTCGCGAAGCTGGCGTCCGATCCGCCACTCGTCTCCGCCAGCCATTGCGCGAAATGGCCCGGCTGGTCGGGAAAGGCGCTCATGTTGCCGGCGCGGACGTTGAGGATATGATCGGGCAGGGCGCTGCCGAACGCGACACCCTTGCCCAGCCGTTCGGGCCGCCGCTCGACCAATGTCACCCGCATCGTCCCGTAGCGCAGCAGGTTGATCGCCAGCAGCGTGCCGCTGAACCCGCCACCGACGATGACCAGGTGGGAAACTTGGAACATGGGGGAAATCTCTCCGGGCAGGGAAGGGGCCTGTCAGATAGAGCAGCCCGTCGGGTCGCTGTCGAGGGGGCGGCACAGGTCGCGTCTCATGCCCGCCTCGTCCCGCAGGCGGGGCGATCCGACCGAAGGTCCAATTGCACCGGCGGCCTGCTTTGCCATCTTCTGAAGGCTGAAAGACGATCACAAAATCGACCCAGGAGACAAGATGATGCTGCAACAGGCGCTGGATAAATTCGCCGGCCAGACCCTGATCCGCGACCGCTACGACAATTATATCGGCGGGCAGTGGACGGCACCGGCCAAGGGCCAGTATTTCGACAATATCTCGCCGGTCACCGGTCAGGTCGTGTGCCAGGTCGCGCGCGGCACGGCGGAGGATATCGAGGCCGCGCTCGACGCCGCCCATGCCGCCAAGGACGCCTGGGGCAAGATGTCGTCGACGCAGCGGTCCAACATCCTGCTCAAGATGGCCGATCGCATGGAGGCCAATCTTGACCTCATCGCGCTCGCCGAGACGATCGACAATGGCAAGCCGATCCGCGAGACCACCCATGCCGACATTCCGCTCGCCATCGATCATTTCCGCTATTTCGCCGGCTGCGCCCGCGCCCAGGAAGGATCGATCAGCGAGATCGACCATGACACCATCGCCTATCATTTCCATGAGCCGCTGGGGGTCGTCGGCCAGATCATCCCCTGGAACTTCCCGATCCTGATGGCGGTGTGGAAGCTGGCGCCCGCGCTCGCCGCCGGCAACTGCATCGTGCTGAAGCCCGCCGAGCAGACGCCGATGTCGGTGCTGGTGCTGGCCGAGATCATCGGCGACCTGCTGCCGCCGGGCGTCCTCAACATCGTCAACGGCTTCGGCGTGGAAGCGGGCAAGCCGCTGGCGTCGAACAAGCGGATAGCCAAGATCGCCTTCACCGGCGAGACCACGACCGGCCGCCTGATCATGCAATATGCCTCGGAAAACCTGATCCCCGTCACGCTGGAACTGGGCGGCAAGTCGCCCAACATCTTCTTCGAGGATGTGATGGATGCGGACGATGATTATTTCGACAAATGCCTCGAAGGCTTCGCCATGTTCGCGCTCAACCAGGGCGAGGTCTGCACCTGTCCCAGCCGCGCGCTGATCCAGGAATCGATCTACGAGAAGTTCATCGAACGGGCGATCGCACGGGTGAAGGCGATCAAGCAGGGCAGTCCGCTCGATCCCTCGACGATGATCGGCGCCCAGGCGTCGAACGACCAGCTCGAAAAGATCCTCTCCTACATCGCGATCGGCAAGGAAGAGGGCGCGCAAGTGCTGACCGGCGGCGATCGTGCCACCCATGACGGCGAACTGGCCAACGGCTTCTATGTGACGCCCACCGTGCTCAAGGGCCATAACAAGATGCGCATCTTCCAGGAGGAGATTTTCGGCCCGGTGCTGGCCGTCACCACCTTCAAGGACGAGGCGGAGGCGCTCGCCATCGCCAATGACACGCTCTACGGCCTGGGCGCGGGCGTGTGGACCCGCGACGGCGCCCGTGCCTATCGCATGGGCCGGGGCATTCAGGCCGGTCGCGTCTGGACCAACTGCTACCATGCCTATCCGGCCCATGCGGCCTTTGGCGGCTACAAGCAGTCGGGCATCGGCCGCGAAAATCACAAGATGATGCTCGACCATTATCAGCAGACCAAGAATCTGCTGGTCAGCTACAGCCCCAAGGCGCTGGGCTTCTTCTGACGGATCCACAGCGGAGCGCCCCTTCTCTCTCCTTTCTCGGCGCTCCGCACCTTTGGCGGGCATCCTCCCCCGGATGCTCGCCAGCTTTGGTTCTGCCAATGTTGCCAATGGCGGTTTTGGTTCTGAAGGATCGGATCGATGGCCGATTGTCCTGCCCGCATTCTCGCCACGCCCGCGGCCGATGCGCTGATCGCGCGCCTGACCGACCAGCATGGCCCGCTGATGTTCCACCAGTCGGGCGGCTGCTGCGATGGTTCCGCGCCGATGTGCTTCCCGCGCGGCGAGTTCCGGGTCGGCCCGCAGGATGTGCTGCTGGGCCATGTCGCGGGCGATGTGCCGGTGTGGATCGGCGCGGCCCAGTTCGAATATTGGCGCCATACCCAAGTGACGATCGACGTGGTGCCGGGGCGGGGCGCCGGCATGTCGCTCGAAAGCCCGGAAGGGCAGCGCTTCATCGTCCGCTCACGCGTCTTCACCGATGCGGAGGCGGATCTGCTGGAAGCCGCTGGAGAGCCGGCGCGTGGTGGCTGAGCGGCGCTTCACCGAACATGCGCTGCGCCCGCAGGTGGTGGGCGAGATGCAATTGCGCCGCGAACCTGCGCTGACGGTCCCGGCACGGATGATCCAGCTTGTCCGCCTGCTCGATGCGGACGCGCGCACGGCAGAGCTTGCGGCCTTGCCCGCCATGCCGGGCGATCTGCGTCCAGGGCATGACAGCCGCCATCGCGAGACCCGACTGGGCGCCGACATCCATCTTCACTGGGAACAGCATAGCGAGGCCAGCACGGTCACCCTGGTGCGCGGCGGCAGCGATCCGGTCGGCTGGGATTCTCCCGATGCGGCCGACGCCCGTGCCGCGATCGCCTGGGCCAAATTTCTGCCGGGTGCGGTGATCCGCGCCGTGCGGCTGGCGATCGTCGCGGATGAAGGCGCCGCCGCGGAACTGGTGGCCAGCGCCGGTTTCCCGGCGGGCCAGCTCGTCACCTGCCATGTCGGCGGCGGCGCGCGCATCTGGACCGATTTCCGTATCCATGATGATGGCTATGGCCGGATGGTGGTGGCCGCCAACGGCCTGCTGCCCGGCGATCTTGCCCGCTGCGTCCAGCGGCTGCAGGAACTGGGCAATTATCGCAATCTGGCGCTGCTTGGCCTGCCGCCCGCGCGCACGGCCTGGACCGATCTCGACTGGCTGGAACAGGCGCTGGAGCAGGTCGGCCGGGCGCTGGCCGCCGGCGAGGTGCGCGACGATGTGCTGCTGGGCCGACTGATCCAGTTGTCCGCCGACATATTGTCGATCGACAGCGGCTGCGCCTATCGGATGAGCGCGACCGCCGCCTATGGCCGGATCGTCGCCAGTCGCCTCGCTGAACTGGATGTCGTGCCGATCGCCGGTCATCGCTCGCTCGCCGACTTCACCGAAAGGCGGCTCTGGCCTGCCGTGCGCACCTGCGCGGCGCTGACCGATCGGCTGGCGCTGCTCAACGGCCGCGCGGCGCAGTTCACCGCCCTGCTGCGCACCCGGATCGAAACCCATATCGAGAACCAGAATGGCCGCCTGCTCGCCTCGATGGACCGCAGCGCGCGGATGCAGCTCCAGCTTCAGCAACTGGTTGAGGGGCTGTCGACGGTTGCCGTCAGCTATTATGCGCTTGGCCTGCTCTCCTATCCGCTCAAGGCCGTGGAAAAGCACTGGCCGCGCCTGTCCGCGACGCTGCTGCTGGGGCTTGCCATGCCATTCGTCGCATTGCTGGTCTTCCACCTGATCCACGGCGCCAAAAGCCGGCTTGTTTCGCGTGACAGGCCAGCGGAACCCGCTACATGATAATGCCCCAAAGCATAAGAAAATGGGCGATGGGGAGAGACAATGGCGACAGGCGCAGGGGTAAGGGCAGGGATAGGATTTGCGTCCTCCCATGCCGACGATCCGTTCGAGGCGATGGCGGATCTGGTGGATCAACTCGGCACGGAGCCGCTGGCCGGCGCCGTGATCTTCTGTTCCCAGCATTATGACCGGGACAGCCTGGCGCGGGCGATCAACCTGCATAGCGAATGCACCACGGTGATCGGCTGCACCAGCTCGGGCGAACTGACCGATGCGGGCTATGATCATGACAGCCTGACCGTGATCGGCTTTCCTGCGGCCGATTTCTGCATGACGTCCCATTGCTTCGACGACATCGACAATTTCGATCCGGTCGCCGCGCGCGAAGTCGTGCGGGCGCTGGCGGCGCAGGCGGAACGGGACAGCCGCCGGCTGGGCGGGCTGGTCAATCATGTCGCGCTGTTCCTGGTCGACGGCCTCTCGCACCGGGAGGAGCTGCTGACCATGACGATCCAGGATGCGCTGGGCGATATTCCGCTGATCGGCGGATCATCCGGCGACGATCTTGCCTTCCGCCAGACCGCGATCTTCGATGGCGGCCGCTTCCATGCCCGCGCCGCCGTGGTGGCGATCCTGTCCTCGACCCGGCCGATGCACGTCTTCAAGGCGCAGCATTATCAGCCCGGCGCGGCCAAGATGGTGATTACCGGCGCGATCCCGCACGAACGCATCGTGACCGAGATCAATGCAGAGCCGGCCGCGGCCGAATATCTGCGCCTGGCCGGCCATGCCGGCGAGGAACTGGGGATGGAATTTTTCGCGGCGCATCCGCCGATGGTCCGGGCCGGCGGCGAATATCATGTCCGCTCGATCCAGAGCGCCAATGCGGACGGCAGCCTGACCTTCTATTGCGCGATCGACGAAGGGATCGTCCTCAATATCGGCGAGCCGGTGGATCGGATCGCCGGCATGCGGCAGCTCTTCTCCGACCTGCACGCCCGCGTGGGCGAGGTGGACCGGATCATCGCCTTCGACTGCGTGCTCAACCGCATCGATGCCGAACAGCGCCAGATTTCGCGCGATGTTTCCGCCCTTTATGCCGGCAACCGGGTGATCGGCTTCAACACCTATGGCGAGCAATATCATGCGTTGCACGTCAACCAGACCTTCAGCGGATTGGCGATCGGCCGATGAGCGAGCTGCGCACCGCCCTTGAAACCGACGCGGAGCTGGATGCCCTGCGCGAGGAGGTGCGCAAGCTGCGCAAGATCAACGGCGCGCTGATGGACCGGGTGGAACGCTCGACCGACATGTCGGCCAACGCCTTTTCCATGTTCGAAACTGCCATCTCGCTTGAAGCCAAGGTGCGCGACCGGACGCTCCAGCTGGAGGATGCGCTGGGCCGCCTCGCCAAGGCCAATGCCGATCTGGCCGAGGCCCATGCCGATGCGGACGCCGCGCAGGTGCGCCTGCGCGATGCGATCGAATCGATCAACGAAGGCTTCGTGCTGTTCGATGCCGAAGACCGGCTGATCCTCTACAATGAAGCCTATCTCGGCTTCTGGCCGCAGGTCGCCGAGCGGCTGGATCAGAATCTGACCTTCCACGACATCGCCCGCATCGCCGCCCATAGTCAGGGGCCGGCCGGGGCACAGGTCGCGCCCGATCGCTGGGTGTCGGATCGCCTGGCCAAGCACGGCATCGCCGATGGCGGCCAGGTGCAGCGGCTGGCCGATGGCCGCTGGATACAGATCAACGAACTGCGCACCAGCGAAGGCGGCATCGTCGGCATCTATACCGACATTACCGAGGCGAAGGCGGAGGATGCCCGCGCCCGTGCCCGCGAACTGGCCGAACGCAATGTCGTGCTGCAATCGACGCTCGACAATCTGTCGGAGGGGGTCTGCGTGTTCGACGGCAGTGGGCAACTGGCCGCCTGGAACGACGCGCTGCGCCGGCTGCTCGCCTTGCCGGAAAATTTCGCTGGCGCGCTTGGCAGCCATGCCGAATTGAAGCGCTGGTGCCGCGAGACGCTGGCGATGGACGATCAGGGCTGTCTCGACTGGCGCGGCGGCGGCGCGGACCAGCAGGCGATGGTCTGCCTCTGCACCGCCGGAGAACGGCATTTCGAATTGCGCAGCAACGCCATGGCCGATGGTGGCCAGGTGTTCGGCTTCACCGACGTCACCGACATGCTGCGCGCCCAGGCCAGCCTTCAGGAAACCGCCGAGACGCTGGAACGGCGCGTGTCAGAACGCACCGGCGAACTGGTCGACCTCAACCGCAAGCTGGAAGGGGAAGTGGCCGAGCGCCGCGCGATCGAGGCGGCGCTGATCGATGCCAAGATCGTCGCGGAAAAGGCGAACCTGTCCAAGACCCGCTTCCTCGCCGCCGCCAGCCATGATCTGCTCCAGCCGCTCAATGCCGCGCGGCTGTTCGTCGCGGCGCTGGGCGATCGGCGGCTGGCGCTGCCGACCCGCGCGCTGGTCAACCAGACCTCGACCGCGCTCGACTCGGTCGAGGATCTGCTGGAGGCGCTGCTGGAAATCTCGCGCCTGGATGCCGGTGCGATCCAGCCGGAAATCGGCCCGTTCCGCATCGACCGGCTGCTCCAGACGCTGAATGTCGAATTTGCCCCCATGGCCCGGTCGGCTGGACTTGCCTTCCGGATCGAGGCGCAGCCGCTCTGGGTCGAGACCGACCTGCGCCTGCTGCGCCGCATCCTTCAGAATTTCATCTCCAACGCCATCCGCTACACGCCGCGCGGCACGGTTTCGGTCGCCTGCATCCAGCATGACGACCGGGTGGAAATCAGCGTGACCGACAGTGGCCCCGGCATCGCGCCCGAGCAACAGGCGCTGATCTTCGAGGAGTTTCGCCGGCTAGACACCCGCAGCCAGGGCAAGGGGCTGGGCCTCGCCATCGTCAAGCGGGCCAGCGACATGCTGGGCCACCCCATCACCTTGCGCTCGCAGCCGGGGCAGGGGGCGACCTTCGCCATCGCCCTCCCCATCGGCCAGCCCCAGCGGGAGGAGGATGGCGACACCGGCCAGCCGACCCGCGACCGGTCGATGCGCGACCTGTCGGTGCTGGTGGTCGACAATGAAAAGCAGATCCAGTCGGGCATGCGCACCCTGCTCACCGGCTGGGGGTGCAGCGTCGTCACCGCCGACGGCTATGACCAGGCGGCCGCGCTGTTCGCCGATGGCCGCCGGCCCGACATCATCCTGGTCGACTATCATCTCAAGGACGGGGAGACCGGCGACACGGTCATCACCCGCCTGCACGATCATTTCGGCGCCCGCATCCCCGCCGTCATGATCTCGGCCGATCGCGGCGAACCGCTCAAGACCCAGCTCGCCGCCGCCAACATCCCCCTGCTCAACAAGCCGGTAAAGCCCGCGCAACTGCGCGCGCTGCTGCGCACCATGCTGGCCTGAAAGGGGACGGGGCAGGGCGTGCCGCGCCATCTTCCCCCGCAGGCCGAATCCCGGTAAGGGCTGGCGATGACTTCATCGCCCGCGCCGCTGACCCGCTCCCTCTTCGTCTTTTCCATCCTTTATGGCGGCATGGTCTGCATGGCCGGCGTGCTGGGGGTGAAACAGGTCGCCCTGGGGCCGCTCGCGGTGGAGGCCGGCATCTTCGCCTTCCTGCTGCTGGTCATCATTTCCAGCGCCGTGTCGGAACTGCACGGGCAAAAGACTGCGACCGCGCTGGTGCGCCTGGGCTTCGTGCCGCTGCTGGTGTCGGCCGCGCTGATCCATATCGTCATCGCCCTGCCGCATGATCCGGGCATGTATCCGCCTGCCGTCGATGCCTTCCCGATCGTCGTGGGCCAGGGATCGCGGATGATGCTGGCGGGCCTCATTTCCTATGGCACGTCGCAGACGCTCAACGTCTTCATCTTCTCGCGACTGGCCGGGGGCGAGGGCCGTCTGGTCTGGCTGCGCGGCATGGTCGCCAGCGTCGTGTCGCAGATCGTCGACACCCTGCTGTTCATCACCATCTCCTTCTATGGCGAGCGGCCGATCATGGACCTGATGGTCGGGCAGATGATTACCAAGGTGCTGCTGTCGATCATCCTGGTGCCGCCGCTCATCTCCGCAGCGGTCGCATTGGGCCGTCGCCTCGATCGATAACTTGCCGTAGCGCGCATATGGGCTTATGCGCGCGCGCATGACCAGCAACTACGCCCCCGATCCCGCGCTCCTCGCGAAGGCCGAAACCCTTGTCGAGGCGCTGCCCTATATGCAGCGCTATGCGGGCAAGACCTTCGTCGTGAAATATGGCGGCCACGCCATGGGCGATCCGGAGGCTGCACGCGACTTCGCCGAGGACGTCGTCCTGATGAAGGCGGTCGGCATCAATGTCGTCGTCGTCCATGGCGGCGGGCCGCAGATCGGCGCGATGCTCAAGAAGCTGGGCGTCGAATCGCAGTTTGTGAACGGCCTGCGCGTCACCGACAAGGAAACCGCCCAGATCGCCGAAATGGTGCTGGCCGGCTCCATCAACAAGGAAATCGTCGGCTGGATCAGCGGCGCGGGCGGCCGCGCGGTCGGCATCTCGGGCAAGGATGGCGGCCTCGTCCTGTGCGAAAAGGTTGGTCACAGCCGCGCGCCCGATCCCAATTCGGGCATCGAGCGCCATGTCGATCTGGGCTTTGTCGGCGATCCGGTCTCGGTCGATCGTCGCATCCTCGACACGCTGACCCAGGACGGCATCATCCCTGTGGTCGCGCCCGTGGGCATCGGCGCCGATGGCCATACCTATAATGTCAATGCCGACACCATGGCCGGCGCGATCGCCGCCGAGCTTCAGGCGTCGCGCTTTTTCCTGCTGACCGACGTGCCGGGCGTGCTCAACAAGGACAAGGAATTGCTGACCGATCTCGATCCGGCGGCGATCCATGCGCTGCAGGTCGACGGCACCATCACCGGCGGCATGATCCCGAAGCTGGAAACCTGCGTCAAGGCGGTCGAGAGCGGCGTCGATGCCGCCGTCATCCTGGATGGCCGGGTGCCGCACGCCATGCTGCTGGAAATCTTCACCGATCGCGGTGCGGGCACGCTGATCCGCAAATAAGCGCCGATTTATCGGAGCAGGATTGCCGGATCAGCCCAGTAGATGCGCTTTTCCGGCAGGGTCCGGCCGTCCGGGCCGGGCTTGTCCCAATCCTCGACCTCGACCCCGCCGCGCGCGGCATAGAAGCCGCGCGCGGCCTGGTTGTCGCTGTAGCACCACAGGAACAGGCCGGTCTGGGGCCAGCCCTCGATCGCCCATTGCGCCCCGCGCGCCAGCAATGCGGTGCCAAGGCCCGTGCCGCGCGCGGCAGGCAGGGCGTGGAGATTGTCGACCAATGTGCCCCAGCGATCATCGGCCCCGCCAATGATGCAGGTGAAGCCCATCGGCTGCCCGGCCCGTTCGGCGATGATGATGCGCTGTCCCGGCGCCGGATGTTCGAGCCGCTGCGTCCAGGTGGCCAGCCGCTCGGCCTCGATCCCGCCCGCCAGATAGGCCGGGTCCATGATATGAGCATAGGCGATGCGCCAGCTTTCCACATGCATGGCGGCGATCAGCGGGGCATCGGCGGGGGAGGCGTCACGAAAATCCATGGCTCCGCTATAGCGCGACAGGCTGGTCCTGCTACCCCTTCCTGCTGAGCAGGCTTTTGCAGAACTATGGCGTCCTTTGGTGGAATAAGGGACTGTCGCGACTTGTGGCCGGCCCCATGCCTCGGCTAGAGCGAGCGCCAACCGCTCTTTCGGAGACCGCATGGCCTACGCCCTCTATCAGACCATCGTCATCCTGCTCGACGTGCTGTGGTGGATCATCATCATCCAGGCCGTCATGAGCTGGCTGATCGCCTTCAACGTCGTCAACATGGGCAGCGATTTCGTGCGCACCGTGATGGTCGCGCTCGATCGGATGACGGCGCCCATCTATAATCCGATCCGCCGGGTCATGCCCGACCTCGGCGCGCTCGACCTGACGCCGATGGTCGTCCTGCTGGGCATTCTCATCATCCGTCAGGCGATCCTGCCGCCGCTCTTCTCCAGCCTGATGTGACCGGCTGTTTGAAAAATCGCGAAAGAGCGATTTTTCAGCGCGGTACCAGCCCGCTCCCCCGCCCAACCACCCGACAGGATGACACTGGATCGGGTGGTTGGGCGGGGGAGCGGGCTGGTACCGGCTTTCTCAAACAGTCTCTGACCGGCTGGCGCCGGGACGGGGATGACCTCATTCTGGCGGTCCGCCTGACGCCCGGCGCCACGCGCGAGGATGTCGGCGGGCGCTGGACCGACGAACATGGCGCGCACTGGCTGTCCGCCCGGGTGCGCGCCGTGCCGGAAAAGGGAAAGGCCAATGGCGCGCTGATCGCGCTGCTGGCCAAGCGGCTGGATTGGCCCAGGGGCGCGATTTTGCTGGAATCGGGTGATACCAACCGGCTAAAGCGATTGCGGATACAGGGCGGGGCAGGGGCGTTGGACCGGCTGACCGCCATCATCGAGACATGGATAGACGCGACATGACGATCGGCAAGATTATCGACGGCAAGGCTTTTGCGGCCGGACTGCGGGACAAGGTGGCCGATGGCGTCGCCGCCTTCGTGGAACAGACGGGCCGCAAGCCGGGTCTGGCCGTGGTGCTGGTGGGCGAAGATCCCGCGAGCAGCGTCTATGTCCGCAACAAGGGCAAGATGACGGTCGCCGCCGGCATGGAAAGCTTCGAGTTCAAGCGCCCCGACAGCATCGGCGAGGACGACCTGCTCGACCTGATCGAGGAACTGAACCATGACGACCGGGTCGATGGTATCCTGGTCCAGTTGCCGCTGCCCAAGCATATCGATGAAGCGGCAGTGATCGCCGCGATCGACCCGGCCAAGGATGTCGATGGCTTCCATGTCGTCAATACAGGGCGCCTCGCCACCGGGCAGGACGCGCTGGTGCCCTGCACGCCGCTGGGCTGCATCATGCTGCTGAAGGATGAGCTGGGCGACCTGTCGGGCATGGAGGCGGTCGTGGTCGGTCGTTCCAACATCGTCGGCAAGCCGATGGCGGCGTTGCTGCTGGCCGAAAATTGCACCGTCACCATCGCCCATAGCCGCACCCGCGACATTGCCAGCATCGTCCACCGCGCCGACATCGTGGTCGCTGCCGTCGGCCGCGCCGAAATGGTGAAGGGCGAATGGATCAAGCCGGGCGCGACGGTGATCGACGTCGGCATCAACCGCGTGGTCGATACCGAAGATGGCAAGGGCCGGATCGTCGGCGACGTCGCCACGGCCGAAGCGCTGTCGCATGTCCGCGCCATCACCCCGGTCCCCGGCGGCGTCGGCCCGATGACGATCGCGGTGCTGCTGCGCAACACGCTGGTCGCCGCCCATGCGCGCGCGGGCCTCGCCAAGCCGGAGGGGCTGTGAAGGGGCGCGGCGCGCTCCTCGCCCTCAGCCTGGTGATGCTGGTCGCGGCCAAGCCGCCGATGCGTTACCAGCCCGATCCCAGCTCGGTGATCGCGGCCGAAATCGCCTTTAACCGGCTTGCCCAGCAAAAGGGGCAATGGACCGCCTTTCGCGAAACGGCGGCGGACGACGCCGTGATGTTCGTGCCGCAGCGGGTGGTGGCGAAGGACTGGCTGAAGAAGCAGGCGGACCCGCCGGCCTCGGTCAGCTGGTCGCCCTCGATCGTCTATGTCTCCTGCGACGGCCTGCTCGCCGCCAGCACCGGTAACTGGAAACGGCCGGACGGATCGGTCGGCTATTTCACCACCCTGTGGCGGCGCGACAAGAAGGGCCGCTGGCAGTGGATACTCGATCATGGCGATCGTCTGGCGACCGAACGGGACGCGCCGGAATTTCTGACCGGCAAGGTTGCGACCTGCAAGCGCGGCGCGCGGCCCGAAGGTCCGCCCCCGGCAAAGGGGGAGGCGCCACCGGTGCCGCAGGATGACAGCCTGATCTGGTCCGCCGATGTCGCGACCGATGGCAGCCGCCGGGTCACCGTCCGCATGTGGAACGGGACCGGCTATGATGTGGTGATCGACGACAAGGTGGGGGCGCCGTCATGATGGAATTGTTCATATCCGCTTTCGTCACCCTGTTCGTGGTGATCGATCCGCCGGGCTGCGCGCCCATCTATGCCAGCCTGACCAGCGGGGCGAGCATCGCCCAGCGCCGGTCGATGGCGATCCGCGCGGTCGGAATTGCCGCCGCCATCCTGCTGGTCTTCGCCCTGTGGGGCAAGCAGTTGCTGGGCGTGCTCGGCATCGAACTGGACAGTTTCCGCATTGCCGGCGGCATCATGCTGTTCATGATCGCGATGGACATGGTGTTCGAAAAGCGCACCCAGCGGCGCGAGGATCGGGCGCAGAAGATTGCCGAGACGCCGGAGGTGGAGGATGTCTCCGTCTTCCCGATGGCGATGCCGATGATCGCCGGGCCGGGCTCGATCGCGACCGTCATGCTGCTGATGTCGCGTGCCGACGGCATGGTCGACCGGCTGGTCGTGCTGGTCGCGGTGGCGGTGACTTTGGTGCTGATGCTGGGCGCCTTGCTGGCGGCCGGGCCGCTGATGGCGATCCTGGGCACCAAGATCGAGGCGGTGATTACCCGCCTGCTCGGCGTGCTGCTCGCCGCGCTCGCGGCGCAGTTCGTGATCGACGGGCTGAAGGCCAGCTTCTGACCCGTCCCTGCCTGTCCTACAGCCCCTGTTCCATGCTAGTCGGGAACAGGGGACGATAGGGATGGGGCGCGCAACATGATTTCCAACATCGGCATCAAAATGTCGAAATGTGCGGGAAATATGCGAAGTTAAGCGCGGGATTTCCTATTTTCCGCGGTCAGTTGTCGCCGTCGAAATGGACCCGGTTGGCCAGGATCACCGCCTGGGTCCGGCTGAAGACGTTGAGCTTCTGCAGGATCGCGGACACATGCGCCTTCACCGTCGTCATCGATACGCTCAGGTCATGGGCGATCTGCTTGTTCAGCCGGCCATGGACCAGATGAGTCAGCACGATCCGCTGCTGCGGCGTCAGGCTGCCGATCCGGGTCAGGATATCCGCCTCCTCGGCGCTTTCCTGCGGCGCCTCGTCGATCGCGTCGGGCATGTAGATTTCGCCGGACACCACCCGGTGCAGCGCATCGACGATGGCGCTGCGCTTCATCGACTTGGGGATGAACCCCGCCGCGCCGGCGCCCAGCGCCTCGCGCACGATTCCCCGGTCGAACGCGCCCGACACCATCACCACCGGCAGGATCGGGTGGCGGCTGCGCAGCAGTTTCAGGCCATCGAGCCGCTTCACGTCGGGAATATTGAGGTCGAGCAGCACCAGGTCGAAATTAGACTGTTTCTCCAGCGTCGCCAGCGCTTCCTCCAGGCTGGCCGCCTCAAAAATCTCGCAGCCGTCGAAGCTGACCGCGATCACGCTGCGCAGCCCGTCGCGCACCAGCGGGTGGTCGTCGACGATCAGCACCCTTTCCATCATCGCGTCATTGTCTTTGACCTGCATGTCCGCCCCCTGGCCATGATGATGGATCATAGGCGGGGGCGCGGCAAATTGCCCGCGATTTCCGCCGTGCATATGCTGTCCGCGCCCCATGACGATCATCGTCCTCGCCTCCTTATTTGGCCAGCTTGAACACCCAGAGCGAACCGCCCTGATTGATGTCCTTGAAGGACTTGGCCACTTCGCCGCCCCATAGCGGCACCGCGCCGCCCCAGCCGGACATGACGGCGACATATTGCTCGCCATCCTGTTCCCAGGTGACCGGCGATCCGACCACGCCCGACCCGGTCTGGAACTTCCACAATTCCTTGCCGGTCTTGGCGTCGAAGGCCTTCAGATAGCCTTCGGGCGTGCCGGTGAAGACCAGGTTGCCGGCGGTCGACAGCACGCCGCCCCACAGCGGCGCCTTGTTCTTATATTCCCAGACGATCTTGCCGGTCCTGGGGTCCATCGCCCGCAGTGCGCCGATATGATCCTCGGCGATCGGCTTGATGGTGAAGCCCGCGCCCAGATAGGCGGCGCCTTTCTTGTAGGCGATCGGCTCGTTCCAGATGTCCATGCCCCAGTCGTTGGACGGAATGTAGAACAGGCCGGTGTCCTTGCTATAGGCCATCGGCATCCAGTTCTTGCCGCCTAAGAAGCTGGGCGAGGAGAAGACGGTGCTGCCTTTCTCGGTCGCGCTCGGCGCGCCGGGGCGACCGGCGGGGATCACGATCGGCTTGCCATTCTTGTCATAGCCGCTGGCCCAGGTGGTCTGCATGACGAAGCGGTTAGCGCTGACGAATTTGCCGTTGGTCCGGTCGAGCACGAAGAAATAGCCGTTGCGGTCCGCCTTGGCGCCCAGCTTCATCGGCTTGCCGTTGATCGTCGCGTCGAACGGGATGAACTCGTTGACCCCGTCGAAATCCCAGCCGTCATGCGGGGTGGTCTGGTAATGCCATTTGATCACGCCGGTTTCGGGATCGATCGCCAGCGTTGACGCGGTGTAGAGATTGTCGCCGGGCCGCAAATGGCTGTTCCAGGGGGCCGGGTTGCCGGTGCCGAAATAGAGAAGATTGGTTTCCGGATCATAGGTGCCACCCAGCCAGGTCGCGCCGCCGCCGGTCTTGTAGAGATCGCCCTGCCAGGTCGCGTTGAGCTTGCCGGTGATGCCATTATCCTTGCCGCGCAAGGTGCCCATATTGCCTTCGATCACCGGGCGGTGCCAGATCAGCTCGCCGGTATCGACGTCGCGGGCCTCGACCGCGCCGACGATGCCGAACTCGCCGCCCGAGTTGCCGGTGATGACCATGGACTTGACGATCAGCGGCGCGGCGGTCGCGCTGTAGCCGGCCTTGTAGTCGGCGATCTGCTTGTTCCACACCACCTTGCCGGTATGGCGATTGAGCGCCACCAGCCGCGCATCGAGCGTGGCGAAGATGATCTTGTCGCCATGGATCGCCGCGCCGCGATTGACGACGTCGCAGCAGGGCATGATGTCGTCGGGCAGACGGGCATTATATTCCCATTTCTCCTCGCCGGTGCGGGAGTCGAAGGCATAGAGCCGCGAATAGGAACCGGTGACATAGATGGTGCCGTCATAGACCAGCGGCTGGGCCTCCTGGCCGCGCTGCTTCTCGCCGCCCAGCGACGAGGCGAAGGCGGGCACGAGCTTGCTGACGGTGTCGGTGTTGATCTGGTTGAGCGTGCTGAAACGCTGCGCCTGCGGTCCCATGCCATAGGTCAGCACGTCGCCGGTCGATGCGGCATCGTTCATCAGGTCGGCATCGGTCGGCCCGCCCGCCGCATCGGCCGCGAGCAGTGGCGCAGCCCCGGCCACCAGCGCGATCGCGGCTGCCCCCAGGAACGAACGCGTGAAACGTCCCGTCATAGTCATCCTCCCTTGTTTTCCGGCGTGATCAACGCCGTCGATGCAGCACCTTATGGGGCACGGCGGCCGTGCCAATTGGACCTTGGGTCGCCCGTTCAGCCCGCCGCGACGGCCGGCGCATAGGCGACGCCATGGCGTTCGAAGATCGCCTTGAGCGCGCCCGATTGCGTCATGTCGGCCAGGATGGTCTCGACCGCATCGCCCAGGTTCCGGCTATTCTCCTTCACCGCCATGCCGATGTCCCATCCGGCCGAGGTGAAGGCGGGCAGGGGGCTGGTGCGGCGGACGATGTTGGTGGCGCCGCTGTCGTGCAGCACCGCCTCGATCTGCGCCCGGCTGGCGAGCGCGCCGTCGGCCCGGCCATCGGTCAGCGCGGTGACGGCTTCCGCCCCGCCGGGGAAATGGACGACATCCCTGGCCAATATGCCGCCGAATGTGCCGATCAGGTAGAAATCGGGAATGGAGTCGATCTCGACCGCCAGCCGCTTGCCGCGATATTGGGTCGGCGGCGCGTTGACGTCGATCTCGCCCTTCACCGCCGCAAACTGGAAGCTCTCGCGATAATAGGGGGCGATGATCGCGACCTGATCGTTGCGTGCGGCGAAAGTCCGGTCGAACGGCACATGCAGCATGATGTCGGCCGGCTGGAAGCCTAGCAGCCCGCCCTTCCACACGCCGTTGCGCAGGTCGTCGTCGGCGCTTTCGTCGGCCACCAGTTCGGCGATGTCGGCGCGCACGCCCAGCCCCTTGGCAAGCGCCTGGGCCAGGTCGACGTCGATCCCGGTCAGCTTGCCGTCCTTGCGCCAGGACCAGGGGCGGTTGTCCTTATAGACTGCGACCCGAAGGACACCCAATTCCCTGACCTTGCCGAGCGGCGCGGCCTTTGCCGCCTGCCCGCCCGAAATATAACCAACCAGCGCGGCGGCCGCCGCGCTGGTCAAGAAGGCGCGGCGATCCATCGCGATCACTCCTGATGCTTGGTTTCGAGCCAGGCGCGGATCGCCCATCCAGCCTTCTGCCCCAGCACGTCGCCGAAGGGCGGCATATAAACCTTGCCGTCATGGCTGGAGCCATGCTGGTAACGCTGGATGAACCATTCATCGCCGCTGTCGCCGACTTCCAGATAGCGCAGGTCCGGCGCGATGCCGCCGCTTTCCGCGTCCAGCCCGTGGCAGCGCGCGCAATTCTGGCCATAGGCGGATTCGCCGATCTTCGCCGCCGTGGCATTGCCGCGATAAGGATTGTGCTGAACCCAGTCGGCGCCGATTTCCGGCAGGGCCGATGTGTCGACCGCCTGCGGCGTGACATTGCCATGCGCCATCAGTGCCGATGTGATCGATGCGCCCGCTAGGCAGGCCGCGCCGAACAATGCGATCCGTCCGTAATTCCTCATCCCAAACCCTCGTCTGTGCCGCGTGCCTGTGCTGGCCGCATGTCGTCCCTGTTGCTGACGACTGTAGGGGAGGGCGGGGACGACCCCCATTGGCCATTGGTACAATCCCGCCGCGACGGGCCGGGGGCTAATCGGCTATCAGGCCAAAAGGACGAGAGGATGCGGGCATGATGAAGAGCGTGATTGCGGGGCTTGCGCTGGCGGTGGCGATCCCGTCCGTCCGGGCCGAGACGCTCTATGTCTCCAACGAACGCGGCAACAGCATCAGCGTCATCGATGCCGCCACGATGCAGACGGTCGCGACCTGGCCGGTGGGCGGCCGGCCGCGCGGCATCACCCTCACCAAGGACGGCAAATATATCCTGCTCTGCGCCAGCAACGACCATTCGGTGCAGATGATCGACCGCGCGACCGGCAAGGTCGTCGCGGACCTGCCATCGGGGCAGGATCCCGAGCAATTCTTCCTGTCGCGCGATGGCCGGACCTTGTTCGTCGCCAATGAGGATAATGCCGCGCTGACCGCGATCGACCTCGACAGCCGCAAGGTCGCCTTCCAGGTCGATGTCGGCAAGGAGCCCGAGGGCGTGGCGCAGAGCCCGGACGGCAAATGGGTGGTGGTGACGTCGGAGGATGACGGCGTCGTCAACTGGATCGACCTGTCGAGCAAGACGATGGTCGACGCGACCGAGACCGACCAGCGCCCGCGCCATGTGGAATTTACCGCCGACGGCAAGGAACTGTGGATCGCGGCGGAGATGGGCGGCACGGTGCAGATCGCCGATCCGGCTACGCGCAAGATCGTCGAGACGCTGCATTTCGCCATTCCCGGCGTGCAGGATTATCAGCTATTGCCCTGCGGCATCCGCTTCACGCCGGACGGCAAGACGGCGGTCGTGGCGCTCGGCCGCGCCAACCATGTCGCGCTGGTCGATGTCGCCACCCGCAAGGTCCGGGCCTATGTGCCGGTCGGCAAGCGGGTCTGGCATATCGCGGTCAGCGCGGACGGCGCGCGCGCTTTTGCCGCCAATGGCCTTTCGGACAATGTCTCGGTGATCGATCTGGCCGCCGGCAAGGTCGTCGGCACGGTAGCGGTCGGCGCCGGGCCGTGGGGCATCGCCGTCGCGCCCTGACCAAAAGTATAGCGAGGTGCGCGGGGGGAGGACGAGAACCAAAGTCCAATTTCGGCCGCCATCGCCGCCGCCCACTCTTCCCGACAGCCGGCACGACCGGCGCACAAGAGGGAGGATGAGATGGCACGGGGAACATTCCTCGGCAGCGCCGCCATGGCGTTGCTGTTCGTCGCAGGGGCAACGCCGGCCAGCGCCGGCACGACGAGCGAACTGCTGAAAAGGCTTCATGAGAAGGGGATCCTCACCGACGAGGAATATGCCCAGCTGGCAAAGGAAGACGCCGCGGCGCCGGCCGCCGCCGCCGCGCCCGCCGCGTCGGACGGCAAGCCCGTGGTGCGCGTCGCCGACAGCGGCGTCGGCTTTGAGGTGGGCGATGTCACGGTCAAGATTTCCGGATCGGTCAACGGTTTCTACACCCATGAAAATGGCCAGGCGGCCGGGCCGAATACGGATGTCGTCGGCGGCGTGGTGCCGGTCGGCGGCAATAGTTCGGCGATCCGCAACGGCTTGTTGCCCGGCTATCTGAAGTTCGACGTCACCACCAACCAGGGCGGCTGGGACGTCGGCGCCCATTTCGGCATGTATCCCGGCATCAACAGCGCGGATTATTCGGTCGGCGGCGGCGCCAATGCCGGTGGCCGGCCGGTGGCGCTGCAGACCGCCGGCATCGATTTCCGCCAGACCTACATGACCATCGGCCGTTCTGGCCTGGGCGAGTTCAAGCTGGGTCGCGACATCGGCCTGTTCGGCTCGGAAGGCATATTGAACGACATCACCTTGCTGTCGGTCGGGTCGAGCGGCGGCAATGTCGCGCCGTCCAACACGTCGCTCGGTCGCATCGGCATCGGCTATATCTATACCGACTTCCAGCCGCAGATCACGTACACCTCGCCCAGCCTGTCGGGCTTCCAGGTCTCGGTCGGTGTCTTCCAGCCGCTCGAATCGCTGACGGGACCGGGCGAAAGCAACAAGTCGCCAGGCTTCCAGGGCAAGATCGTCTATGATGGCAAGTTTGGCGACTTCTCGGCCCGCGCCTGGTTGTCGGGCATTACCCAGCGGCATAATCGCGTCGACGGCATTTCCTATACCGGCAGCGGTTTCGATACCGGCGCTAAGATCGGCTATGGTCCGCTCGTCCTGACCGGCTATTATTATAATGGCTCGGGGCTGGGCACGACGGCGCTCAACCTGTTCGACACCGATGCCGCCGGCGACAAGCGCGACAGCGACGGTTTCTATCTTCAGGGGCTGGCGACCTTCGGCAAATTCTCGGTCGGCGGCAGCTATGGCGAGAGCAATCTCCATTATGCCAATGCCGCCGATGCGCTCGCCAACCCGACGCTTATCCGCAAGAATAGCAGCTGGGTGGGGCAGGGCCGTTATGGCCTGACCAGCTGGGTGACGCTGATCGGCGAATATATCCACAGCACGTCCAAGGCGCATAATGGCAATGAGGCGCAGGGCAACACGATCGCCGCCGGCGCCATCCTCTTCTTCTGAGCGGGAGATCGGCCATCGGCCCAAAGGCCAATGTTCCGGCAAGGGGCGGCATCCTATCGAAGGGATGCCGCCCCTTCGCATGACGGGCCGGCAGGGGAGGATATATGCGCAGAACAAAATGGCTCGCGCTCGGCATGGCAATGGCGCCCTTCGCGGCGCAGGCGGAAACACCCGATGGCGCCGGTGAGGCGATGGCCGCCGCGTCGATCGTGGTGACCGGCACGGGCCTCGCCCTGCCGCCGGGTACACCGGCCTATGGGTCTGTGGTGATCGACCGGGATCGGCTTGAGGATGCGGCGTCGGGTCGGATCGAGAGCGTGCTGGCCGATGTCGCGGGCTTCCAGCAGTTCCGCCGCTCCGACAGCCGCGCCTCCAATCCCTCGAACC
>NZ_QLJK01000026.1:0-83124 GCF_003950715.1 Sphingomonas sp. S-NIH.Pt3_0716 | reverse complement strand
CAAGTTTGATGTCCGATTCTATCCAGGCGGAATAAGCCCAAACAGAACCGCTCATTTTCAGGAGCCATTCCTGCACAATATATTCTAGTGGAATATATCGAGACATATAGGAACGGCCTAAATTTATCTGAATCCCTACGCCTGAAAGCCGTAAGAACCCAGGGCCGCCGCCCACATGTCCCTTCATCTAAATCACAATGTCAAAGAGCCGTCCAAACATCGAAGCGGACAGTGATCGTTCCCCGCTATCTCTATCGGGGGACATACTGTCCTGCTATGTTGGCGACCGTGCGTGGCGAAAACCGTTGGTCATCACCGCGTCGGTGGAGTGGCATCTAGGCGCGTCAGACGAACCCGTCAACACCTTTCTCGCAAAAAATGAACCAAAAACAAAATTACACCGCAACATCCCCTTCTTGCCTGCCCACATGAACCACGGCCAAGCCACGCCGATGTGATCCTTCCGATGTTCGACAATTCCGGGTTGGCACCAGGCGACATCATCCAGATTGGAGAATTGGAGGCCGCGCCCATCATGATATAGGCGGGTGGCGACGCCTGCCTCATTCCAGCTTCGTCGCCATGGCCGGCTCATCCTGAGGTGATTTGCGGCCGATCATGATCGATCATGCCCCCCGTTTCAGAACGCCTTGTGATGAACGAGCACGTTGAAGGTCCGCAGCAGGATGCCGACATCCCGCGCCAGGCTCCAGCCGTGCAGATATTCCAGATCCGCCTCGATCCGCCGCAAGATGTCGCCGCGTGTTTCCGTCGCGCCACGGAAACCCCTGATCTGGGCCAGTCCCGTGATGCCGGGCTTGAGCGCGTGACGATGCCAATATTGCCGATCGACCTGCCAGAAATAGGCGTTGTCAGCGGTCGAGCCCAAAGCGTGCGGCCGCGGCCCGACGAGGCTCATTTCGCCAAGCAGAACATTGAACAACTGGGGCAGTTCGTCGATGCTTGTGCTGCGAATGAAGCGCCCGATGCGGGTCACACGGTCATCACTTCGACCAGTGGAACGGCTCCCCAACGCGTCGCCGCAATCGGTCCGCATGCTGCGGAACTTGTAGATCCGGAACAAGCGGTTGCCGCGACCGATGCGTTGTTGACGGAAGAAGACCGGCCCCGTGCTGTCGATCTTGATCGCGATTGCCACCAGAAGCAGCAACGGCAGCAGCGCAATGACCAGGGGCACAGTCAAGGCAATGTCGAGCAAGCGCTTGCGCGCGCGGTCAGCAAGGTTGAGCGGGCCGCGCGAGACCACCAGGGTCGACGTGTCCAGCCAAGTCCCTACCGCAAGCGGTGCAGTCTCCCCCACCTCAGGCACGACGACTTCGCCCTGGACATTGCTGCCCTTCAATATCTCGGCCCAACTCGCCCGTCGGGCAGCCGGGCAAAGGATGATCGCTCTGTCATAATCACGCAGCAGCACACCCAATTGGTGCAGCTTGTGCGGATCATCCTCTTCGGGGCGCAGCCCGATCTGGCGCGCATCAATCACGGCTGCCGCACCGCAATCATTGGGGCGCGCGATACCATCAAGGATCAATATCTCCGCGAACAGCTGATTTCCGAAGCAACGCCGGACCGCATAGGCCATCAGTGAGCGCTGCACGACCAGCAGCCCCAGACTGCCAAAAACGCCGAACAATATGCCTGAGCGCGGGAAGGTCCCCACCGCCTTCGATGCAAAAATTACAAGGAAGAACAGCAGCATGGTGGCACCAAATGCCAATGCCGCAGCACGACAGCTGATCGTCGCGCTGGTCAGACAGGACATGCTGTAAGCCTGGCTGTGAAAGGCGATGATCGCAAAGACGAGAATGCCTGCGGATAATGATCCGATCATGTCCGACGAGGATGCCGGCGAGAGGCGCGCGCCTACACCAAAGCCAATCAGCAGCGCCAAGCAATCAGCCGACAGCAAGAGCAGGCACAGCCATAAGCGCGCGTTGCGCCTGGCGATTAACGCCCCCGTTCCGCTCACGCTGTGGAAACGCGCCGCCAAATCCGGATTTGCCATGCCCTGTCCTTTTCTCGTCGATTGTCGACCACTGACACAGCAATGGCCGGACGCTCCCAGTTCCGCAGCACGCAGAGGAGCGAAATTAACTCAACCAACAAGAGCACGGACACCTCAAAAGCATCAATCCGTGACAACACCTAATTAATATTAACCAATCAATTATCAGAAATTCAATTTTATATCAGAACGAATGCAACTTAATTTGCAATTTTATTAACAGCGTAATTTCACTTATATTAATCTCATCTTTTTTTGTTAAATCAGGTAAACCAGATCATCGCCCTTCATCCAAAAATGGGAGGTCCAGGAGAATATGACCATTGCACTCTGTGCCAGTGCGACAATCATATTGGCCGTTTGGGCGATCGGCCTTTATTATCTCTGGCAACGTCAAAATGCGTCGCTCGTCGAAATCAAGCCAGCATGGCCGGATCGCCTTTTTGCAATTTTCTGGCTCCCGATCGCACTATTGGCGCTCATCGCGACAATCCCCTCTTTATGGCGACAAAAAGCACCACGGCGGCAGAAATATTGACGCTCATCCGTCCAGCCTCCGGCCTATTCCCGCCGCGAATGCAACTCTCAGGGCATCCGAAAGATTGCGTGTCTTGAGCTTTGCCATCAGGTTTGCGCGATGAATTTCGATCGTGCGCGGGCTGATGCCCAATTGCAGGGCGATGTGCTTGTTCGGCAGCCCCATTGTCAGGCCTGCCAGCACATCCCGCTCGCGCGGCGTCAACTTTTCCACCAGCGATTGCGCCTGCGCGACCCTTTGCCGGCGCGCACCATTATCATATAGCACCGACCAGGCGTTCTCGACCGCCTGCAGCAGGCTCTGCCGCTCGAACGGCTTCACCAGGAAATCCACGGCACCCATCTTCATTGCCGCAACCGTCACGGCAATGTCGCCATGCCCCGTCAGCATGATGACCGGAAAATTAAGGTCCGCTTCATTGAGCCGGCGCTGTACCTCCAGTCCATCCATGTCGGGCATGCGCAGGTCCAGGATGACGCAACCCGGCGGCTCGGTCGGCGCGGCGGCGAGGAAATGAGCGCCCCTCTGCCAAGTGCGGACCGAATATCCTTCAAGCTCCAACAAGAATGCCGTTGCCGCTCTGACGGAATATTCGTCGTCCACGATGTGAATCGTCTTCATTTCCTCCACAAAGAATCCCCTTCTTACGCTTCAATGTGAAACAAAAGCAGCTGCCGGCAGGCGCGGGCTCAACCCAGATCCGCCCGCCATGGGCCTCCACAATTGTTCGACAAATGGACAATCCGACCCCAGTTCCCTCTTCCTTGGTCGTGACAAAGGCGTCGAACAGCCGCTCGCGGATTTCCGCGGCGATGCCCGAGCCGGTGTCGGTAATCATGACTTGGGTGGTAAGCTCATCGACGCGGGACGTCTGGATCGTCAGTATCCGCTCATCCATGTTGCGCATCGCATCGATGGCATTGCGACAAAGATTGCCGATCACCTGCTGGATCTGGATCGGATCGGCGAATACCGGACCCGCGTCCGGCGCAACCCGAAGCACGACGCGGACTTGCGCACGGGCTGCTGCGGGGCGGACGAGCGCAATGCTGCTGCGCACCATTTCGCCGATATCCTGTACCTCCAATTGCGCTTCGCCGCTGCTGGTAAAGTCGCACAAATGGCGCATGATCGCCCCCGCCCGCACCGCTTCGCTCGAAGCCAGATGGAAAATCTCGTCCAGCTTCGCCCGGCTCCCGCCGTTGAGATTATTGAGCAGGATGCTGCCGCCCTCCATATAGGCTGCAAGCGCTGTCAATGGCTGGGTCAACTCATGCGACAGCATCGACGCCATCGCCCCCATTGCGCTATAGCGGGTGCCATCCAGCATTTCCGCCTGCAGGGTTTCCAGCCGAGCCTTCGTCGCCTCCTGCTCAGAAAGATCGCGGACGAAAGCGGTAAACCTTGTGCCGCCGTTCGCCTCCATCCGCACGAAGGTCATCTCGGTCGGAAAGTTCGAGCCATTATGATGCCGGCCGATCAACTGCCGCTCGATCTTTTCCGAAACATCGACGATCCGGAATGGATAGTCATCAGGCACTTCGTCTTCAGAGGGGCAGACCAGCAGCAGGCTCTCGAAATTCTGGCCTTTGAGATCCACCAGATCATAGCCGAACATGCGGGAGGCCGCTTCATTGATATATTCGATGCAGCCGTCGGCATCGAATACGAAGACGGCGTCCGGCGCGGTCTCCAATATCAGCCGCAACTCATGCTCCCGCTCCTGCAGCGCAAGCTCATGCGCACGCTCCAGCGTGACGTCGCGGATCAGGTTGGCAAAGCCCTGCAACGCTCCGTCATTGTCGTACAATGCCGTGACAACGCAATTCTGCAGATAGATGGTGCCATCGCTGCGGCAGCATTCATGATCAAATTCCCAGCTGCCATGCTGGCGGGCGAAGGCGAAGGCCTGCGCCATGCGCGCCTTGATCTCCGCGCGCCCTGGATAGAGCAGCGCGACATGGCGATGCATCACTTCGCCGGTCAACCAGCCGGTAAAGCGCTCGGCACCGCGATTCCAATGCAGGATGAACCCCGAAACATCGGTCATGTAGAGGGCATAATGCGCCGCGCCGTCGGTCAGCAGCTTCATCTGCGTCATCAGCCGGCCGACATGGGCAGCCTGATATTCCGCTCTGGCGCGCCAGAATGTCGCGCGAAGCGCAACGACGTTGGCGGCAACCAGCGCCATGAGGAAGGCGCCCGCCGCAAGCAGCCCGCCATGAAAGCCTTCAAGCAGATAAGTGACCGCCAAGGCGGCGATACCAGCCAGAAAGCCCGGTCCGGCGCCGAACAGCATCGTCGTAAACAATGCAACGAATGTGAATATCACATAAAATTCGCTGGAGAAGGACGGATATTCATCGGCCTGAAAAGCGGCGAGCGCGATAGCGACCATGGCCAACCCGACCAGATAGCGACTGACCCCACTCCACGAGACGTGGCGCCTGAGGCAACGCAATCTGACCAGCGAAAAGCTGGCGCGGACTTGGCCCGCCTTGGAGATCGGCATGATGTTAAATCGTCTGACGGCTGCGAACATAACTCAAACCCCGCGCTTAACGCCCAGAATTATTTCATATGCTGCGACCGTCACCCTGAAAGGGATGGCAGAAACCGGCTCACGTCTTCAATCGGACGTCTGCCCCATGCTCACCCCTGACCGATTATTGATCCAGTTGGAGGTTTACATAATTCTCTGCTGCAATGCGCAATTTTTAACATCGGCATTAGGGGAAGTATAGTAGGTAGTTTTACACATTTTGAGAAATTTCGTTCCGCAGCTGCAAAATGTCATTGCCGGAGGATTTCCAAAAATGTCCACTTCGGAAATTTAACTGGTGGAGGACACGCGTTTGCCCCCTGCCCGTGCGAAATGGAACATGTCGATGACAATGGTCCGTCCGACCAGTCCGAGGACGACCATATAGACCGCTGCCCCAGCGATGACCGTCGACAACAGCATCGGAATCGGCGCTTGGCCGGCCAATGCGAACCGGAACCCCCATAGAAAAACAGCCATGACCAGCGATGCGACGACACTGGGCCGCAGCGCCTTCCAATAATCCCGCCATCCCAGCGGCAGCAGAACCACAACTGGCCAGACGGACAGGGGATAGAGGATATAGGCGCGCGCCGTGAACGCGGCAGCGACCGCAGCCATCCCATATTCGACGGCAAAGAAGAAGGTGACAATATTGACCAGCGCATAAATGCCCGCCAGCCAAGTCTGCCATTGCGGCTTTCCCATGGCGAGCATCAGCGACTGATTGTAAATGCCGATCGCCTGGAGCGCGCCGAACAGGCTGAGATAGCGCATCACATCGGCTGCCGCCGCCCAACGCGGACCGAACAGCAGGAAAATAAACTCGTCCGATACGATCGCCAGGCCGACAAAGGCCGGGGTCGTTATGGACGATGTCGCCGACACTATTCTGAGGAAAGCCTTTGCAAGGCGGGGCGGATCCCCCTTGAGTTGCGAGAAGACCGGAAGTGCCACACGGGACAGCGCACGCGCCAGCATCAGATTGGCGGCCAGCAAAGCCCGCTTGCCGACGGTATAAATGCCTGTCGCTGCGCCGCCGAGCGCCAGGCCGATGACCATGATGTCAGCATTGGCATTGAAGAAATTCGCAGCGCCCGTCACGCCGACATGACGGCCATAGAAAAGCACGTCCCTTGCCTTTTCCCGTGAAAAACGCAGTCGGGGTCGCATCGGGCAGGCGGCCCACAGGATTATCGTTCCGATGACCGCTACGGCCAGATTTTGTGCCACCAGCGCCATCACGCCATAACCGGCCACGGCCAGTGCTATTCCGACAAGGCCGCCCACCAGGGTCGAGATTGTCGAGCGCGTGGCCAATGGCCGCATCAGCAAGGCCCGCGTCAGCCAAGCCTGTGGCACGACGTTCAGCGCGCCAAGGAAGTTCGCGACACTCAGCCAGCGCAAAACCGTGCCCAAGCCCTGGTGGGCGGCGGTTCGCTCGACCCAGTCGGCTAGCAAGAAGGTCGCGATCAGCAGCAGTGCGCCGGCCGCCGCAGAAATCCAGAAGGCCGTGTCATCCAAGTCGGCATCGGCAGTGCCCTTGCTGACAAGCGATGCACTGATCCCCGACAATATGATCATCTGGAACCATTGCCCCACGAGCAGGGCCATGGCGACGATGCCCAGCATCGTCGCATCGACATAGCGCGCAATCACGAGGAAGGTCAGGAACTGCAACAGTTGCACACCCCAACTTTCCAGGATGGACCAGGCCATGCCTGAACGGACTGCGCGCCCCAACGCCGGACCTGACATATCGCCCTCCCCCTAGCTACGTCGAAAATCGTCGGTCGCCCGGACATGCTTCACGAATGCCGCGGGGTTGCCCCGCCACACTTGTCGGGCGGGAACATCATCAAAGACCACTGATCCGGCTGCCACCACGGAATGATCGCCAATCGACACGCCGGGCAAGATGATGGCGTTGCGGCCAATCCAGACGTTGCGACCGATCGTGATCGGACGGGGCCTTACGGAGCGCCCTTCATGAACGGGATGGAAGCTCGTGTCGAACATCGCGACATTATCACCGATACGCGAACCGCCGCCGACATCGATCCGCGCAGCGCTGAAGATATGAACTCCCGTGTTCAACGAAACCTCGTCGCCAAGAATGATGGCCCCCTGCGGAACCGTAGCCAGGCGAATCCGGGTCGGTTCATTCCGCAGGCGGACATTGTTGCCAATGACCAGGGATCCGGGGTTCCGGAGATAAGGCACGCCACCTCGCACGCGCAGGCCCCGACCCGGTTGGCAGCCTTGCGCGCGGAGTCGCATCACTGTCAGCCGCGCGTAAAGCTGATCCAGCTCTGCAGACAGAAATTGCAATGCCAAACCCGTTCTCCGACTGGCGCTCACGCGACAAGCATGAGCCGAAAGCCTGAATAGCGGCGCGCCTCCACGATCGAATGGGCGCCAAGAACCAAACGCACCATGCAGATCCGCTCATGAAAACGCGTCCGCCTCGGACAAGATGGCACGTGCATCGAGTGCTCGCGTCACTCACCCGAACAAACACCAAGTTCACACATAACAAAATCATGTTCCATTATGTATTTGCACCTAATTGATAGGTGTTACCCCTGATGTTGACTAATACCGCAGTTGCGTAAGAATTTCTGCAATCAGGATCCACGCAATATTATTGAGATCGGGATATCAAATGATCGTTTCTTCAATGGAGACGCAATTGCTCTCGCCGATCAACGCGCCTGGACGCAAAATAGCGATGATGAATGCATCGCCTTTCGCCGTCGACTGGAAGCTATTTACATGAACGAAATCGGTTATCAGCCCATCATAGCAGTGACCGGCGCGACTGGCTTCGTTGGCGGGGCGCTCGCACGTCAACTCCTGCAAATGGGCTACCGTGTCCGCTCGATGTGCCGCAGGCCCCTGACCGAAGCGGAGCGCGAGAGCGGCATAGAGTGGATCGAAGGCTCGCTGACAGACTCTGATCGTTTCGACGCACTGCTTCGGGACGCACGCTATTGTTTTCACATCGCCGCGATGTTCCGTACCGAAGGACCGCGCAAGGCGTTCATGCAGGTCAATCGGGATGCTACTCGAGCCCTGCTCGAAGCGAGCCGACGGGCCGGCGTCGAGCGCTTCATCTATTGCTCGTCGATTGGTGTCCACGGGAATGTGGCCGACGCCCCCGCAGACGAAAATGCGCCATTCGACCCCCGCGATCCCTATCAGGAAAGCAAGTTGCGAGCCGAAGATCTCTGCCGTGACGAAATGGGCCGGCCGGGCATGAGCGTCGTCATCGTTCGCCCCTGCTCCACCTATGGGCCAGGCGACACCCGGATGCTAAAGCTGTTCCGCCTGGTCCAGCGCCGCCGTTTTCTGTTTGCGGGTCGGCAAACACCCAATTTCCATCCTGTCTACATTGATGACCTGGTCGCCGGCTACATATTGACGATGGTTCATCCCGATGCGCCATCGGGTACCTTCATCCTGGGTGATCGCGCCTTTCTGCCGCTGCGCGACTATGTAAGGGCCGTCGCTACCGCCTTGGACGTACCACCGCCCAAGACGACCATCCCCTACAGCCTCGCGCTGATGGCCGCGCGCCTGTGCGAAGCACTTTATGCGCCGCTGGGATTGCAACCCCCATTACCTCGTCGCCGGCTGACCATCTTCAAGCATAACCGCGCGTTCAGCATCAGGCGGGCGCAGACGGTCCTCGGCTATCAGCCGCTGATCAATCTGGAGGAAGGCTTTCGTCGCACCATCACCTGGTATCGGCAGCAGGGGATGCTCGCATGACCATGTCCATTGGAACTCTTGCCGACCTAACGGGCAAGCCAGCGGCCGATCCTAGTCCGATCTCGGCGATCGCGGCGATGCAAGCTCCAGGCACCGGCAAAGGAAAATACCGCTGTGGTCAGCGCGAGAGGAGCCGCGATGCCGCAAACCGCCAGCATTGCCAGAGCCGATCCGGCCCCTGTGCCCCAACGAACGAACCGGCGTGTGGCACGAGTATAATCGTCGACGATCACGTTGACATCATCGAGCATTATCCATTCCCGTCGGCTCGTCGCCCGCGCCATGATCGGGCGCACCGCCCCGTCGGGCAGCGTCAGCGCACGGATCATGATCATATCTCCGATATCGACATCGATGCGCGCGGGCAGTTCGACGCAATATTTTCCATCAACCTGCCGGCGATAATGGATCACGCGCGTTTCCGCATCGCCCGACTGCCCAACGTCGGTCACAACGCCCCGCGTCAACAACAATCCGACGCTGCCGAAATGAGTCAGCAACGCGGCATGTCGTTCACGTCCGGCGACAGCCCGCGCTGCATGTCGCGACGCGGGCGCGATAGCGACATCCACGCTCGCCTGCCTGTTCCCGATCGGTGCCATGCCCTACAATCTATTCCTTTGCGGCGCTCTGCTAGCACAGGCGGGCAGCGCTGACCATGAGCGCCCCTCAGCGCCCGAGACGGACGGTCCTTGCGATCCGATGTGCTGCCCTGCTCTTGACGGCATGCCCTTGGATGGCCTGCGCGGAGCCACCGTTGTCGGGAATCAACCTCGCGGGCGGAGAGTTCAACTCGGGCAGGAAGCCGGGTATTTTCGGGAAGGATTATATCTACCCCGATACCCGCACCGCGGCGCCCTTCGTCGCGATGGGCATGAAGATCGTCCGGGTTCCGATATTGTGGGAGCGGATCCAACCCGTCCCGCTCCAGCCCCTTTCGACTGCCGAACAGGCCCGCCTCGACAAGGTCGTGGCGATCCTGGCGCCGTTCCGGATCATCATCCTCGACATCCATAATTATGGCGCAAACGGGGGGCAGCGACTGGATCAATCGCCAGATGGCAGCGCGAAACTTGCCGACCTGTGGCGCCGGCTGGCCGAGCATTATCGCGGGAACCGGCAGGTGGCCTTCGGCCTGATGAATGAACCGAACGGCATGGCTCCAGCACGCTGGCGATCGATGGTGGACGAAAGCGTCGTCGCCATCCGAAAGGCGGGTGCGCGCAACATGCTGTTCGTGCCGGGCTCCAACTGGACCGGCGCGCATAGCTGGATCGCTGGCGGCCGCGCCTCCAACGCTGCCGCCTTCCAGAACTTCCGCGATCCAGCCGGCAATTATGCGATCGAGATGCACCAATATCTGGACTCGGACAGTTCCGGGATGAAGGCGCAATGCGAAGCACCGCCGGTCATCCAACGCCGCATGGAAGCGGCGACAAAATGGCTTCGGGACAACCGCCACAAGGGCTTCCTTGGCGAGTTCGGCGCCCCAGCAAATGCCGCCTGCCTCGACAGCCTAGACGCCCTGCTCAAGCATCTCGATGCCAATGCCGATGTCTGGATGGGTTGGGCCTATTGGGCCGGCGGCCCATGGTGGGGCGCAAACTATCCCATGAGCCTGCAACCCGTACAAGGCAAAGCCCGGCCACAGGCAGCCATTGTTGCAAAATACAGCCAGGCGGGAGCCGCAAGATGACCCGCCTGCATTATGCGCGCCTTCCCCTTGCCTGCTCGATCATCTTGGGCTGCCCAGCCTTTGCGCAGGTCGAAGTGCCGCCTGACGGCCTGACCGTGGCACCCACGGTACGGATGCTTTACGACGACAATGTCCTGCGCCAGAGCGATGATCTCGTCTCCGGTGACAAGGACGATATTCGCATCACCCCGGCGCTCGATGTCACCTTCAGGAAAAATCTCGGTGTCCACCAGGTCACGGTCGTGGGATCGTTGGGCTATGACTTCCATCAGCGCTACAGCAATCTCGATCGGGAGCGCGTTACGCTCACCGCCAAGGGCGATGTTAAGGTCAGCGCACTCTGCTATCTGCGTCCAAGCGCCCGACTGAATTTCGCACAGGCCGATCTGGCCGATCAAGGCATGATCGTCGGCAACAGCGAACGCACCCAGGACTATGCGGTCACGGCCGAGTGCGACAAGCCCTATGGTTACTATCCCGTCATCAAGCTCGGCTATCTGCAAACGAACAATAGCGTCGATTCACGCCGGCCGTTCGACATCCGCACCCGCAGCGCGGGCATTGGTATCGCCTATAGCAAGGCAAGCCTTGGCGACATCCGACTGATGTTCAACGTCGAAGCTTTCCGCCGCCCCCACTGGTCAGGCGAGACGTCCGAACTGCGCATGAGCCGCGGTGCCGACAATTATCGGGTTGGGATCGAGTTCAAACGCGCTGTCGCTCCGCGTCTCAGTTGGAGTGCCGGAATTGGCTATATTCATACCAAGGCGCGTGATGAACGGGTCGATGACTATTCGGGTCTGGGCTATCATGCCGGTGCCGTCTATCGGCCATCGCCGCGCACATCCCTGGTATTCGACGGCAGCCGCAGCACCAGCAACCAGAGCAACACCGGCGCGACCTATATCGTCCTGACCAATTTTTCGCTGCGCGGCAATGCGACCCTCAGTTCGCGATCTTCGATCCAGGCTGGCGCGAGCTATGCCAGGCGCCAGTTCAAGGGCGAGTTGTTGATCGACACCGACATGATGCGCGGTACCGACGAAACGATCGCGCTCAACGCCGGATATCGATTTGCACTGCGCAGCCGCCTGACGGCCGGCGTGGACGTTCGCCACGAATGGCGTGAAAGCGCAGTCGAGCGCTACCGATATAAATCGACATCGATGATGCTGTCCCTTGGCCTTACATTGTGAGGAGCATGGCCATGTTCTTACCCCGTGCGATGCGAAACCTGTGCAGTTCCCTTCTTCTGGCCGCGCTCGCCAATCCCGTATTGGCCGGCGTCGACAACAAGGAAGCGGTCGCTGCCTATGTCCTGGGTGCCAATGACGAAATACGCGTCTCGATATTCGGCGCCTATCCGATCGAGGTCAAAACGCGGATCAAGGAAGATGGGCGCATTACCCTGCCGAGCATCGGCGACGTGGTTGCGGAGGGATCCACGACCAACGCCCTTGCAAACAATATCCGCCGGCAATTGCAGACCGGCGGATATTTCGTCGATCCGATCGTCAATGTCGAAGTCGTGAGCTTCGTCAGTCGATCGGTCACGATGTTCGGCAACCTCCAGAACCCTGGACTCTACCCCCTGGATCGGCCTCAGACGATCGCGATGATGCTGGCGCGCACCGGCGGCGCCCGCGCGGACGCGGCGGACTATGCGATCCTGCAACGAACGGGAGAAGCGGATCGCCGGATTGCGCTCAGCGATCTCGACCCGCAAAGCGGGACCGGTCAGTTCCTGCGCGCAGGCGATTCCATCTTCGTGCCGAAGGCAGAGGAGGTCTTCATCTACGGCCAGGTGAACAAGCCCGGCCGCGTCGCCTTCGAAACCGGCATGACCCTGCGCCAGATGCTGGCCCAGGCCGGCGGGCCGACTTTGGGCGGATCGGAAAAGAAGATCACGCTGCACCGTGGCACGGAGATCATCAAGAAGGCCAGTCTCGATATGCTGGTCAAGCCTGGTGACGTCTACACCGTCAACGAGCGGACCTTCTGAGATGCGATCCGGTATCCCGATAGGAGGCATTGCGTGAATATCTTCACCAGAATTGCCCGTTGGCTCCGACGAACGCCCGAGCCCGAGCGTCACCGAGAAGCGCCTGGCCGGCGTTCCCGAGCTACGGGCGGCGTGCCTGAAAATGCGCAATCGGCCGGTGCTGCATCCATCACACCATCTACAAATGCAGCCATGTCCGCTGACGCTGTCCGATCAGCGATACGCAAGGGGTTCAATGCGACCCAGCCCGTCACGGCCGCCCGCCATCTTCATGGCCGGCAGCAGGAGATGGACCTGCTGGTGGAGGGGGTGCTGGACCGCGGCAATCATGCGATGATCTTTGGCGGCCGCGGGACAGGCAAGACGTCGCTGGCGCGCGTCTTCGCCAATGTTGCCGATAATCGCGGCTATCTGGTCTTCTACATGGCATGCGAGCCTGGGCAGGATTTTACCAGCCTGATCGCACCGTTCCTCGATGCGGCCCGCGGGAACCTGCCGCGCTCACCCGCGACAGATGCGCCGATCATCGTTGGACCGCGCGATGTCGTGGAAGCGCTCGCCGAACATGGGCAGCGAAAATTCATCTTCATCCTCGACGAGTTCGACCGCATCACCGATCCGGCTGTTCTTGGCGAATTGTCGCGCACCATGAAGCTGCTATCCGACGCGGCCCTGCCGGTTCATATTCTGGCGGTCGGCATCGCGTCCGGATTGAGCCAACTCATCGAAGGCCATGAATCGCTGCGACGGCACATGACAGCCGTTCCCATCGTGCGGATCGACACGGCCGCCGTGTTCGACCTGATCGATCGCGGCGCCGCCCAGGCCGGCCTCAACTTCAGCGATGCCGCGCGCGAGACAATTGCCCATGTCGCATGCGGCTCCCCCTATCATGTCCGCCTGTTCTGCGCGCTGGCCTGCCTGGAAACCCTCAGGCAGCGTAAGACAGTGGTCGAAATGCCGGCAACGCTCGCGGGGATGATGCGGGCGGTCGACGACTGGACGATCACCAATCCGACAGATGCTGCGCTGTTCCATGAGGCCATCGATCTGGGCGCTGGCCATTGGCCGGTGATCGAGCTGCTCGTCCGCGCCGCGATCATTCCTCCCGGACTCGCACCGGAACAGCAGGCGCCGCATATCGACCGCGACGGTCCGGTCCTAGATATCCTGCGCCGGGCCATGCACGCCCGGCCGGGCAGCACCGCCCTCATGTTTCGGGACAGCCTCGCCCCCCAGTTCCTGCTCGGCATGTTGTCTGCCAGCCGCCACGGCGACCACCTGACCCGGCGTGTCGTCAGCCTTGTAGAAGGGCAGCGCCAAAGCGCTGCATCGTAAGGGACCGATAGGATGTACATGTTCGACATAACGCGAGCCATCCTGCAGCGTTGGAGGATGGCAGCCGCCATCTTCTGCTGCGTCATGGCGCTGACGGTCCTGTGGATTGCGATCACGCCACGCGAATATCGCGCGACCGCCACCTTGTTGTTCGACAACCGCGCACCGGACCCGACCGGCGGCAAATCGAACGAGGCGACCGGCGAATCCATGCTCGCGACGGAGTCCAGAATCCTGCAGAGCGAGGTGATCGCCCGCAAGGTGGCCGAGCGGCTTGGCCTTTTCAAAAATCCGGCCATGCGCGCACGTTGGCAGGAGCAGACAAACGGCAACCAGAGTTTCGAAGGCTGGATCAGCCGCAGCGTCCAGTCGGGTTTGCAGGTTTCGCCCAGCGCGACCGGCAATACGATCGACGTCTCCTACCGCAGCCTCGATCCACAGCGTTCGGCCTTGATGGCCAACAGCTTCGCCCAGGCCTTCAATGATGCGCGCCTGGGCATCAGCAACGAATTCGCCCAGCGCTTTGCTGCCTGGTACAAGAAACAGATCGCCGCGTCCGAACAGCGCATGGAAGATGCGCAGGCACGGCTCGCCGATTTCCAGCGCGCCCATGGGATTGTCGCCACTGGCGCCATCGATGCGGAAAGCACGCGCCTCAGCGAATTGTCGTCGAAACTGTCGTCGGCCGAAGCCGTTGCTGCGGAGGCCCGGTCGCGCGCGGCGGGCGGCGCCAATATGCCCGACATTCAATCGAGCGGGGTGATCCAGGGGTTAAGGGCGCAGATCGCAGCCAAATCGGCGGAAATCAGCCAGATGGCTGCCGAACTCGGCCCCAATCATGCGACGATGCGTGCCGCCCAGCAGCAGTTGCGCCAGATGCAGGACAGTCTGGCTCAGGAAACCGGTAAGATGTCGGGCACGCTGGCGGCGGCCAGTTCGGCGGCATCGGCCAATCAGGGCACTATGCAGGCCCTGCTCGACCAGCATCGCGGGCGCATGCTGTCGCTCGCGGCCGATCGCGGCAAGCTCGCCGTGCTGGAAAGCAATGTGGAATCGGCGCGCAAGGAATATGAGGCGCAGACCGAACAATTCTCGCAGTTGCATGCCACCAGCACGGCTCCGTCGCTCAACATCGTGCGGCTCGACATTGCAGAACCGCCGATGATCCCCAACGCGCCCAATATCGGCGTGCGGTTCCTGATGATGACGATGGTGGCCCTCATGCTCGCAATCGGCTCGGTCATCCTAGCCGAATGGCTCAGTCCGCGCATCCGCAGCCGTAACACCGTCACCTATCTTACCGGCGTGCCGTTGCTTGGTCAGGCAGACCTGCGCGTCAACGGCAGGCAACTCCGTATCGAAGGAGGCAATTGGTCATGAGGCTTCGCTCGACTGAACCGGTAGAGGATGTCTATCCCGGCCTGCCGCCGACTTACGATGGCGATACGCGCGAGGAAACGGCGACTGTCCACGCCAATGTCGATCCCGCGATTGCGGTGATCCACGCTCCCAGCGCAATGCTGGCGGAACAAGCGCGGGACATCCAGTCAACCCTGTCTGCAATGCGCCATCCCGACGGTCGCGCGCCCGGCTCTATCGCGATCATCGCAATCGAGGCGAGCGAGCAGGCGGCCATATTGACGGCAAATATCGCCGTATCGGCAGCCCTGAGCGGCCTGCGCACCTTGGTCGTCGACATGGAGCATTCTGGCTTCGTCCAACATCGCTTGCTTGGCATGAATGCGCGGACCGGCTCGCCGGACGACATGGATGAGCCATTTCAGCTGGTCCAGCCGAGCAGTATCCGGTCGTTGTTCGTCATGGCCGCGCCCCAGCAGGATGGCTGCGCCATCGACGGCAGTCCGCTTGCGCCACTGTCGCAACGCCTGTCGTCGCTGACGGCTCACTTCGATCTGTGCCTGGTCGACGCCAGCCATATCGACGATCTCGCTCATGCGGCAGGCAGCGCCGATTGCGCGATCGTTGCGGTCCAGCGCGATCAGACATCCACCAGCGAGCTCAAGGCCGTGATCAACAAGATGACCATGCTGAACACGGTGCTGATCGGCACCATCATGCTGATCTAGCGGTCAGCGATCGTCGGCACCAAGGGGGTCTGATATGAAAATCGCCCATATTTCCCGACAATATCATCCCGGACTCGGCGGGCTGGAAAGCTTCACCAGAAATCTGTGCCGCGAACAGGCTCGCGCCGGGCACCAGGTCAGGATGATCACCCTGGACCGCATCTTCGACGGCGACGACGCGCCCTTGCCACGATGCGAAATCATCGACGATGTAGAGGTGGTCCGGATACCCTATCGGGGTGGACGTCGCTATCCGCTCGCACCATCCGTGCTGCACCATCTGGACGATTGCGACATCGTCCATGTCCACGCCGTCGATTTCTTCGCCGACTATCTGGCGCTGACCCGGCTGCTGCACCGCAAACCGCTGGTCCTGTCCACGCATGGCGGCTTCTTTCATACCGGCTATGCCCGTCGATTGAAGCAATTCTACTTTCACAGCATGACCCGCCTTTCACTGGCTGGATATCGGGCGATCATTGCCTGCAGCGAAGCGGACTATGAGACGTTCGCCAAGGTCAATCGTCGCGCACTTACCTTGGTCGAAAACGGCGTGGACACGGTCAAGTTCGCCGGTCTTGCGCAATCGCCTTCCGCCGAGCATCGCTTCATCTATTTCGGCCGGATCGCGCCGAACAAGCGGATCGACCTGTTGATCCGCTGGTTTGCGCATCTGCATCGGCTGGACCGCAAGGCCCGGCTGATCATCGCGGGAAAGCCGATGGGTGTCACCTTCGCCGATCTACAACAGATCGTCGAACAACTCGGCTTGGGCGATCTGGTGGAATTTCATGATAGCCCCAGCGACGAGGCCCTGCAGGCACTGATTGCCCGGAGTACCATCTTCGCATCGCCCAGCGCCTATGAAGGTTTCGGTATTTCCCTGATCGAGGGGGTGTCCGCCGGACTATATCCGGTCGTCAGCGACATTCCGGCGCATCGTCGCTCCTGCGTCAAGCTCGATATCGGCAGCCTGATCGATTTCACCGATCCGTTGTCCGCTGCCCGCACCCTGCAGGACATTCGCAAGGCGCAGCAACGCTCACCCTCCCCCACCACTGCCGCAGGTCTGCTCGCTTATGGTTGGCCGGGCGTGAGCGCCAGGATCTCGGCCATCTACGAACATATTCTGGGACGTCAGACCCGCCAGATCGGGCCGCTTCGCCTTGCCGTTCTTTCGGAGAGCGACGCGCTGAAAGCCGTTTCCGATCTGATCAGGGACCAGTCGCCGCGCGTGGTCGCATTCGGCAATGCCCATCTGATCAACCAGGCACGGCGGGTCGAGGGCGTTGCTGCCGCGCTGAACGACGCGTTGGTCCTTAATGACGGCGTCGGCGTCGATATCGCAAGCCGCCTCCGCTACGGGAACTCCTTCCCGCACAATCTGAACGGCACGGACTTCATTCCCCAGTTGCTGGAGAGCTACCCGGACCGCCTCCGGCTATTCCTGGTAGGCGCAGCCCCCGGCATCGCGGAACGTGCAGCCGCCATTCTGGAAGAGCGTCATCCCCATATTCGCATAGTCGGCACGCTCCATGGCTTCTTCGACCCGCAAGAGGAAGAGCATCTGAGCCGCCATATTCGGGAAAGCGGCGCGGATCTGGTAATCGCAGCGATGGGGAACCCCCGCCAGGAATTGTGGGCGGCCAAATGGGCATCCCATATCGGCCGCCCCATATTGTGCGCGGGCGCCCTGCTCGATTTCACCGCCGGCCATGTCCCGCGCGCGCCTGTCTGGCTGCGCCGCATGCGCATGGAATGGATCTTCCGGCTCATGAACGAACCGACCCGACTGGCAGGCCGCTATTTGCGCGGCAATGTCACCTTCCTCATGAATGCCATCCGTGACGCCAGGGGTGGCTACTCGGACGGGCCGATCCCGCCGTCATCGCCCCACTCCCACGCTGTCCGCAACGCCGATGCCGCCTGATCCCGTGCCGCCCTACCCAAGTGAACTGCGGGTCGTGCGCCGGATCGCGGTCATCATCCCCTATTTCCAGCGTGAACGGGGTATCCTGCAGCAGGCCCTCCGCTCGATCGTTGCGCAAACGTTCACCGCGCCCACCGAGGTGGAACTCCTCATAATCGACGATAGTTCGCCCATTCCGGCGCAGGACGAACTGGCAGACATGGAATTGCCACCCTGGCTGAACCTCCGGACCGTGCAGCAATCGAACGCAGGGCCCGCTGCTGCGCGCAATCGCGGCCTTGATCAGATCGGACCCGACATCGACTATGTCGCCTTCCTGGACTCCGACGACAGTTGGGCGCCAGATCATCTGCAACAAGGCGTGGACGCGCTCGAATTGGGGCATGATTTCTATTTCTGCGACAGCGCCATGCCGCCGTCCAGCCTGTTCGCCTCGCTGACACTCTTTGCGCAGGGCGCCAATGAGGATGCGTTCGAACCCCTGCCTCTGGGCGGGCAAATCTATCGCCTGCAGCCCGACCGCGCGGGGCAATTCATGGTTCAGGAATATCTCTGCCAGACATCCGCCGTAATCCTGCGCCACAGGGCGATGCGCGATCTCCGGTTCGAGGAACGGCTTCGCTATGCCGGCGAAGACTGGCTGATGTGGGTGCGGCTGGCGCACAGCGTTGAGGGGATCTGCTTCTCCAAGCTGGCCAAGGCCCAGCGTGGAGAAGGTATCAATCTCTATCGCGATGCGCATGAGCGGCTTGGTGCCAAAAATCTGCGCCGCCTCATGTCGATGGTGCTCGCCAATCGCTTGATGAGGGTCACGCCGGGCATCAGCGCCGCTGCCGCGCGCCTGACCGACCAGCGCATCATGATCTTGCGCCGAGAGATGGCGGCGATCCTGCTTCACCCCCGTGTCTATCAGGGCCTGAAAAATGGTGAGCAGCGTCGCATCATCCTGGATGCCTATCGGCTCATGAACGTCTCGCTGCTGCCATTATGGCGCGACATCATCATTCGAAAGATGCGCTGGCACAGCCCCTGCCTGGACGAGGCCATGACATGAAACTCTTCTATTATCGCGCCAAGGAAGGGAATTTTGGCGATGACCTCAACGGCTGGCTGTGGGAGGAGCTTGCTCCCGGCCGTTGGTCCGACGAAGCCGATACGCTGTTCTGCGGCATCGGCACGATCATCGGCAATCATATGCCGCCTGCATCGCGGATCAGAATTTTCTCGAGCGGCTTGGGCTATAGGCCTGTGCCCGAGGATTTCTCGACCGATCGCTGGGATGTGGTGGCGTTACGCGGCCCGCTCACGGCGCGGGTCCTCAACCGCCCGGATCGGGCGATTGCCGATGGCGCGCTGCTGCTTTCCACGCTGGATCGGCTCAAGCCCCTACCCGAAGCTGAGCGCGGCCGGCCCATCTTCATTCCCCACTACGAGGCGATGGATGAAGGCGACTGGGCTGCGGCCTGCGCTACCGCCGACGTCAAGCTGGTGGACCCGCGGCAATGCGCGCATCAGGTCATCGACGAAATCCGCCGGTCACGTCTGGTGATCGCCGATTCGATGCACGCAGCGATCATCGCCGATACGCTGCGCGTTCCCTGGATTCCGGTCTCCAGTTCGGGAAGGATCAACAGTTTCAAATGGCTCGACTGGTCGCTTTCCCTCAACTTGCCCTATGAACCGCGAATATTGCCTACCGCGACGTTGGACACTGCCTATCGCGACGGAGTCCGGCGCCTGGTCGGTGAACATTATCGCCTCGCGCATCCTGATGCAGAAGGCGCGCTCGCGCACCAAAGGCAGATGACCCGTCGTGAACAGCGGCCCTGGTGGATGTCCGTGCGGCCAAAACTGAAACATCATCTGCTCGCCCTGCCCCGGCGTCTGCCACAACCACCCGCGGTCGCGCGGCGTATCGCCACATGGAACCGGCGGCAACACAGCCGCATCGCCTCTGCACTTGAACAATTGAAGAATGAGGCGGGATTTCTGAGTGACGATCGGATCTTTGCCAACCGCGTCAATCAGCTCAGCGTCGAGTTCGACAAGCTGGTGCGATCGGGCTGAGCGATCCGCGCCATCTGCGCGCGATGATACCAGCGACGGATCAGATGGCGTCCCAGCATGGGCCAGTTGCTCCAGTCCGTCATCATCGCCTCCAGCAATGCCATCGGCTTGCGTGCGCGAAGATGCGGATAGACGCGGTTCCAGCTATGCTGCTGCCTTATGGCGCTGGCGCGACGAGCCAACAACCGTGACAGAACACGATCATCGCGAACGCGGGGCAGATCCAGCATGGCAAGACTATGGGCACGCATTGCATCCAGGTTCAGTAATGTCCGGGATTGCCCCGATCCCTGATCCGAAATGGAGCCCTGCCGCTGAGTGAACAGATAATGCGGCTCTGCACTCAGAATGAAGCGACCGTCCGCCAGCAGGCAATCGATGATGAAGGCGAAATCTTCGCCGTGCCGCAACTGGGGCGGGTAGCGCAGGCAACGGGTCGTCAGGAAACGGCGACGAAAGATCGGCTTGAGCTGGCCGAAATCGAACGGCGAGCGCCCTGTGATCGCGTTGCGGACGAATTCGGCCGGTCGGATATGCCGGATCGGCTGCGCTGTCCGCGACAATGCCGTGCCGACGACTGTTCCGGCGTGCCAATCATAGAAAAACAGATTGTCCGCGACTAGGTCCGCGTCATGCCGATCGCCGAGCGCGGTCAGATGAACCAGCCTGCCCGGTGCGAACGCATCATCGGCGTCCAGTATCGCGATCCATTCGCCGCGCGCGACCCCAATCCCCAGATTCCGCGCGACCGAAGGGCCACCATTGGCCTCGCTTAGCACCAGTCGCACCCGTGAGTCCTGCTCCATCAATCGTTCGGCGATTGCCACGGTTTTGTCGCCGGACGCGTCATCGACGATGATCACCTCCACCGGAAGTTTCTGCGCAAGCGCAGATTGCACCGCGCGATCCAGGCTGTCCTCGGCGTTGAACGCCGCAATCACGACACTGACAAGTGGGAGCACAGGAGCAATCGCGGGATTTTGCATAGGTGTTATGCCTTACTCGAAAGCGATAATAAGCTTCGATATACCAATCGATGAAACCGCAACGAATTGAGGAATTTCACCTAGTGGAATTATCTGACACACCCAACGTTGCAATATACAGAAGAGGCTTCCTTCCTCTTTCTGAAACCTTCATATCAGATCACATCCAGGGACTTAATAGATATAATCCGATCATAATAACTGAGAACATATTGAACGGCTACTCTATTAACGGTCACACTCCCCATCTGTTACATCGCGCTCAGGCGGGCAAATATGAAAAAGTCTATAATCGGCTTACCGGCCGATATCGCCATGTCGGCGATGTCCTGTCGGCTCCCTCGACGCGATTGATCCACGCGCATTTCCTGCAGGATGGGGCGAACATCCTGTCCCTTGCCGCGCGACGGAACATCCCACTGGTCGTCACCGCCCATGGCTATGATGCAACGGTGACCGCGCGCGAACATGCGCGCCGGACCGAGGGACTTTGGTATCTGATGCTCAAGCCCTTCCTTCTGCGTTACGCCCATGGCATCATCTGCGTATCCCAGTGGATCAAACAGTGCCTGCTCGAGGCAGGCTATCCCGACCACAAGCTGCGCGTCATTCCGCTTGGCATCGACACGTCCAGCCTGCCGCCGCCACCCGCCGCCCATGGCCGCCGGGGCGCCCTCTTCGTCGGCCGTCTGGTAGAAAAGAAGGGGGTCAATTTCCTGCTGGATGCCTGGGCTAAGTTGCCCGAACGCATTCGAAGCGAACCGCTCACCATCATCGGCGACGGCCCCCTGATGCCCACCCTGGTCGCCCAGGCCCATCGGCTTGGTATCCAGCCGCATTTCCTGGGCGCACGATCTCGCGCGGAGGTCTTCGCGGCCATGGCCCGTCACCGCATCTTCGCGATGCCGAGCGTGCGCGCGGCAAACGGCGATTCCGAGGGGCTTCCTATCGTGCTGATGGAAGCGCAGGCGATGGGCATGGCGGTGATCGCGTTTGACGATGGCCCGATGCGCGAAGCGATCAAACCCGGCATGACCGGGTTGCTCGCACGATCGCGCAACAGCCACGACTTTGCCGACCATTTGCAAACGCTTCTCGGCGCGCCGGACCTGTGCGGCGATTTTGGCCGAGCCGGCCGGTCCCATGTGGCCGCCAAGTTCGACCTCCGCAACCGCGTAGCCGCCCTGGAAGACTATTATGACGAGATCCTTGCCAGCACGGAGGCCCGTTCATGATCGGACAATCCGCCGCAAAGCCACAGCCGGTTCACGCCGAAGGACGCCGCGTCCTCATCATCTCGCGCCATGACTATCGGACCCGGCGCCGCGCGAGCGTGCATTTCGTGGCGCGCCATATGGCGCAACAGGGCCATCAGGTGACCTTCATGTCGATCGGCTATAGCTGGCTGTCGCGCCTGCGTGGTGACAGCCGGGCCGATCTGTTTGATCGCGCCAATGCCTGGGAACAGGTGGACGGGCTGCAAGCCTATCTGTGGCGCAGCGCATGGCATCCGGTGAAGTTGCCGGTCTCGGGCAAGGTGGAATCCTGGCTTTACAGCAAATGGGCCAGAAACCGCTGCACCGCGCTGGACGAAGCGGCAGGCGCGGCGGACATCATCATCGTCGAATCCGGCATTGCGCCAGCATTGCTGAAGCGCATCCGAGCCGTCGCACCCTCGGCACGGATCGTCTATCGGGCCACGGATCTTCTATCCACCGCCGGCGTGCCTGAATGCATTGAAGACATGCTTTGGCAATCGGAGGCCGATATCGACCTGATCGTGGTCGTCGCCCGCTCCATGCTCCCGCATTTCGAGGCCTTCAGCTGCCCCAAATTATTCATTCCGCATGGCGTCGATACTGCTTTGCTCAATCAGGCAACAGACAGTCCCTACGCGACCAAGCGCAACGCAGTCACAGTCGGATCGATGCTGTTCGATGCCGGGGCGATCCGCACCCTCGCGCTGGCGCGCCCGGAATTCACCTTCCACACCATCGGATCGCCCAAGAGCGTCTTTCCGACCAATGTGATCCAGCATGACGAGATGCCTTTTGCGCAAACGCTGCCCTATCTCCAGCATGCCGATGTCGGGATCGCGGCCTATCAGCGCGCGGCTGCCGCCGCCTATCTCGCGGATTCCAGCCTCAAACTCCTGCAATATAAGGCAATCGGTCTGCCCGCCGTTTGCCCCGATTTCGCCGTTGGCGACCATGCCCTGCGCTTTGGTTACCGGCCTGATCACCCGCAGGAAATGGTCGAGGCTTTTGATCGGGCACTGAACGCTGGCCGCAGCCCGGTGGCGAGCAAGGATTGGAGCGATGTTGCCGCCAGGCTCGTCGAGGCTTCTCTTGGCTGAGATTGCCCTTTCTCTACCGGCTCGCGCGCGGCGCGAAGCGGTGCATCGACGCAGCCTGATCCATGACAGGCTCGTCAACTATGTCGCCGCCGGACTGCTTGTCGCCACGGTCCTCTTCAATCCGGCCCTGGCCTGGGTCAACGCGCATCTATTCCCGATGACCGCCGGCATCGTGTCCGCCGCGCAGGGCAGCATCGTTCTGACCGCGCTGCTGGTCGGGACCATGCAACCGGTCCAACATAGTTTTCGGTGGCTGGCGCTGACCTGGATCATGGTCCTTTCGGTGCTGCTGACGAGCGCGATCAAGGGATATTTCGAACCCAAGATCCTGGGCGACATATTGTTGATCCCGGCCTTCATTCTGCTTGGAACCCGCATTGAAGGCGCGTTGCTGCGTCAGACAATGTTGTCGTTGCAATTGCTGATCATGTTGGTCGGCCTGTGGGAACTGGCGAGCCCTGGCGGCTTTGGTTCGACCTTTCGCGTGATCGACTATTATGTACAGACCCGTGGCTATGACGCAGATGCCTTCTGGGCCGGCGGCGACCTGTTTCTCAGTTCGGAACGTCCCGGCGGCCGCATGCTGCTCGATGGCCTTGGCCTGCATCGCGGATCATCGCTGTTTCTGGAGCCGGTATCGCTCGGCAACTGGGCGATCGTCGGTACCATCTTCACGGCGGCGATGTGGCGTTCTCTGTCGAACGGCGCGCGACTGTTCATGCTGGTTTCGACGGCGGTGCTGCTGGTCACTTGCGATGGCAGGCTTGCGCTCAGCGTGATCCTGCTCTTCTGCCTCTATCTGCCGATCAGCGCCTATGTTCCGGATCAATGGAGCGTCGCCTATCTGCCGTTGCTGCTTGTCGCATTGGTCGGGGGCGAAGCGCTGGGAATTTTGGCGGAGCATCAAGACAATCTTCCCGGACGGCTCAGCGTCGGGCTCGATGCGCTGCGATCGATGGACCTTGACCAGTTGTTGGGCATCCGCGCGGATCGGGTCCGGTTCGATGACGCCGGCTGGGCCGATTTCGTCCAGGCCCAATCCGTGGTGATCGCGATCGGGCTCTGGTTGGCACTCGCCTGCAGCAGCTTCGGCCGCGATCCCGGCAACCGGATGGCAAAGCATGGCATTATGCTCTTCCTCGCACTCTGCCTGCCCATCAGCAATTCACTGCTGTCAATCAAGACAGCCGCTCTGATGTGGGTCGTCTACGGCTTCTGTTACGCCCGCGGACGCCTGACGCGCATGGAAGGAAACGCCGCATGAGCCCTGGCCGTCATATACCGGCGCTCGACGGCATCAGAGGCTTTGCTGCCCTGCTCGTCGTATTCTGCCACTTCCGCACGTTCGGCTATCCCGAACTTCTGCATCCGCGCGCCGGCGATTATGGCGTCCTGCTGTTCTTCACGCTCAGCGGCTTTCTCATGGGCCATCTCTACCTCCCCAGATCGCCCGACCGAGATGCGTTGGCATCCTACGCTGCGGCGCGCATAGCCCGCATCGTGCCGCTCTACGCCTGTGTCTCGCTGCTATCCTTCCTGATCTATCGCTTCGTCTACGCCGATTTCATCTATCCAATCGGACTGATCGAACTGGTCCGGCAGGGAACATTCACCAGTACCGTATCGGTCTTCTGGTCGATCGGGCCGGAGTTCCAATTCTACTTTCTCTTCCCGGCGATCTGGGCGGCAACCCATGCGAACCAACCGTTACGCGGCTGGCTATATGTGCTGATCGGGCTGATCGTGGCAGGCTGCTATGCAGCGAGCCCTTGGCTGCCGGGCATCTTTGCCCTGGCTAAGATGCACATCTTCATGACCGGAATTCTCTGCGCAGTACTGGTCCGACAGATCCCGGAAGACCGCATGACGCGATTATTCCCGCCGCTGCTGCTGTTCACCGCGGCCTTTATCTGGGTCCTCATCGCACCCCCTGCTTCAGTCAGCGCATGGGTATTCCCGCCCGTGACCAACGATCCGAAACACATCATCTACTATGCAGACCCTTTGAAGATCGTTGCCTGCGCCTTGGTCATTCTGGGCACAGCAATCCGTCATCCGTTCAACGACATGCTATGGGGCAATCCGTTGATGCGCCGACTGGGTGCATATAGCTTCTCGCTCTATCTGCTCCACATGCCCATCCTTCAATTGGTTCGCCTCGCCGGGCCTGCATGGGACATCAGCATGCCCATGCAGATCCTGATCGCGACAATCTTGTCCTTGGCCGTCGCCGGCCTGTCTAACGAGATGTTTGAACGCCCCGTAGGCAATTGGGTCCGTCGCAAGCTGACCGATGCCCTGAACGGCCATGCCGCGACACGACCGTTGCCGTTAGCGGCAGAAAGCCCTTCTTCCTGACCAGTCAAACAGGCGCGGCCAACTGGAAGAATGGACAAGCTTGTCTTGCGCAATCCTGCCAGTCGATTAGGTGTTCGAACGGATTTCAATCCGCTGCCAATCAATCACTCTCATGAACTCATTCCTTGCGGGAGACGAGCATGAGACCTCGGAGGCAATCGATCGCCCTGCGAAAAGGTACAACGCAAGGCATGCCCGATGCCAAGTATTAAGCTTCAGCCAAATTTCGTGGAAAAGATCTGGGGAAAGGACGTCGTCCCTAACCACCCTGTCGACAAATTGGGCAAGCGCATCGGCGAATTGTGGTTTGGATCTCCGTCTGGAACCAGGCCCCCGCTACAGGTTAGGTACATCTATACCAGCGTTAGATTGTCGACCCATATTCACGCCCACCGCGAATCCACCGGCCAGGAAGAATGCTGGTACATTCTCGAGGCGGAGCCTGCATCGATGATCGGCATCGGCACGATCGTTCCGCTGAAACAGCCGCTGCAGCACCATGCGGCGGAAATTGAAGCATGGGCGCAGTTCATCGATTGGCGGCCGGCTCGCGCCGGCGATTTCTATTTCGTGCCGGCTGGCACCATATATGCCATTGGCGCCGGCATATCTCTTGTCGAAGTGCAGCAGAATATCGACCTGACCTGCAATCGCGATGGACATGACCGCACTCGCGACCTTGAGACGAAGGCGACCGCCGGAGATCTGCAAACCGAGCAGCGCCCTGCTGTTGCCCTGCATCGTCCACTTGGCTGCAGCGGCGTCCTGCTAGATGATGGGCCTTTCGGTTTGCGACTGGCACATATGCAGGGCGGAGACGCGCTGCACGTGACCAACAGCGGCCTCGCCTGGTTCATTCCGTTGCGGGGGCGCGGGGACATCGATGGCCTGACCTGGCGGGCGGGGGAGTGCTGGTTGCTGACCCAACCCACTCCCCTGATCCGCGCGGCCAGTGACACCGACTATCTGTTCGCAACGGTGTAATGCTTTTTTGCGGAGCGATCAGCCCGATGCGGCAACAGGCGCAACATGGATAATGGTGGGATCTTCCTTCGGCCATCCCGGTATCTTGCGCGCTGCCTTGGACGCCAGGAAGCTGCCACCGACCCACATATATGTTCCCAGTTTCTGGCCGGCTCGCCGGTCATCGCATAGCCGCCACAGCAAATGCCGCAAGCGCGGCCAGGCAATGGACGGATCATCGGGCGTGAAGACGGCCAGGGACAAATCCGCGCCAAATAGGTCCGAGATCGGCAGTGGCTCCGCAAATTCCGGTACTTCCAAGCCGAACATGCTTTCGGCACAGGCCAAGGTGATGCGCAGGCTATGCTCGATATTCTGCTCCGTTGCCCGTTGATGCAAAATCGCCAAGGCCGCATGATCGAGCCCGGCAATTGCGGCGCAGAAATCCAGAAGATAGGCCGCTGCGTGGCAATGCTGGGTCAGAGACTTCACGAAGCTCAGGCTTGCTAACAGGATTTCGTGGATTGGCGATATGCAGGGAACCTTCACCTGCCCCAGTTCCTGATCCGCCGGCTCACGCAGAAACGCGCCCACGTCCATGGGGTGCGGACAACCCGGCTGCTGGAGCCGGTGATGAACGTCGACCGTTGCCTGGTTCGGCGAACGCGAGAAGAAATGCTGCTCTCCCAGAAAGGCGCGCCACCAGATACGATCACATTCCGCGGGCAGGAAATAACCTGCCCCCTGGAGAAGCGCAGTGCAGCGACGCAGATCACTGCGATCGATCAGGATATCAACGTCCGATGAGGGGCGATGAAAGTATCCGCCATAGATTCTTCTCTGCGCAAGCGGGCCTTTGAAAACTATAAATCGCAGCTCATCATGGATTAGAGTTTTAGATATATTGGTTATTGTAGCGATGTTCACGCCGTTCATCGCGAGCGTCAACTTCCTGAACCTATCTTCCTCGCGCGAGAAGGCGTCCGGAATATCCTGCCCAGCGGCGCGGAGCCCGGCACCAAGGTGCAGCAGAAGTTTACAGGATTTCCCAACCATTATGATGTCCGCCCAATCGTCCGCGTCGATCGCCGGAGAAGGGGGGCTAACGATCATCTGCGGAACGGACAGGGCCACATGGCACCTCACGATATCCACGATTTTCCGTGCCTTGCGGGAGGGATCTAACAACACATCAGTCACGCCTTGAATGTTAGCTTATGCAAAACATTGCCCTACAAAGTTAAATCATGGCGATATGTGTTTATACCTATAGGTGTTACCGCGGATGGATTGGAATTTGACTTAAACATTTACTTACGATCAATTTATATCCGCTGAATGGTTCAGCAGATGATGAGGAGTTGAGTATGGAAAAGGAGTCTTATGAATCGCCCGAGCTCGTCGAACTCGGCTCGTTCGAATCGCTGACGCAGGGCACGTCCTATGGCGAAAGCCTGGACGCGACCTTCCCGGACGGTACGCCGCGCGGCGAGCTCACGTTCTCCTGACAGGGTGGACGCCCTTCTCGGACAGAGGGGGCGTCCATTCTCCTGCAAGGCCCTTGGAAGCGGGGAAGAAAGATGACGATCGCCTGGCCATCCGCGACAATCGTGGCAGCAGATCCCAACATCGTGTTTTGCGACCTGGACAATGAGAGAGTTCTACTGGACCTGACCTCCAGCCGCTATTTCGCGCTCAATCGCGTCGGCGTCCATGTCTGGGAAACGATCGCGACCCCCACCAGTGTCGGCGCGTTGCAGGACAATATCGAACAACGCTTTGACGTCCGACCGGAACAGTGCCGCAAGGATCTGGAGAGCCTGTTAAGCAACCTGTCGCAGTTCACATTGATCAGCGTCCAGCATGCGCCGGCGTCCTGATCGCACTTTGGCAGGGCTGCTGCTGGCACTGCTGCTGCCGGTCGCACTGCCTGTGGTATTGGCTGTCCGCCTTGCCCTCAGCCTCACCAGCTATGCGCGCCTGTGCGAATGGTTGCCGCAATCCACTGGCCAGCGCAATCCGCTCTGGGTGCGCCAGGCCGCCCGCGCTGTCAGCATCGCCTCACGACTTGTTCCCGGCGCCACGTGCCTGACCCAGGCCGTGGCCACACGGACGTTGCTCGCCTGGATGGGACATGAAAGCTGGATCCGGATCGGTGTACGCCGCTCCGAAGATGGCAGCTTCCAGGCCCATGCCTGGCTGCTCGACCATCGTGCAAGGCCCATTATTGGCGGCAGACGACAGGACTTGGCCGGCTTCAATGTCCTGGCGGACCTGGATGGGCTGGTCCGGCAATGAATGCTTTTGCCGGCCTGTTCCACCGCGATAGCCGGCCGGCACGGCATTGGCCCGGCGAAGGCATCGCCTCCCTGGTATCACGCGGGGTCCGTTGCGCGATCGATAGCGGCCCGACGATTCTTGCCGGGGCTGGCATGGAGGCGTTGGACCATGAGAACCGGCGTCCGGGCCTTATTGTGGCCGCCGACGTCCGGCTCGACAATCGCGCGGAAATCGAGGCACGGCTCGGCCTTCCTCCCCGCCCCGCCCTCCCTGAAGCGAGCCTGATAGCCGCGCTGTACGAGCGCTATGGCGCAGACTGCGCCTCCATGTTGCTGGGCGACTTCGCCTTTGTGCTCTGGGACGAAGCGACACAGACATTATTTGGCGCCCGTGACCATTTCGGCGTCCGCCCGTTCTACTATCATGCTTCGCCCAGACTGTTCATGGCGGCGACAACGATTGGCGCGCTGCTCGGTTCGGAGATTTCATCCGCCATCGACGAAGTTGGTGCAGCAGATTTTGTCTCCGGCATAGTCGGCGATGCCCAGACGACGCTCTATCGCGAAATCCGGCGTCTGCCGCCAGGGCACGTCATCCAGGTCACACGCGACGAACTCACCATCAGCCGTTACTGGCATCTGGCGGCATCGCAGCCTCCCAAGGATGAGGAAACCGCCGAGCAGTTCCGGCACTTGTTCGAACAGGCGGTCTCGTGTCGGATCAGCGAACAAGCCGGCGTGCTGCTCAGCGGAGGGCTGGACTCCTCGTCCATCGCCATGATGGCATCCCGCTTGCGGGCGGAGGCGGCGGGACCGCCCGTGCCAAGCCTGTCCATGACGTTCGACACAAGTCCCAACTGGACGGATGGCCCGCACATAGAGGCCATTCTGCAAGCAGGGCGTTTTGCCCCCCATTTCCTGCCCACCGAGCATCAGGATCCGCTGCAGGAACTGGACATGATCCTGACCGAACAGGACGGCCCCTGCCTCGCCTACAATCTGGGCAGTTCACGACGCCTCTATCACAGGGCCCGGCAACTGGGGCTTCCCCGCCTTCTGGACGGACATGGCGGCGATGAAGTCGTTTCCCACGGGTTTGGGCGGCTGAACGAACTGGCGATGGAACGACGCTGGGCCACCTTGTTGCGCGAAGCACATGGCTTGGCCCATATTCTCCGTTGTTCGACCTGGCAGGCAGCGTCCCCCCATTTCGATCATATCGCGACGATACGGCGATTCCGGCAGAATTGGCGGCGCATCGTCGACCATGCGCATCCGCCCCGCACCTCACCGAATTTCACGACCGCGCTCGTCGCACCGGACCTCGCCCGTCGCACGGATATAGGTTTGCGCCGCACAGCGACAATGCCCAGCCGCTCGGCCTATCAGACCGAGCAGCAGCGCCACCTGTCGACCCTGACATCGCCACAACAACCCTATGCGTTTGAAGTGCTCGATCGTTCGGCCGCTGCAGCCGGGGTGCGGCTGTGCTTCCCATTCTATGATCGCCGTCTGGTCGAATTCTGCGTATCGCTCCCGGCCCATGCCAAGCTCGACAATGGCTATCCGCGCGCATCCCTGCGGAACGCCATGGCAGGCCTGTTGCCAGAGCCGGTCCGACTGCGGCGCGACAAGTTCAATTTTGCTGGCCAGTTGGGAACAGGCATGGCGCGTCACCGGGCATCCTTGCTGACGATGCTGGATGCGCAGGCTGACATGTTGGCGCCATTTGTCGACATCGATGTGGCCCGCGCGGCCATCACGCAGTTCGATCAATCCATGGCCAATGATGCCGCCCCCTTATTCGCTGCGTATCGGGTCGCAAGTCTGGGCCGCTGGCTTGCAAGACGATCCCGGCCCGCCGCTCCGAGGGCTAAATTTCACATCGTACATGCAGGAGGATGACATGAAGATGGGCCCAACGCCTCAGCCCGCCCTTGCCCCCGCCAGCAAGGCCTCGTCCCTTTATCGTGCCTTTGGGCTGACGATCGAATCGGATGTTCCGCTACCGGAACTGACGATCGCCCCGGCGGGATCTGTGCCCGACATCCGCATCATCTACAGCCGCGATCTGCCCTTGCCGTCGCGCGATGAGGGCGTGATCACGCAGTTCCGCACGGACGGGACGCATTTCCTGGCATGGCCCGACGTTGCGGCCTTCCAGTTCCACGGCCCCAACCTCATCGAGATTCAGCCCTATCCCGATACGCCGGTGACCTACCTCCCCTTTCCTCTGCTGGGGCCGATCATGGCGCTGGCGTTGCACATGCGCGGCTACATCACGCTCCACGCCAGCGCGATCGACCTGGACGGGCATGGCGTCATCTTCGTTGGCGACAAACTGGCGGGCAAATCCACCACCGCCGCAGCCTTCCTCCGGGCGGGCCATCGCCTGCTGACGGACGACCTCCTGGCGATCCGCGCCAACCCGGACGGCGCGCTCGAAATCCTGCCGGCCTATGGCCAGCTCAAGCTCGCGGAAGAGGCCGCAGACGCCATGCAACTGGCTGAAGCACAGCCGCTGCCATTGGTCTATCCCGGCTTTTCCAAACGCCAGCATCGCTTGATGGGCGATTTCCGCCATGATCTGCTGCAACCCGAACGCCTCTATGTTCTCGACCGCGTGGGGGATCAGCCCGGCCTCACCCGGCTTGCCGGAACCCAGGCCCTGTCGGCGATCCTGCGCTACTCCTACATAACCCGTTTCGGGAAGGCAGCGCTCTCGCCCGCCGACGAGGCCCGTCACATGCAGGGCTGCGCTGCCCTGGCCCGTTGCGTCCAGGTGGCAACGCTGCACGTCCCGCATGCCCTCAATCGACTGGAAGAGACAGTCGAACTCGTCCGCGCCGACTGCGAGGACCATAGGTGAGCCAGTTCCGTCAGATCAGCGACTTCGCACGCTTTTCCCTTGGGGGATATGGCCGACAGGCCTCCGTCATCCTGTTGCTGATCCTGATCGGCAGCATTCTGGAAAGCTGTTCGCTGCTGGCGATGATCCCGTTGCTGAAACTGATCGGCACCAATCATGGTGCGGCCCAGAGCAGCATTCAACTGCCCTGGATTGGCAGCATATCGCTTGGCTGGTTGCTGACGGCGATGCTGTGCCTCATGATCTTTCAGGCTTTGGTGTCGCGCCGCCGCCTCCTCCTCATGACCCGCACGATGCAGCAGGCGGTAGACGACATCCGCATGCGCCTGTTCACGGCCATCGGCTATGGTCGCTGGTCGCTGGTCGCGAACATGCGCGGGTCCGATCTCAACCATGCGCTCAGCAACGATGTCGATCGCATCCAGGTCGCGGTCTTCAGCCTCATGTCATTTGGCCAGAATATCATCTGGCTGACGCTCTACGGCCTGCTGTCCACGCTGATATCCTGGCAGATGACCTTGTTCGCCATGACCGTTGGCGCAGCGACCCTGTTCGGCCTGTACCCGGTGCGCCGGAAGATCGCCCGCCATGCGCAATCCATGTCGAATTCCCTGCAGGAACGGCAATATGTCGCGTTCGAATTCATCACCGGCATGAAGATCGCCAAGGCTTTCAACAGCGAACCCTATTATCTCCAACGCTTGGATCGGTTGCTGGAAACGCTGCGCGTCGGCACTGTCGAGTTCGCCCGGCTGACATCCAACAGCACCGCCCTGTTCCAGTTGGCAAGCGGTGCGGCCGCAGCCCTGTTCGTCTATGTGGCCTATGCCGTCATCGCGCTGCCCCTGCCGCAGCTGATGACGATGTTGCTGTTGTTCATGCGCCTCGCGCCGCGGTTCAACGCCCTGCAAAGCACGCTCCAGCAACTGCTCCTCTGCCTGCCAGGCTATGAGAATGTCGCCAGGCTGCTGCGCATCTTCACGGCGGAGCAGAACCGCACCGCCGGGCCGGAGCGCGTTCAAATGCCGCTCCTGACCCGGCATGTCCGCTTCGATCGGGTATCCATCACCCATCAGGGCACGGACACGCCGACGATCGCGAACATCGATCTGGAATTGCCCGCCGGCAAGATCATTGCCCTGGTCGGGCCTTCAGGTGCAGGCAAGAGCACCATAGCGGACATGCTGATGGGGCTGCTCGATCCCAGCGAGGGTCAAATTCTGATCGACGGTGTCAACCTTGCCCAGGATGATCGGCAATGGCGGTCCCAGATCGCCTATATGCCCCAGGATGTCTTCCTGTTGCATGACAGCATCGCAACCAATTTGCGCATCGGCAAGGCGGATGCGAGCGATGAGGAGTTGTGGAACGCCCTCGACGCCGCCAACGCCCGGCAGTTCGTCGGCGCCTTGCCCCAGGGGCTCGATACCGTGGTCGGCGATCGTGGCAGCCGTCTGTCCGGCGGGGAAAGGCAGCGCATCGCCCTCGCGCGCGCGCTGCTGCGCCATCCCAGACTGCTGATCCTGGACGAGGCGACAAGTGCCCTCGATATGGACGCACAGACCAAGATCGAAACCGCGATTGCCGGTTTGCGGGGCCATATCACCATATTGGCCATAGCTCATACGGCATCGCTCGTCGCACTTGCCGACATCATCGTTCATCTTGACCGGGGTCGGGTCGTGCAGGTCCGGACGAACAATCCGGTCAAGGACGAGGATGTCGTCGCCGCAGCGGAATAGCCCTCCCATAGGCTCCGACTCGCATCGCCATGGGCACCATATCCGCCTATCGGCGCCCCGTTCGACATCGGGGGTGGCCTTGTATCCGGCAAACGCCTATCCGCAGGCCCATCAGCAGCCAATGCGAAGGTTCCCATGTCCAAAGCCAGTCCCGCCGATATCATGCCGATCGCCGATGTCATGGCGCGGCTGCGCGATCCGGACACCGGCTGCCCCTGGGACATCGAACAGGATTTCGCGAGCATCGCCCCCTACACGATCGAGGAAGCCTATGAAGTGGCCGATGCGATCGAGCGCAACGACATGGCGGACCTGCGCGATGAACTGGGCGATCTGCTGCTGCAGGTCGTCTTCCACAGCCGCATCGCCGAACAGGCCGGCCATTTCCGCTTGCAGGACGTGATCGACAGCATCGCGGCCAAGATGATCCGGCGTCACCCCCATGTCTTTGGCGAAGGCGCCCGGCGCGAGGATGGCCATGCCCAGTGGGAAAGCATCAAGGCGGCCGAACGCGCCGACAAGATCCCCGACCCGAGTGCCATGGCTGGCGTCGCGCAGGCGCTTCCTGCGCTGCTGCGCGCCGAAAAATTGCAGAAGCGGGCCGCCCGCACCGGCTTCGACTGGCCCGACGCTCAGGGTGCGATCGCCAAGATCCATGAGGAACTGGACGAGGTTGCCAGCGCGACCAGCCATGCCCATCGGGAGGAAGAGGTCGGCGACCTGCTCTTTGCTGTCGTGAACCTCGCACGCCATCTGAAGATCGACCCCGAAGTCGCATTGCGTGGCGGAAATGCCAAGTTCGATCGTCGTTTTCGTCAGATGGAGGCAATCGCCGGCGACGCGTTCGTCGGCCTGTCGCTCGACGAGAAGGAAGCGCTATGGCAACAGGCGAAGCAGGCGGAATGATCAGGCCGGTCACGCCGGCGGATCATGACGCGATCTGGGCCATGCTGGAGCCGGTGTTGCGAGCCGGCGAAACGCTGGCGGTCGATCGCGCGATCAGCCGCGAAGAGGCCCTTGCCCTGTGGCTGTCCCCGGACCGCACGGTTCGCGTCGTCGAGGAAGATGGCACCCTGCTCGGCATCTTCTACGTCCGCGCCAACCAGCCGGGCGGTGGCAGCCATGTTGCCAATGCCGGCTATGTCACCGCAGGCCACGCCACCGGACGCGGCGTCGCCCGGCGCATGTGCGCCGCCTCGTTCGATCTGGCCCGCGACCTGGGCTTCAGCGCGATGCAGTATAATTTCGTGGTTTCCTCCAACAGCCGCGCGGTCGCGCTGTGGCAGGCGATGGGCTTTGCCATTGTCGGCCGCGTGCCCGGCGCCTTTGCCCATCCGACGCTGGGGCTGGTCGACACATTTGTGATGCATCGTTACCTTTGACGCGGCGCTTGCGCAGCGGCATAGGGCGCGCAATCGCGACCATCGCGCATAGGGGGTATCTGGTGTCAACTTCGCTGTCCGGGCCGGCCATGGCCCCTTCCCTTTTCCTGCCCGGTTGCGCACAATGACGACTCCCCTGTCGTCCTGGCTGGACAGCCGTTTCCAGATAGCCGCGCGCGGCAGCAATGTGCGCACGGAAATCGTCGCCGGCATCACCACCTTCCTCACCATGGCCTATATCGTGCTGGTCAATCCGGCGATCCTGGGCGAGGCCGGCATGCCGCTGGTCGGCGTGGCCGCCGCGACCTGTTTCGCTGCCGCCTTTGCCAGCATCCTGATGGGGATGGTGGCGAATGTGCCGCTCGCGCTGGCGCCGGGCATGGGCCTCAATGCCTATTTCACCTATTCGGTCGTGCTGGGCCTGGGCATCCCCTGGCCGGTCGCGCTCGGCTGCGTTTTCCTCTCGGGCGTCGCCTTCCTGGCGTTGACCTTGGCGGGCATCCGCCAGATGATCCTGGCCGCCATCCCGCCGCATCTGCTGGCGGCGGTTGCCGGGGGCATCGGCCTCTTCATTGCCTTCATCGGCCTGCGCAATGCCGGCATCGTCGTCTCCAACAGCGCCACCTCGGTCGCGCTCGGCGACCTTCGCTCCGCGCCGGTGCTGCTCACCCTGTTCGGCCTGACGCTGATCGCCGGCCTCTCGATCCGCCAAGTCCGCGGCGCGATCCTGATCGGCATCGTTGCCACTACCCTACTCGGCTGGCTGGTCGGCGCGCTGCATTTCACGCCGACGCCCTATGACGTCTCGGCGCTGGGCAGCACCGCCTTTCATCTCGATCTTGGTGCGGTCTTCGCCGGCAGCCATGGCATCGGCGTGCTGGAAATCATCTTCGTCTTCCTGTTCGTCGACCTCTTCGACAATCTCGGCACGCTGATGGCGGTGACCAAGCGCGCCGGCCTCGCCCGCCCGGACGGCAGCGTGCCCAATCTCAACCGCATCCTGATCGCCGACGCGGCCGCCACCATGGTCGGCGCGACGGCGGGCACCAGCACCGTCACCTCCTATGTCGAAAGCGCAGCCGGCGTCGCAGCCGGCGGTCGTACAGGCCTTACCGCCATCGTCACCGGCCTCCTCTTCCTGCTCACCATCTTCGCTGCGCCCTATGCCGGCCTGGTGCCACTCTATGCGACGGCGCCTGCGCTGATCCTGGTCGGCAGCCTGATGATGGCGCCGCTGGTCGAGGTCAGTTGGGAAGAGCCGTTCGAGGCCGTCCCCGCCTTCCTCACCCTCGCGCTCATCCCCCTCACCTTCTCGATCGCCAACGGCATCGCCTTCGGCATTGTCGCTCATGCGATCCTGAAGCTGCTGCGCGGCAAGATGAGCCGCGCCGACTGGCTGCTCTTCCTGCTCGCCATCTTGATCGTCATCCGCTTTGCCTGGGTTGCCGCCGCATGAAATTGCTTCTAGCCCTGGTCGGCCTGCTGACCGCCACCCCTGCCCTCGCCCAGAAGCTGGACGAGCAGCCGCGCACCGCGATCATGACCGCCTTCCCGCCCGAACATGCCGCACTCGTCGGCCGGATCGAGGAGCCGCGCACGGTGCGCGTCAACGGCGTGCCGGTGACGCTCGGCCAGATGGCCGGCAAGCCGGTGCTGCTGGTCGAAAGCGGCGTCAGCATGGTCAATGCCGCCATGACCACCCAGTGGCTGGTCGATCGCTTCGCGGTGAAGCGCATTCTCTTTTCCGGCATTGCCGGCGGCATCGATCCGTCGCTGCATATCGGCGATGTCGTGGTCGCGGCCGACTGGGGCCAGTTCATGGAAAGCACGATCGCGCGCGAGGCGCCGGGCGGCTATGCCCCGATCTTCCGGACGCCGGGCAACGACCTGCCCAATTATGGCATGATCTTCCCGCGCGATGTCGAGGTCGGCAATGATGCCGAAGCCAAGAGCTGGCACCGCGCCTTCCCGGCCGATCCCGCTTTGCTCACCATCGCCCGCGCCTTGTCATCCTCGGAAAGCCTGGCCCGCTGCGCCGATGCGGCCGCTGCCAAATGCCTGCCGCACCAGCCCAGCCTGCATGTCGGCGGGCGCGGCATCAGCGGCCCCGCCTTCATGGACAATGCCGCCTATCGCCAATATCTGTTCGCGACCTTCCAGGCACAGGTGCTGGACATGGAAAGCGCGGCGGTGGCACAGGTCGCCTATGCCAATCGCGTGCCCTTCCTGGCCTTCCGCAGCCTCTCGGATCTCGCCGGTGGCGACGCCGAGCAGAACCAGATGAGCGTCTTCATGGCGCTCGCCTCGGCCAATTCGGCCCGCGTCGTACAGGATTTCGTGGCGCGACTGCCCGATTAGAGCGTTTTCTAATCAGGTGGAATCACCTGATGGCTCGGAAAACGCGTTAAACCAAAAACTTAGAGCAACCGATCTGACGCAGTCGGATCGGAATTTGCTCTAACGGTCGCGCTTCAGGAACCGGGCGAGGCCGGAGTCGGACAGGCGGACATCCACCTGCATCTCCGCATCGCTCGGCCGCGTTGCCAGCACCTCGCCATGCTCGTGCAGCCAGGCAAGCGCAGCGCCGTCACTGATCGGCAGACGCAGGCTGTGAACCCGTGCGCCACGGGTCAGCCGGCTGCTGATCGCCCGCTGCAGCCCCTCGACACCCTCGCCGGTCAAGGCCGAGATGATGACGACATCATCATGCCGGGCCGCAATCTCGCGCGCCTGCGTGGCACTCTCTGTGTCGAGCAGGTCCAGCTTGTTCCACGCCTCGATGATCGGCGGCGGATCGGCCTCGCCATCGCCGCGTTCCAGCGCCCCTTCGCCGGCGACGCCCAGTTCGCTCAGCACGTCCAGCACGTCGTCGCGCTGCGCCTCGGTATCGGGATGGGCGATGTCGCGGACATGGACGATGATATCGGCCGACAGCACTTCCTCCAGCGTCGCGCGGAAGGCCGCGATCAACTGGGTCGGAAGGTCGGAGACGAAGCCCACCGTGTCGGACAGGATCGCCTTGTCGAGACCGGGTAGCACGATCTGCCGCATCGTCGGATCGAGCGTGGCGAACAGCAGATCCTCGGCCATCACCTCGGCGCCGGTCAGGCGGTTGAACAGGGTCGACTTGCCGGCATTGGTATATCCCACCAGCGCGATCACCGGCCAGGGCGCGCGCTGGCGCCGGGCGCGATGCAGACCGCGTGTCTTGGTCACCTGATCCAGTTCGCGCCGGATCTTGGCCATGCGGTCGCGGATCATGCGCCGATCCGCTTCGATCTGGGTTTCGCCCGGACCGCCGAGGAAGCCGAAGCCACCGCGCTGGCGCTCAAGATGGGTCCAGCTGCGCACCAGGCGGCCGGCTTGATAGTCGAGATGGGCGAGTTCGACCTGCAGCCGCCCCTCGTTGGTGGCGGCGCGCTCGCCGAAAATTTCCAGGATCAGCCCGGTCCGGTCGATCACCTTGGCGCCGGTTCCCTTTTCCAGATTGCTCTGCTGCACCGGGGTCAGCGCATTGTCGACGATGACCAGTTCAGCCTCTTCCTGGTTCACCAGCGTAGCGATCTGATCGACCTGACCGCTGCCGAACAGGGTGGCGGGCTTGCGGTCACGGACGCGGAAGCTCTGGGCGGCGCGCACATCGATGCCGATCGCCAGGGCGAGGCCTCGGGCTTCCTCCAGCCGGGCGTCGCTGTCGCGGCGGTCGCCGCCATGGGTTTCGGCATGCACGACGACGGCACGCGCACCGCGCGCCACTTCGTCCTCGGAGTCGCGATTGAATATGGCCATGTCAGCTTAGAGCATCTGGCCGCGCTCCGGTCTACCCGCGCGGATCGGCGGGAAGACCGGATGCGGCATGGACGATCAGTCGTCCTGCTCGTTCTCACCCGACAGGTCGAGCGAATGGAGCGGTTGCACGGTCGAAATGGCGTGCTTGTAAACCAGCTGCACCATGCCGTCGCGTTCGAGCAGCATGCAGAACAGGTCGAAGGCGGCGATTTCACCCTGGAGCATCACGCCGTTGACCAGGAACATGGTCACCGGGCTGCCCGACTTGCGCACGGCGCTCAGGAAGATCTCCTGCAGCAGGCGCGGCTTGCCATTGCCGTCACTGGCCTTGCGCAGATCGGTCAGGTCCATCGTCTGGGCCGGCATGACCGTCGAAATGGCATGCTTGTAGACCAGCTGCGATTGACCATCCCGGCGCAGCAGCACGGAAAAATTGTCGAACCAGGTGATGATGCCCTGCAGCTTCACGCCCTTGACCAGGAACATGGTCACCGGGGTCTTCGACTTGCGCAGGCTGTTGAGGAAAATATCCTGAAGGTTGTTCACTTTGTCGGCCATGGTTTTTGCCAGTCCTTTATTGGCGGGACGTTACCCGCTCTCGCACCTCTGGGCGGAGGTGTCTTGCCTGCCCCCGCTTGTCGAGGGCGAGGCAATCCTACCGCAATTGCGAAGGGGCGTCCATGCCTGACATCGCCATCGGGAATTTCCCTAGCGTCAGCCGTCCTTTCCGTCGGTAATGCCCAGCAATTTCAGTTTGCGGTGCAGCGCAGACCGCTCCATGCCGATGAAGGTCGCGGTGCGCGAGATATTGCCCGAAAACCGCCGGATCTGGATGCGCAGATATTCCCGCTCAAAGCTTTCGCGCGCCTCGCGCAGCGGCGCGCCCATGATCGCCGACTGGCCAATGCCGTCGCCGCCGCCGCCGCTCGTCAGTTCAGCCGGCAACATGTCCAGTTCAATCCGCCCGATCCGGTCGCCCGGCGCCAGGATCATCGTCCGTTCGATCACGTTGCGCAGTTGGCGGACATTGCCCGGCCATTCATTGGCCTGCAGCGCCGCCATGGCATCGCTGGCGATCTCGGGCGGATTGACCCGACGATCGGCGGCGAAGCGCGCCAGATAATGTTCGACCAGCGGCGGAATATCATCGCGACGCTCGGACAGCGACGGAATCTGCAACGGCACCACATTGAGCCGATAGAAGAGATCCTCGCGGAAGCGCCGCTCCTCGATCTCCGCCGTCAAGTTGCGCGCCGTCGAGGAAATGACGCGCACGTCCACCTTCACCTGCCGCTGCCCGCCGACGCGGGTGAAGCTCTGGTCGGTCAGCACCCGCAATATCTTGCCCTGGGTGGTGACCGGCATGTCGGCGATCTCGTCCAGATAGAGCGTGCCGCCATGCGCCTGTTCCAGATAGCCCGGACGCACCAGTCCGCTGGGATCCTCGACGCCGAACAGTTCTTCTTCGACCCGGTCCGGGTCCATCCGCGCCGCGGCGACGATGATGAAGGGCGCATCGGCGCGACCGCTCCAGCTGTGCAGCATGCGGGCGGCGACTTCCTTGCCGACGCCGGCCGGGCCGGAAATCAGCACCCGGCTGCCGGTGCCTGCAACCTTCTTGATCGTCGCCCGCACGCCGTTGATCGATGCCGACGTGCCGGTCAGCTCATCATCCTGGCCAAAGCGCGCGCGCAGCGTCTGGTTCTCGCGCCGCAGTCGCTCGGTCTCGGTGGCGCGCGCCACCAGATGGAGCAGCCGGTCCGCCTCGAACGGCTTCTCGATGAAATCGGCCGCGCCTTTGCGGATCGCCGCCACCGCCGTGTCGATATTGCCATGGCCGGAAATCATCAGCACCGGGACGGTCGCGTCGCGCCGCTTGATCTCGTCCAGCAGTTCCAGCCCGTCGAGCTTCGAACCCTGCAGCCAGACATCGAGCAGCACCAGCGAGGGGCGCCGGCTGTCCAGCGCCTCGATCGCGCTGTCGCTGTTGGCGGCGGTGCGGGTGGTAAAACCCTCATCTTCCAGCACACCCGCAACCAGATCGCGAATGTCCTCTTCGTCGTCGACTATCAGAATATCAAGCGCCATTGGCCGTCACTTTTCCTTTGGGCAAGGCAACCACCTGCCCCTCTTCCAGTTTCTCCAGGGCCACGACAGGGAAGCGCAGCGTAACCCGCGCACCCCCGCCTTCCGCGTCATCGAAGCGGATTTCGCCCATATGTTCTTCGACAATCTTCTTGACGATGGCCAAGCCCAAACCCGTCCCCTTCGACCGGGTGGTCATATAGGGCTCCAGGATGCGTTCACGCTCGGGCGGCAGGCCGATGCCGTCGTCACGCACTTCGATTACCAGTGCGCCATCAGCCTCATGCAGGCGCATGCGCACATGGCCGCGCACGCCGCCATCCTCGGGCGCCGGCTTCGGCTCGATCGCCTCGACCGCATTCTTGACGATATTGGTCAGCGCCTGGCCAAGCTGCCGGCGATCGCACACCATCTCCATGTCCCCGGCATCCGCGTCGAAGGCGAAGCGAATATCGGGATGGGCCACTTCGTGCAGGAACAGCGCGTGCCGGGCGATGTCGCCCAGCGCCTCGCGCCGGAACACCGGCTTGGGCATGCGCGCAAAGGAGGAAAATTCGTCGACGATGCGGCGCAAATCGCCCACCTGCCGCACGATCGTCCCGGTCAGGCGTGCGAAGGTCGACTTGTCGCTCGTCACTTCTTCGCCATAGCGGCGCTGCAGGCGTTCGGCCGCCAGCTGGATCGGCGTCAGCGGGTTCTTGATCTCATGCGCGATGCGCCGCGCCACATCCGACCAGGCAGCGCGGCGCTGATCCGACAATTGCTGGGTGATGTCGTCGAAGGTCAGAATATGGCCGGACACATCTTCCGACACCTTGACCGCCAGGGTCCGCAGGTCGCCTTGGGCGCGCACCTGGACGATGCCGGCATCCTCCTGCGACGCAACCAGTTCGGCCAGCTCAGCCGAAATCTCGGCCAGCGGCCGTCCGACCGGATCATCGCCTTCACGCACCAGGATCGCGGCGGCCGAGCTGTTCAGCAACTGGATCACGCCGCCGCGATCGACCGACAACACGCCGGCACTCACGCCCGACAGGATCGCCTCGATAAAGGCGCGCCGTTCATCAAGCTGGCTGTTGGCCGCGACCAGCGCACCGGTCTGCGCTTCCAACCGCTGGGTCATGCGGTTGAAGGCGGAGGCCAGCGTGCCGATTTCGTCCCGGCTGGCCGGGCTGGTCACGCGCGCGGACAGGTCGCCCGCCGTGATCTTGCGGGCCGCTGTCACCAGTTCATTGACCGGCCGCACCATCCAGTCGGCGACCGCCAGCGCGATGTAGACGGCGATGCCGACCAGCAACAGCGACCCCACGAACAGCAGCAGGTTGAACCGCAATTGCAGCGCGCGGGATTGGGCCGCGAACAGATCATAATCGCCCAGCACCTTCTGCGCCCGCTCCACATTGGAGAAGGACGAACTGCCGGCATTGCGCGTGGCATAGAGATAGATTTTGGAATTGGGGTAGAGCAGCGTCACCGCTTCGATCTGGTTCGGCTTGGCCGCCACCACCACATCCTCGCCGGACGCCAGGCGCTTGATCACATCGGCCGACAGCATTTCGGACGCTGGCCGGCTCTCGGGATCAACCGTCGCGGCGGTCCGCGCCACGCCGTCCTTGCCAATCTCGATGATCGCCGACCGGTTCAGCTTTCGCGTCACCACCTGATAGATATAGCCCTCGGCAAAGCGGGGACTGGAAACGCTCGACTGGCCCAGATAGTCGCGCAGATCGCTCGCCATGGTCAGCGTCTCGTCGCGGACCTCGCGCAAATTCTGCTCATAATAGCCGCGCGCCAGGTCGCTGGCATTTTGCAGCATGCCGCGCGCACTGTCCGAAAACCAGAATTGCACGCCATATTGGAACAGCAGCGACGCGAAGATCACGACCAGCAGCATCGGCACGCTGGCCACGACCGAGAAGATCGCGACCAGACGGACGTGGAGCTGACCATCGCTACCTATGGCGGATTTCGCGGCCCTGCGTTTGGCCACGCGGCGCCCCAGCAGCATCAGCAGCGCGATCGCCGGCACCAGATTGGCGACCAGCAACAACGCCACGATCGGCGGGGTCAGCAGGGTGTAGGACTGGTCCTGCCCGGACAGCAGGCGATAGGTCAGGCCAGCGGTGCCGAGAAACAGGATCAGCGTGACCGCTTCGATCGCGGCGGCCAGGCGACCGTTGCGCAGGTAAGGCCGGATCAGCCTCGCCCAAGCCTGCCCCCGTCGGGGGATTGTCACCGCACCAGTCATAGTGGCTTCGTTACAACAATGCCGTGCCCGATCAAACACAGTTTTTACATAAAACCATGTCGCTGGTCGATGCGATTGGGCGCTTCGTCTCGCCCTTGCTAGTCCCCCAGCCGCAATTGCAGCGGGTCGAGGCCATAATCGGTCAGCTTCTTTCGCAGCGTGTTGCGATTGATGCCGAGCAGGCCGGCGGCGCGGATCTGGTTGCCGTCGACGCTGGCCAGCGTTTCCTGCAACAGGATCGGCTCGATCACCGCCAGCAGATTGTCATGCAACTGGGGATTGGCCTGCCCCAGCCCGACGCCGAGCTGCCGCTTGGTCCATTCCCGCACGGCCTGCGCAAGCTGCCCTGCGGGCGCGGCATGGTCGGCCGGCACGGCATCCAGCGGCAGTGCGTGGCGCAGCATGTCGGCCGCGATCACATTCTCGCGGCTCAGCACGGCAAGCCGCTGCATGATATTCTGCAACTCGCGGACATTGCCGGGCCAGTGATAGGCCATCAGCAACTGCGCGGCGTCCTCGGCCAGCGCCTTGCGCGGCAAGCCATCCTGCGCCGCCCGATCCAGGAAATGGCGGGCCAGCAAGATTACGTCCTCGCGCCGTTCGCGCAAAGGCGGCAGCGACACCGGCACGACATTGAGCCGATAATAGAGATCCTGACGGAACCGGTTTTCCTCGATCAGCCGCGGCAGATCCTTGTTGGTGGCGGCGATGATGCGGACATCGACCCGTACCGGCTTCGACCCACCAACAGTCGTCACCTCGCCCGACTGGAGTACGCGGAGCAGCCTTGTCTGCGCTTCCATCGGCATGTCGCCGATTTCATCCAGGAACAAAGTGCCGCCCTGCGCCTGCTCGAACTTGCCGGCGGTCCGCGCCTGCGCGCCTGTAAAGGCCCCCTTTTCGTAGCCGAACAGCTCCGCTTCGATCAGTTCGCGCGGAATGGCCGCCATGTTGATCGCAACGAAGGGCCGGGTGCGTCGCTGGCCCAGGCTATGGATGGCTTCGGCCACCAGCTCCTTGCCCGTTCCCGACTCGCCCAGCACCAGGATGCTGAGATCATTGGAAAGAACGCGGGCAATGGTGCGATAGACTTCCTGCATCGCGGGCGATCGCCCCACCAGCGGCAGGCCGTCATGCGGCAATCCTTGCTCGCTCGTGTCCGTCCCGCCCGATCGATGCCCCAAGGCGTCCGCAACAGCGCGCGTCAACTCATTGAGATCAAACGGCTTTGGTAGATATTCGAACGCTCCCTTCTCGGTCGCCCGGATGGCGGTGTTCAGGGTATTCTGTGCAGAAAGAATGATAACATTCAGGTCGGGCTTGCGCTCGATAATCTCCGCCACGCCATCTAGGCCATCGCCGTCCGGCAACATGACGTCGGTGATCAGAATGTCCGGAGAAAAACTCTCCATCAGCGCCGTGCGTTCGCGGATCGAACCGGCGATCTTCACCTTGTGCCCCTGGCGCCGCAAAGCCTCGCCCACGACCACACAGATGGCGGGATCATCATCGACGACCAGGACCGTACCCGTTGCGGCCATCAGCCCATTCCCATCGGCAGCAGGATGCGGAAGGTGGATTCCCCGGCTTCCTGATCGCGGGAATATTGCACGAAACCGCTCATGTCCCTCACCAACTTGTCTACCAGTGCCAGGCCGAGCCCCTGCCCGTCCCGCTTGCCCGTGATGAACGGGTTGAAGAGGTGGTCCAGAATATGTTCGGGTACGCCCGGCCCATTGTCGATCACCACGATCTCGATCGGCAGCACGGCGCTGCCCTTGCGATCGCCGACCAGCACCGACATGCCATGCCGGAACGCCGTCTCGACGCGAATGCAGGGTTGCTCGACATGCTCCAGCGCTTCCGCCGCATTCTTCAGCAGGTTGATCATCACCTGCACCAGCGCATCGTCGTTGATGATCGCGAATGGTAGGGATGGATCATAACGCTTTATAATTTTTACATTCTTGGCAAATCCGGCCGCCGCAATATGCGATGCGCGATCGATCAACGGATAGATGTTGCCGGGACCGCATTCCAGCGTGCGGTCGGTCGTGAAATCCTGCATCCGGTCGATCAGGGCAGCGATCCGGTCCACCTCGTTGCAGATCAACTGGGTCAGCGCGGCATCGCTGCCGCCGTTGCTCGTCTCCAGCAACTGGGCCGCGCCGCGAATGCCGGACAGCGGGTTCTTGATCTCATGCGCCAGGATCGCCGCGGCACCGACTGCCGATCGCGCGCCGCCCGCCGTGCCGCGATGGCCGATCTTGCGGGCCTGCCCCTGCGCATGGATCGACACCACCCGCCAGCCCTCATGATCGACGATGGGGGAAATCATCAGATCGACCTCCATCTCGGCGGTGCGCCCGGCATGGACCTTGATGTCATAGGCGGCGATCGGCTTGTTACTGTGCCAGATATCAAACCGGGCGCCAGCCTCCGCGATCCGCACCGTACGCGCCACGTCACTGCCGATGATCGCCGACCGCGCCATATTCAGCAGCGTTTCCGCCCGCACATTGGCATCAGCAATGCCGTTATCCGGCCGCACCACCAATGTTGCGACCGGCAACGCCGTCATCAGTTCCGACAGGGATGGTCCATCCTGCTGCATCTGAAGCGGCGGGAGGGACGGCAATGGCATGGTCATGCAGCCTGAAGTGCCACCGCCGGTTCATCCGCCGCAATCAGCGGCTCATAAAAGGCGGCCAGCATATCCAGCACCCGCTGCGCGTCCGCCTCCTGATTGACCGTGTTGCGGAACTCCGCCGATCCGGTCAGGCCCTTGGTGTACCAGCCGATGTGCTTGCGCGCCATATTGACGCCGGTCATATTGTCATAATGATCCAGCATCATGCGATAATGTTCTGTAATCAGATCATATTGTTCGGCAAGGCTCGGGTCGGCACGGCGCTCGCCGGTGGCGAACCAGTGCATCACCTGGCCCAGCAGCCAGGGCTTGCCATAGGCGCCACGGCCGATCATCACGCCATCGGCGCCGCTCTGGTCGAGCGCAGTCTCGGCGTCCTCGATCGAGCAGATGTCGCCATTGACGATCACCGGCAGCTTGACCGCATCCTTGACCGAGCGGACGAATCCCCAGTCGGCGCTGCCCTTGTACATCTGGCAGCGGGTGCGGCCGTGAACCGTGATCAGCTTCGCGCCCAGATCCTCGGCGATATGCGCCAGTTCGGGCGCATTGAGGCTCGAATGATCCCAGCCCATGCGCATCTTGACCGTCACTGGCACATCGACCGCCTCGACCGTCGCCTTGATGAGCGCCGCCGCCAGCGGCAGGTCGCGCATCAGCGCGCTGCCCGCATCGCCATTGACGACTTTCTTCACTGGGCAGCCCATGTTGATGTCGATGATCGCCGCGCCGCGATCAGCGTTCAGCTTGGCGGCTTCGGCCATTTCCGTCGGCGAACAACCGGCCAGCTGCATCGACACCGGTTCTTCCAGCGGATGCCAGGCGGCCTTCTGCAGCGACTGGCGCGTCTCGCGGATCATCGCCGCGCTGGCGATCATCTCGGTAACGTTCAAACCCGAACCAAAACGGCGGACCAGCGTGCGGAAGGGCATGTCGGTAACACCGGTCATCGGCGCCAATATGACCGGCATGTCGACCGTTACCGGTCCAACGGAAATGGGGGAAAGCCTGCGCGTCATCTTCTATCACTGCCTAAAAAACAGGCAGCCCTTAGCCGAAAATGGCCGCGACGACAAGGCAGGCCCCGGACCATGTGTAGCGCTTTAGTAGTTGGCGAGCATAGGGCAGAGCGTCTATGCGCCGCTGCATGACATCGAACAGCAGGATCGTCGCGCTGATCGTCGCCGCCGGGCAGGGAAGCCGGGCCGGTGGCGACATTCCCAAACAATATCGGCAGATTGACGGCAAGTCCGTGCTGGCCCATGCCCATGACGCCCTGACGGCGCATGGCGGCGTGTCGGCCATCCACATCGTTCTGGGCGAAGGCGAGGAGGGCCGCGCGCAGGCTGCGCTCGGCGACCGGGTCGCCCATTTCGTCACCGGCGCGGACAGCCGGCGCGGTTCGGTCCGGGCCGGGCTGGAGGCGATCGCGGCGGCCGGTGGCGCGGATATCGTGCTGATCCACGACGCCGCACGCCCCTTCCTGCCCGCATGGGTGATCGACCGGCTGCTGGCCGCGCTGGAAGATGCCGAAGGCGCCATCCCCGCCCTGCCTGTTGCCGATACGCTGGTTCGCAGTGACGGCGCGCGGATGGGCGACGGCGTCGATCGCGCCGACCTGCATCGCGTGCAGACGCCGCAGGCCTTCCGCTTCGAGACCATCCTGGCCGCCCATCGCGACTGGGACGAGGAACAGGAAGCCACCGACGATGCCCAGATATTGCGCGCCTGGGGCCATGACGTCATCTTGGTGCAAGGCGATGAAAGGCTAGAGAAATTGACCTACCCGCAGGATTTCGCCCGTGCCGAGGCACGCCTGGGCGGCGCCCGCACCACCCGCGTCGGCATGGGCTATGACGTCCATCGGCTCGCGCCCAACGAAGAATTGTGGCTGGGCGGCGTGCTCGTCCCGCACGACCGGGGCCTTGCTGGTCACAGCGATGCCGATGTCGCGCTCCATGCCATTGTCGATGCGATCCTCGGCGCGCTCGCCGATGGCGATATCGGCAGCCATTTCCCGCCGTCCGATCCGCAATGGTGCGGCGCTTCGTCCGATCGTTTTCTCGCCCATGCCCGTGATCTGGTTCTGAAACGGGACGGCCGGATCGATCATGTCGACCTCACTATCATCTGCGAAGCGCCCAAGATCGGACCGCATCGCGACGCCATGCGTGCCCGGATCGCCGAGATATTGGACGTTTCGCTGGATCGCATCAGCGTCAAGGCGACGACGACCGAGCGACTTGGCTTTGCCGGCCGGCGCGAGGGCATCGCCGCGCAGGCGGTTGCCACCCTCTCCCTCCCCACGCTATTCTGAGCCGACCATGCCCAATACCATCCTGCCAGCCCAGCTCGTCGACCTTGCCGAAAAGGTCATCATCGCCAATCGCCGCGCCGGTCGCACCGTCGCGGTCGCAGAAAGCTGCACTGGCGGCCTGGTCTCCGCCGCGCTAACCGAAATCGCCGGATCGTCGGACGTCTTCGAGGCCGGTTTCATCACCTATTCCAATGATATGAAGGCCGAACTTCTGAAGGTTTCGCACGATGTGCTGGACACGTTCGGCGCGGTCTCCATCGCCACCGCCTGGGCGATGGCGCAGGGCGCGCTCAAGAAGAGCCACGCCCATGTCGCGGTCGCCATCACCGGCATCGCCGGGCCGGGCGGCGGCAGCGAGCAGAAGCCGGTCGGCACCGTCGTCTTCGCGCGGGCGGAACGTGGCGGCAGCCCCGACAAGGTCGTGGCCGACATGCATCATTTCGAGGATAATGGCCGGGGCGGCGTCCGCCTTCAGGCGGCGTTGTGCGCGCTCGAACTGCTGCTGCCCGATTCGCCGGCGCCATAAAGCGCCGCCGCGCGCGTCTCGAACGCGCCGATCATCTTGCGCAGCGCCTTGTCGAAAAACTGACCGGCCAGCATCTCGAATATCCGGTTCTTGAATTCGAACTCGACCTCGAAATCCACCAGCACGCCGCCCTGCCCGTCGTCGCGGAAACGCCATTCATTATGGAGATGCTTAAGCGGGCCGTTGAGATAGTCGACCCGGACATGGTCCGGGCGATGCTTGTGGACGCGCGAGGTGAAGCTCTCGCTGATCCCCTTGAAGCCGACGATCATGTCCGCAACCATCTCGCTCTCGCTGTCAGAGCGGATACGGATCGCGCTGACCCAGGGCAGGAATTGCGGATAGGCCGAGACGTTCGACACCAGGTCGAACATCTGTTCCGGACTATAGGGCAGTTGGCGGGTCTCTTCATGCTTGGGCATTCGCCAATCAGGCCTTCGCGACGGCCGCCTTGGCCAGCTTCGCCTCGCGCGCGGCGCGCATCTCAGCGAAGTCCTTGCCGGCATGATAGCTCGACCGGGTCAGCGGGCTCGATGCCACCTGCAGGAAGCCCTTGGCCCGCGCGATCGCCGCATAGGCATTGAACGCGGCCGGGGTGACGAATTCCATCACCTTGGCGTGCTTGGGCGTGGGCTGCAGATATTGGCCCATGGTCAGGAAGTCGATGTCGGCCGAACGCATGTCATCCATCACCTGATGAACCTCCAGGCGTTCCTCGCCCAGGCCCAGCATGATGCCCGACTTGGTGAAGATCGACGGGTCGAGCTTCTTGACGCTCTCCAGCAGACGCAGCGACGCATAATAGCGCGCGCCCGGGCGGATGGTCGGGTAGAGCCGGGGTACGGTTTCCAGATTATGGTTATAGACGTCCGGACGCGCCTCGACGATCATCGCGACCGCACGTTCATGCTTGTTACGGAAGTCGGGCGTCAGGATCTCGATCGTGGTGCCCGGCGTCGTCCGGCGCAGCGCCTCGATCACCTTGACGAACTGGCTGGCGCCGCCATCGGGCAGGTCGTCGCGATCGACCGAGGTGATGACGATATGTTCGAGGCCCATCTCGGCGGCAGCATCAGCCAGGTTCTGCGGCTCGTTGACGTCGACCTTGCGCGGCATGCCGGTCTTGACGTTGCAGAAGGCGCAGGCGCGGGTGCAGACATCGCCCAAAATCATCACCGTGGCGTGCTTCTTGGTCCAGCATTCGCCGATATTCGGGCAGGCGGCCTCTTCGCAGACCGTGTTCAAACCCTTTTCCCGCATCAGCTTGCGCGTCTCGTGATAAGCGGGGCTGGTCGGCGCCTTGACGCGGATCCAGTCAGGCTTGCGGGCACGCTCGGTCGTGGCGGGCTGACCGGGGACGGGGATCGGGGCAATGTCGTTCATCGGCCCCAGATAGCGATGCAGGACCATACTTGCCAGCCCTCTCTTTGTGCGGCACATCAATCATCATGACCGACTTTGCAGACATGCTCGAAGGCTATCGCCGCTTCCGTGACACCGGCTGGTCCCAGCAGCGCGAGCGATGGGACGAACTCAACGAGGGGCAGAGCCCCAAGGTAATGGTGATCGCCTGTTCCGACAGCCGAGTCGACCCGGCCCAGATATTCGACACCAGCCCCGGCGAAATCTTCGTCGTGCGCAATGTCGCCGCGCTGGTGCCGCCGTTCGAAACCAATCCCGGCTGGCACGGCGTGTCAGCGGCGCTGGAATTTGCCGTCCAGGTGCTCAAGGTCGGCGAGATCGTCGTCATGGGCCATGGCAAGTGCGGCGGCTGTAAGGCGGCGCTCAGCCATGACCTGAAGGACGCTCCTCCGGGCGAAGGCGGCTTCATCCATAACTGGATCCAACTGCTCGACGATGCGCGCGACGTGGTGGTGGACCGCTATGGCGACCAGCGTGACCGGGATGTTGAACGCGCGATGGAGCAGGAAGGCGTCAAGGTGAGCCTCACCAACCTGCGCAGCTTCCCCTGCGTGCGGGCCAAGGAAAAGTCCGGCGAACTGAAACTGGTCGGCAGCTTCTTCGCCATTTCCGACGGCCAGCTCCACATCTTGGACGAACAGACCGGCGTCTTCGCCGCAGCCTGACGGGAGGCGCACCATGCCCATGCGGCAGGAAGGGCGCGGCAATATCGCCCTGCTGATCGACGCGGACAATGCGTCGGCGGCCCATTTCGATGCGGTGATGACCGTGCTGGCGGAACTCGGCACGGTCAATATCCGCCGCGCCTATGGCAATTGGAACAAGGCGACGCTCAAGACCTGGGCGGCGCTGTCGGTCGCGCAGGCGATCGAGCCGCAGCAGCAGTTCGACCTGACCAAGGGCAAGAACGCCACCGACATGAAGATGACGATCGACGCGATGGACCTGCTGTCGAGCGGACGCGTCGACGGCTTCGGCCTGATGTCGAGCGACAGCGACTTCACCCCGCTGGTGACCCGCCTGCGCCAGGACGGTATCCCGGTCTATGGCTTCGGCAACGCCAATGCACCCGAAGGCTTCCGCCGCGCCTGCACCCGCTTCATCGACGTCGCGGCGCTGCGCCCGGTTGAGGTGCCGGTGGCCAAACCGGCGGCAGCACCCAAGAAGAAGGCGCCGGCCAAGAGTGGCACGCCCGCCAAACCAGCCCCCGCAACGGCGGCCCTGCCCCCGCCAGCTGCAACGCCCGCACCCGCGGGCACCGGCGCGGCGGTGGACCCGGAAGTCGTGCGCCTGCTGATCGACGCCTATGACGAGGCGAAGCGGGACGAGCGCGGCTTCGTGGCGCTGGGGCCGGTCGGCCAGCGGGTCGGCAACCGCTCCAGCTTCGACGTGCGCAATTATGGCTTCAAGCGCCTGTCCGATCTGATCGCCGCCATCCCCAATTTCACCACCGAAGTGCGCGAAGGCGGCCAGACCTGGATCAAGCGGATCCGCTGATGCCGGCCGTCGCCCGTCACCTGATGATCCTCGGCCGGGTGCAGGGCGTCTTCTACCGCAACTGGACGGTCGACGCCGCGCGCGGCCTGGGCCTGACCGGCTGGGTCCGCAACCGGATGGATGGCAGTGTCGAGGCACTGGTACAGGGCGAGGCGGATGCGGTCGCGCGCTTCATCACGCTGGCACAGGATGGCCCACCCGCAGCAAAGGTCGCGCGGATCGACGCTATGGATGTGCCGGTCGAAGCGCTGAACAGCTTCGAGAAAAAGCCGACAGCCTGACGCGCCATGAGGCGCGAGATGGTCTCGACAGAGCAAAGAGCCGATCGAATTTAGGCTGAATGACGGCCTGTAGGACAGCGAAAACATCCGGCGGTCAGTCGAGTAATCGACGCGACAGTATATTTTCGTCCGAAGTTCACAGTGTCGTCGAGCCATTTCGGGCCTTTTGCGCCTGCAACGCGCCCATTACGCGGCACCCACGCGCCTGCAACGCGACAGCAGAGCCATGATCAGGGTCACAGTAGCACTTCGCCGACGCGGCAGTCAGGCGACCGTGAAGCGACACCAAAGCGACAATGTCAGAAGAGCAGACGAAATCGAGACGACTTTCCATGGCCCGAATAGATCAGACTTGCGCCAAATAGGACAGACCCACCTCGCACGGCTGACGGATTTGCGATGGCATCTAACGACCAATTCGAGACTGTTCCCCCTCCCGTAAACGGGAGGGGGTTAGGGGGGTGGGAAGGACGTCGCCAAAGCCCACCCCGCTGCGACTAACGCGCTGCGCGCGCAAGTCTCGCTATCCCTCCCGTTTACGGGAGGGGAATGGCAGGAAACCACCCTCGGTAGCCGTTCGGTCGAGAGAGCATCCGATGTTGCCCGAAGAAATGGCATCGGGCAGCGACCGCCATCCTTAACCTCCATCGCCCCCCCTTTACCCCGGCCTGCGGATCGGTCAGCCTTGGTTCGTCATGCGCGGCGAAGGGGACGACGGATGCGAGTGGGCGGAGCGGCGATCATCGGGGCGGCGGCGCTGCTGGCGACGGGACTGGGGGCTGCGCGTCCCGCCTGGCGCTGGCCTGCCCTGCCCGCTGGCGTTGCAGCGCCCGTCATCCCGTCCGACAACGGCATGAGCGCGGCCAAGGTCGCGCTTGGTCGCCGGCTCTTTTATGATCGCGCCCTGTCGGCCGATGGCAGCATGGCCTGCGCCGATTGCCACCAGCAGGAGAAGGGCTTTGCCGATGGCCTTTCCACCCATCGCGGCGTGATGGGCGACATGGGGGTGCGCAATGTGCCGGGCCTCGCCAATGTCGGCTGGCGCAGCGGCCTGACCTGGACCGAGGCAGGGCTCAGCACGCTGGAACAGCAGGCAATGGTTCCGATGACCGGGACCAAGCCGGTCGAGATGGGGCTGGCGCAGGATGATGCCGGGCTGGCGCGGCGGATCGGCGCCGATCCCTGCTATCAGCGGATGTTCGCGGCGGCCTTCCCCGGTGATCGGGGCGGGGCCGGCTTTGCCGGGGTGACGGCCGCGCTCGCCGCTTTCCAGCGGACGATGATATCCTTTGGCAATGCCCATGATCGCGGCACGCTGTCGCCGCTGGCGAAACGCGGAGCCACGCAGTTTGCCGCGGCAGGATGTGGCAGTTGCCATTCCGGGCCGGATCTTACCGACAGCAAGACCCATTATGTCGGCACCGCTGCGCCGCAGGAGGTCGATGCCGCCGCCTATGGCGGCAAGCCCCTGCCGCCGGGCTTCGAGCCGCCGCCCGAGCAGTTCCGCACGCCGTCGTTGCGCAATGTCGCCGTCACTGGCCCCTGGCTGCACGATGGTCAGTCGCCGACGATCGAATCGGCGATCCGCCGCCACGCCGCACCGATGCTGGTCGATGTCGACATGCCTGCCCTGCTCGCCTTTCTCGACGCATTGACGGACCATGATTTCCTGAAGAATGCAGCACTGGCCCGGCCGGCCGCGACCTGTCCGATTTCCGCGTGAGTTGGCCCTGCCTGAAAACGCCCGTTCGAAGGACAAAAAAAGGGCCAGCCCCGAAAGGCCGGCCTTGATAAGTTTTAGGAGAGGATGCCTGAAAGGCCCGTCCTATGTGCAGCGCAGCGCGTTCTTTCGCAATTGCGAAGGGCGGAACCGGCGTTGCAGATATTGCAACTTCATTACCGCCAGGGCGATGGAACAGCAAAACGCCCGGCATCCCTGAGGGACACCGGGCGTTTCAAGTCATTGTTATTACGCCATTTAGCGAGAGGCTGTTTCCAGCCTCCCGATCAGATCAGCGCGTCAGCTTCTTATAGGCGAGGCGCGTCGGACGATCGGCGGCATCGCCCAGGCGACGGCGCTTGTCTTCCTCATAGGCCTCGAAATTGCCTTCGAACCATTCGACATGGCTGTCGCCTTCGAAGGCGAGGATGTGGGTGGCGAGACGATCGAGGAAGAAGCGGTCATGGCTGATGACCACGGCGCAACCGGCGAAATTCTCGATCGCCTCTTCCAGCGCCGCCAGCGTTTCGACGTCAAGGTCGTTGGTCGGTTCGTCGAGCAGCAGCACATTGCCGCCGCGCTTCAGCATCTTGGCGATGTGGACGCGGTTGCGCTCACCACCCGACAGCTTGCCGACATTCTTCTGCTGGTCCTGGCCCTTGAAGTTGAAGGCGCCGACATAGGCACGGGTCGACATGTCATGGCCGTTGACCTTGACGTAATCGAGACCGTCCGAGACTTCTTCCCAGACATTCTTCGACGCATCGAGATGGTCGCGACTCTGGTCGACATAGCCCAGGCGCACGGTCGAACCGATGTCGATCTCGCCCGAATCAGGGGTTTCCTGGCCGGTGATCAGGCGGAACAGAGTCGACTTACCCGCGCCGTTCGGGCCGATGACGCCTACGATGCCGCCGGGCGGCAGCATGAAGGACAGATCCTCGAACAGCAGCTTGTCGCCATAGGCCTTGGAAATGCCCTTGGCCTCGATCACCTTGCCGCCCAGGCGTTCGGGCACCTGGATGACGATCTGCGCCTTGCCGGGCGCACGATTTTCCTGGGACGCAACCAGCTGTTCGAACTTGGCGATACGCGCCTTCGACTTGGTCTGACGGCCCTTGGGCCCCTGACGGATCCACTCCAGCTCGTCGTTGATCGCCTTCTGGCGGCCGGTGGCCTCGCGGTCTTCCTGCTCCAGACGCTTGGCCTTCTTCTCCAGATAGGTGGAGTAGTTGCCTTCGTAGGGGAAATATTTTCCGCGATCGAGCTCCAGGATCCAGCCGACGACATTGTCGAGGAAATAGCGGTCGTGGGTGATCATCAGCACCGACCCGGCATATTCCTTGAGGTGATTTTCCAGCCAGGTGACGCTTTCGGCGTCCAGATGGTTGGTCGGTTCGTCGAGCAGCAGGATGTCGGGCTTCTGGATCAGCAGGCGGGTGAGCGCGATGCGGCGCTTTTCACCGCCCGACAGGCTTTCCACCGACCAGTCCGACGGCGGGCAGCGGAGCGCTTCCATCGCGATTTCGAGCTGGTTGTCGAGCGTCCAGCCATCGGCGGCGTCAATCTGCTCCTGCAGCGTGCCCATTTCCTCCATCAGCGCGTCGAAATCGACATCTTCCGGCGGATCGGCCATGATCATGCTGATCTCGTTGAAGCGGTCCAGCTTGTCCGCCATCTCGCGGGCGCCGTCCTTGACATTTTCCAGCACATTCTTGGTCGGATCGAGCTGGGGCTCCTGCGGCAGATAGCCGACGGTGACATTCTCACCCGGCCAGGCTTCGCCGCTGATGTCGGTGTCGATACCGGCCATGATCTTGATCAGGGTCGACTTGCCCGCGCCGTTCGGGCCGACGATGCCGATCTTGGACCCGCGATAGAATTGCAGATTGATGTTGTTCAACACCGGCTTGGGCGCGCCGGGGAAGGTCTTTGTCATGTTCTTCATGACATAGGCATATTGCGATGAGGCGGACATGGGTTCGCGCAGCTCCAAAGGGTATGGACAGGAAAATTTGCGCCGAATTAGCGAAGGCGGAAGCCATTGGCAAATGGGGTATGTCTGAGTAAGCCTTCAGCCATGCAGAAAATCCGATCGGGCCCGCTCGCCGCCCTGCTCCTTGGCAGCATCTTCACCCCCGCTCTGGTCCAGGCCGCCCCGGCCAGCGACGCCGCGATTCGCGAAGCCGCCCTGAAGGATGATGTCGCCTGGGACATTACCGAAGGGCTGACGACCGAAGTCGGCCCGCGCCCGGCCGCCACGCCGCTCGAAGCGCGCGGGCGCGAATGGGCCGCCGCCAAGCTCAAGGCATTGGGCTTCGCCAACGTCCGCATCGAACCTTATAAGATGCCGCTGTGGGAACGCGTCCATGACGAAGCAGCGATCATCGCCCCCTTCCCGCAGAAGCTGGTCGTCGCGGCGCTGGGCAACAGCGGATCGACCCCGGCCCAGGGGATTGAAGGCGAAATCGCCTATTTCCCGACCATCGCCGACCTGCAGGCCGCGCCGGACAGCGCGGTGAAGGGCAAGATCGTGTTCGTCAGCCATGACATGGTCGCCGCCCAGGACGGGTCGGGCTATGGCTATTATGGTGCCGCCCGCCGCCAGGGGCCGAGCATCGCCGCCAGGAAGGGCGCGATCGCGATCCTGGTGAAGTCGATCGGCACCGATCATCACCGTATCGCCCATACCGGCGTGCAGATGTGGGCCGATGGCGTAACGCCGATCCCGGCCGTGGCCGTCAGCATCCCCGATGCCGAACAGATGGCGCGCGTGGTCTCGCGCGGCCAGCCGGTCCGCGTCCACCTGACCGCCGTATCGAAGACCGCCAAGGACCAGCCGTCGGGCAATGTCATCGCCGAAATCCCAGGCAACGATCCCAAGGCCGGCGTCATCGTCGCTGCCTGTCACCTCGACAGTTGGGATCAGGGCACCGGCGCGATCGACGACGCTTCGGGCTGCGGCATCGTGGCCGCCGCCGCTTTGCAGGTCGCCAAGGCCGGTATGCCACGTCGCACGATCCGCGTCCTGTTCGCCGGCGCCGAGGAAGTGGGCGGCAATGGCGGCCGCGCTTATTATGCTGCCCATGGCAAGGAGCCGCATGCGCTGGTGCTGGAATCGGACTTTGGCGCCGACAAGGTGTGGAAGGTCGACTTCACCCTGCCCGCCGGCCATGAAGCGCTTTCGGCCCGGATCGCACAGGGACTGGCACCGCTGGGCATCGTGCCGAGCCGTGACAAGGCGCATGGCGGATCGGACATCGAACCGCTGGTGGAGGCGGGCATTCCGGTGATCGACCTGCAGCAGGATGGCACCCGCTATTTCGACATTCACCACACGCCGGACGACACGCTGGACAAGATCGATCCGGCGCAGCTGCGCCAGAATGTCGCCGCCTGGGCGGTCACGCTCAACATTGCTGCGAATGCGACAGAAACATTGGGCATTAACTGAACTTTTATAGTAGAGAACGCCCCGTCGCGTGATTCTGCCGCTTCACCGACGTCAGAAAAGCATTGATTTGTGCAGCGCACACGTTAATGCGGGTCGCTCGCGTAGGGTCACATTTGTAACGTGCCAGACGCGGCATAATGCTATGGGAGCCGTACACAATGAAGAAGATCGCTGTTGTTTTCGCTTCGGCCAGCCTGATGGCCCTCGCCGCTTGCGGTGAGAAGCCGGCCAACGAAACCGCGAACGCTTCGAACGCCGTCGTCGAGAACGTTGTCGAAAACGCCGCCAACGCTGCTGACAACGCCGCCAACGCCGCCAACGAAGCTGCTAACGCCGCTAACGTTGCTGAGAACGTTGCGAACGCGCACTAATCTCTGCCACGGCGAGATTTCGAAGGGCGGGCCTATATGGTCCGCCCTTTTTATTTGTCCGCGCAATATATGTGGCTCGACATGATTTTCGGGCATTGACGCCGGCGGCGCTCGAACGCTAAGGCGCGCGTGCATCGGGGAGTAGCGCAGTCTGGTAGCGCGCCTGCTTTGGGAGCAGGATCGGCCACCAAAAAACGGCGGATTTCCTAGGGTTTCCCGACACACCTTCCAAAATTCTGGGGAAATTCTGGGGAAATTCTCAGGGTTGCCCGCACCGGGTTTAATCGCGCCTATATCACCAGACATGTGATACGCTGTCCCCGGACGGAGGACGCGTCCCATGGACATTGACGCCTGATGCGCAGCAGCCCCGACATCGTGCTGACCATTGAAGCTGCCGTCCTTGCGCTGCTGATGATCGTCAGCGCGGCAGCGAAATCGTCAGGTTGATCGACTGATACCCGCTGCGGTGCTGCATAGGGTCGTGATCAGCCAGATTTTCTAACCCAGCGCAAACTGGAGGCGGTTGAAAAATCTTGCCGGATCGATTTTATTTGCCGCCTGCGTAATGATCGGAGGCGCGGATGGAAGACCACCTGAAGGCCGCTGCGGTTGCGGCCGATATGTCAGACGACGAACTGATGAAGGCCTGGACTGCGGTCACCGACCGAGAGAACCTCTCCTACGAGCAGCAGGCGGTCATGGATGAAATGATCATCCGAAGGCTGATGCCTGATGAAACGTGACCGCCATCCGTCCTGACCATTGAAGCCGTCGCCCTGGGCGGGATGATGTTCGTCGAGGCGATCAGCACCGATCCGCCCCAGCGCATTGATCCCTCTCGACCATTTCCATGGCGACCGCTGCACGGATCGATGCTATCGCTTCGACGCAGGGAGAGAACGGATGGACGATCATCACGACGATGGCGACCAAAGTCGAAGCGGCGACGATCAGTCGGATATCGAGGCGTTCGTCCTGGCTGCGACGATCCTGGTCGCGGCTATCAGCGCGATCGTCATCCTGATCATCTAGCGCGCAACCATCGACGAGAACGGTCGTTTCATCCCGACCCGCACACCTGGAGAGACAAGCATTGCGCCGCCCCGACACCGATGCCACTAACCGAACGCGATCGATCGCCGATACAATCCTCGCGCTGGCAGTGCTTTGCGCATATGCGGCAGCCGCCATGCTGGGCTTGATGCGATAGGCGCGGAACAGACGCGAGCAGAAAGCGTTTGTCGGCCTCCTCTCTGGCTTTACTATGCCCCGCCAAAGTCGGCGGGGTATTTTTTTTGAAGGCGAACGTTTGAATCATCACCAATATGATCGCGATCGATCGTCGCTAGTCCTCAAAGTCCAGGCGATCTTCCTGGCCGCCATTATGATCGGATCGTCGGCCGCAGGCCTTTACAGCCTGCTCTAGCTCTCGCAGCTTGATCCGTCCGGGTTTCGTCCGGTCATCATATACCACTGCTCTATTGTGCTGGGCGCCCCGATCAGCTTCTCGATCGCGTGACAGACGTATATCGCCGCATCAGCTTCTTCGTGCGCATCCAGGACCGACAGGCACTCTTCCAGCTTCTTTCGAACTTCGACCAGTTCGTCGGGCAAAGCTCGTTCGACAAAATGCTCCATGTCCCACCTCCATTCACGGATGCATTTTATCGCACGTGCAAGCATCGCGCATGGATAATTGCCCCCAAAATGGGGGCGATTCCGATTGACATCGCCGAAGTCGGGATCGGCGCCGAATGATGTCCTTCACGTTGGCCCCTGGCGCCAAGCGATCCCATTGCGGTCGCACCAAGCCGCATATGTGGTCGAACTGCCAGGGCTGATCTTGAGCCGGGGGTTCTGGAACCACATCTCGATCGTCCAATCGGGATGCTGGTCGCGAACGGCAAGAACCTTTCTTCGGTCCTGTGCGAGAAAACGACCCTTCGCCTCGATTATCCGGCGACCTTCGACATCGACGAAATCGGGCAGATAAGTGTGATCGATCCGATACGGCAGCTTGATCGCTTCGTGCGCGAATTCGGCCGGGACGAGCGCGGCGCAACGGGCTTCGAATTTCGACCGGTAGCGCGTCACGCGAGAACGCCCCACTGGGTCGCCATAGCGTTCGCGATCCCCGGATAGGTGACGCTTCGGGCCGCCCAACGGTCGGAAGACGGTCCCAGGCGATTTTGACCGCTGTCGCACTGATTGGCCCAGCGCTCCTTCCCGCTGACGATGCGACCGGCGACCCGCTTCGAACGGTCAGCGACCAGCTTAGGCAGACCTTTCAGCCAAAGACCGGTGCGCTTGCTGGCATCGTCACCGAAATCGTAGGGTTGGACATATTGATCGGCGGGTCGAATTCGTGTGCTGATGCAGCCGACCGGGTTTTCGATTGCGATCCTATCGACTGGCGCTTCCATCAGCCGCCGCACGAAATCGAGCGCCTCTTCGGTCAGCGCTGCCCGACCTTCGACACGCTTGTTCCAGTGGAGACCTGACGAGCAGAGATAGGTGCAGGGAGGATGCGCGATCAGGATGTCCCAATCGCGATCAAGGAACTCGAAAACGTCGCCCTGAAGGTGCTGGCCCGACGATGGCAGGAGATCGCACGACCAAGCGTCGTGACCGTGCGCGGCGAATGCGTCACGAACGGTGCCGCTGAATTCGCAGGCGACCAAGACGCGAAGAGGATTACATAACCCCTATTTATCTAGGCTTCATTCTTCGAAACCTTGGCGCCCCCTGAATTCACCACCGGCGCCAGCGCAATCGCCTTTGACGCCCCGGTCGGCCATCGCATCGAAACGCACCGGCCGCGTTCGATCCAGGTCTCGTTGACCGAATTCTGCTGGTTTCCACCCAACACGCGGAACAGCCGACCGTCCGCCGATACGCCCGTCAGAAACGCGACGTGACCGCCCCCAGGACGCTGAAACCGAACGATAGCGCCGAGATACGGTTTGCTGACCGCTTCACCGAAAGCGTCCCAAGACGATGCCCGGACGGCGATTTTCGGCGGCTGGAAACCAGCTTGGGAAACGACGTGCGCGGCGAAGGTGCCGCACCAAGGAGTTTCATCGGAATCGACGGCGATGCCGAGGATTTTGGGACCAAGCGCTTTGATCCACGACATGATCGTGGGGCTGTGTTTCGGGCCGACGATTTCGTGGACGCCGACCAGAGTGCGGGCATAGGTGAGCCATGATGGCTCGAACGGTGACGGGGTAGCCATCACCCTATTTATGTCGTGGCGAAAGTCAGCCTTTCGGCGTCACGATACGTATCTCGCGGATGCTTTCCGCCAGAATATCAAATCGGTCATTGATAGCGGTAGCCAGCTTTTCCTGGCCGCGTTCAACCCGCTCGATCGCCTTGTCGAAAGACTGAACTGCGCTTTCCAACTTAACGATGCGCTCAACGTCCGCCGTCCGAAGATGCTCGATCGCATCGATGCGCGTCGCTTGGTTCTTCAGACTGTGCCGAAGATCGCTATCATCCTTTCGCAATTCTACAACGTCGCGAGCAACGTCTTTCGTGATCGCCCGCGTCACTAGGCCGCACGCACCGGCGACGGTTGCAAGGGCTGCGGCCCACTCGACGATTGACGAAACATCACCCACCGTTCGCAAGGCCATCCACGATAGCGACGATGATCGAACCCACGACACCGCCACCCGCAACGCGGATGATGTTCGTTACGATAGCGGATCGGACAGGCGGGAGGTGCCACAGCCAAATCGCTGCGGCCCCCACTTTTTCGCCCACCGTTTTCAGACGGTCGATCACGCGGGCGTGACCGGCAGGGTCGGCGTGAAGGTGCCAGCCGCCGCCAACGGCTCTTCACCGTCCCAACCCCGACGGACGTTCTCCAGCGTGACCCGGCGCGTCTCAAGCTGCATGCGGATGCCCGCCAAGCTCGAAAGAGCCTGACCCACCACCTGGGCGGTTGGATAGTCCTGCTCCAACGTCGCGCCCTGCGCGGACGCACGGAGGGCGTCGATGTCGGCGATCAGCGCTTCAAGCGTCTGGATCGAATATGCGTTGACCTCGCGAAGGGTCGTTTCTGCTGTGATATCCATGCGCATATTTATCATTCGACGCAGACCACGCTGACCCGTTGGCTTTGGTTGTTGCCGGTAGACAGGTTACGCACGATGTCGGCACTGAACGTCCGGGCAGCGGTCGAGCGTTCGTCATCGACGTGCGTGAAGCTGCTGCTGTGACTATACGTCCACGTAATCCGGCCACCACTATCGCCGATCGTCGGACGCACACCGTCCAACGAGACGATCTTCGAACCGCCGCCCTGGCTGGCAACCAACCCGCCATTTTTACGAAGGTTCAGGACGATTTCGGCCGCCGACATGGTTTCCGTCTTCGATCCCTGATGGGTCAAACCACCGTCGCCCGACCCTGTCGAACCAAAAGCCGCCAGGGCAGCGTCGTATTGCTGCCGCCCTTGCGTCGTGGCCGCGTAAGTCGAAGTCACATCATAGCTGTAGACCCACGACGTGTTGACGGTGACCTGGCCGCCATTGCTGCCAAAGGCGCCTGTGGTCGTCGAAGCGTTCGCAGCCGTAGCGCTCGACGCGCCGCTGTTTCGAAGCGTGCCAGCCAACAAGGCGCCGCCGAAATATGCGGTGCCATCGACGCGCAAATATTCTTTCGCGTTGCCCTCGTTGCAATTGTTCAGGTCGGTGAAATATGGACCAGTCCAGCGCATGAAGCGGTTCCCGCTACCAAACGCCCCGCCCCAAATTGACATCCAAGAAGACCCATCGGTAACGATCCAAAGACCGTTTCGATATTCGGTGCGCGGACCACCACCCGGCCGGACGATCTGGAAACGATCGGCGTTGATCGTCATCGACCCGGTCTGGCCATTGTTGGCCATTTCCCAACCCGAGACGTAACCGTTCACGTCAAGCTGGACAGCAGCACGGGCCAGCGCCTGATTGGCTTTTCCATCAACCGAAGTCACGGTTTCCGAAATCATCGTCACCGCCGCTTCGTTCGAATAGGCGGTCATATGCTGGCCGGGTTCCAGCTTAACCTGACGCCAGCCTACGTTGCCGATTGTCCCAGACGCTTTGAACGTGACCAAGCGAACACGCACGAATGCAGCGTTGCCCGGCGCGAACGCCGTGTGTTTGAGCGCTTTTCGGCCGAAGGCATCGTCCGTGAAATCGTGCCAACTGCTGTAAGCAGGCCCGCTCGATTGGCTGATCCAGTTGTTCGCGCCATCATACCAGTTCAATTCGACATACGAGTAGCCGACACCGCTGTTGATCTGACAGATATTGTCGGCGGACACAGTGTAAGCCTGCCCGCCCCACACGCTGACATTGCCGGATTCGAGATACGAATATCCGCCAGAAGCAAAGTCCTGCTGGTTCCAGCAGCACTGACCCCAGCCCCCCGAAATACCGGCCCTCCATCCGCTGTTGGACGCCCACCAGCCCGACATCCCAGAAGAAAATCCGCCGATCTCCAGAAGGTTTGGCGATCCACTCTGAACAACGGTTGCGAGGCTTGCCAGGCTGCTATTTGCAGTCGCAATCGCGGTGGAATTCTGGCTGATGCTGGCCTTCATCGAGACCGCAAGCGCGTCACCCGACCCGATGCTATACACGGTGGGCGCTGGCGCTTCCGCATATGTAGGCCGCCATTGCGGCCGACACATCCAGGCCACGCTGTCGCCATCGCCCGGATACGTCGCGTATTTCATGAATACGGAATGGGCTTGCGCCGCGTTGGGCGGCGAAGCTGCTTTTACCCATAGGCGATCCCACGCACCGATGGCGCTACCGCCTGTTTTTATCGTGCGAGAGCCACCCCAAGAGGTTGAGATGAACGCGCCATTCGCGTCATACCATTCGATTTTTAGTTCGACATTGCACCGGTGCGCGGCTGCGTAGATCGACCATTCATAAAGCGTGTTGCCCTGCACAGCGTAACGTTCTGCATTGTGCCACTGGCCCCAAATCGACTGATTATTGCCAGACTGCCGGATTGACAGCGTGTGTTCGCTGGTAGGACGCCATGCATCACCGCCGTCGTCGCGCCCCCACGCCAAGCCGAATGCGTCCGGCGCGTAAGCGGCCCACCCCGACGCATCGACCGAAAAACTGGTGTTTGGGGCGAGATTGCCGCCGCCCGTGCTGAAGGTCGCGGCAAGGTTAGCACTTTGCGCAGCGGCGGCGGCCTTTTCGGTTGTGATCGCGGCCGACCCTTGGGCGGAATCTGCGGCTGCCCAAGCACTGCCGTTTGCGGCCTGCGCCTGATCCTTGAAGCCGCTTGCGGCTTGCGAGTGCTGCCAGGACTGTCCCGCCTCGTATTGCGCACCCGAATAGCTGCTCGAAGCCGCATCGGCGAAATCGCTAGACCGCTTTTCGCTGGTTACGTCTTCAATCCGAAGCGTTTTCCACGCGCAGTTGTGATTGGCCGAACCCCATGGACCATCACTGGCCAGCCATGGACGAACCGCTCTCGCGTTGGCCGGGAGCGTGATCGCGAAGCTGAAATCACCATAATCTTGGCCGGGTTGTCGTGCGGTTGATCCGACGAACGTGGACGAACCGTTGTCCAGCAGGACATGGAGGCCAGCGATAGTCTGATATGGTCCCCACGCCGCTCCGTTGCCCGACACGCGCATGACCCGGTTGGCCCAAGCACCCGGTAGAAAATCGCCTTCTGTGATGTCGCGGTCAGTTTGCCAAAGGACGTGGAAGCCAACGCGCGGGTCTAACGACGAAGAGCAGAAATCGCGCCAGAGGCCACGATCATTGCTGGCGTCGAAACTGGCACGACCGACCAGATTGCCGCCTGCCCGCGAGGCGGCGTCACGACCGAGCAAAGACACACGAACTTCCGTGCTGTTGGCTGCATTAGCCGCGTTCCCGGCTTCGGTCGCCTTCGTCTGCGCCAAGGCCACATTGGCCGCCGTTGCAGAAACGTCCGCTCCGGTCTGACCGACATGTTGCGCGCTAAGTTGTGTCTGACCGGTGACGGTCTGGACCATCCCGCTGACATTCTGCTCGCTGGTGGCGGCCTGATTGCGAAAACTTTCAGCCTGCCCTCTCGCTGTTTCCGTGCGGATACGATCTTGTTCAATTGCCGAGGATTTCTGGGAAACATCCGTCTGTATCGCTGCGACCTGACGCTGGCTCTCCGCCGAGGCAGCAGCAGCATTTTCGGCGCTACGCTGGTTGGTGATGTCCTCGATGCGGAGCGTTTTCCACGCGCAATTATGGTCCGTAGCGCTGAACGGACCATCGGACTGCAAGAATGGCCGTAGTGATACGGCGTCTGGCTGGATCACCACTTCGCCAGAGAAATCACCGTAGTCAGCCCCAGCAGGGCGTGCCAGAATAGTCTGCCAGCTATATTCGCCATTTGACCGCAAAACCTGAACGCCAGCGTTCGAGGGATATGGCCCCCACGCCGCGCCGTTTCCCGTGATCCGAAGGCGACGGTTTGACCAGTTGCCAGCGATCTGATCGCCCTCGTAGGCGTCACGACCGCGCTGCCACATGACCGCAAAACCGACACGCGGATCATTCCCGACGAAAATCGTTCCGGCCCATGCTCCCCGGTCGCCAGTCGAATCGAAAGAGGGCTTACCGACGATGTTGTCGGCAGCGTGCGAAATGGCATTCAATCGGCTCTTTTCAGAAGCCGCCGCGCTTCGCTGGCCCTCGGCTGCATAACTCGCCGTGTTACTTTCGTGCTGGGCCGCCGCCGCGACCATTTGGCCGGTTTGATCGCGGGCGATGGAGGTCAGGCGTTCTGATTCCGCCGCCCGCGCTGCTGCCCCTTCTGCCGTGTTCGCGGCTTCGCTGGTCTGGTCACGATAGCCCTTCGCCTGGCTGTTCGCGGTCTGCGCGTCAGTGCGGGCAATGACCGTTTCATCGCGGATCGCACCGGTCTGGTTCAGGATGTCGGCGGCGGCGTCGCGCGCTTGCTGGGTCAGACCGAGCGCCGCCTGAGAATTCTGGTCAGCCGCCTGGGCGTTCGAAGCGTGCTGGGCAGAAGCGTCGGCGTTGGCTTTCGACGAGACGGTATTGCCATAGGTGGCCTGGAGGTCGGCCGCCGTTGACTTCGCCGTCGCGACATCGGCATCAAGCTGGGCAAGCTGCTGGGTCAGGACAGAAGTCTGGCTGACGGCCGAATTCGCGGTTTCCTGCGCCTGCTGCGCGGTGTCGATTGCGGTGGTGGCGTTTTCGCGCGCCTGGCCATCGACGATCTCGATCGCAGCCGACACGACATCCGCGCCAACCCACTCGCTGTAAACGCCGGTCCCCATGCGATATCGCGCACGAACCGCGAGATCGACGCCGCCGACATTGCTGCCAAAGCGGAAAACACCGCTGACGGGATCATGGATCGCGGCCTGCTCGGTCCAAGCGATGGCGCCTGTCGGTCTCGATTCAATCTGGATACCGACGATGCGCGCGGACGGTGCTGGGGTCCAGGTGACCTCGACTTCGCTGACTTGCTGACCGCCTGCGCCTTCGATGACCGAACTGCTGACCGTGAGATTTTCCGGCGCAATGGTGTCGCGCGGATTATAGCCGTCGGGGCGGATCGTCGCGGGCAGCGGTTTTTCTTCGCGGTCCCAGGCATAGACTTCGCTGGACTCTTCGCGAAGCGCCATCGTGAAGAGAAGATCGTGGGTCTCGACCTGCTCGATCACCCTGAACAGTTTCCGGTTCCAACCGCGTTCGGGAAGCGACATGGTGATCAGCGAGCCGACCTGGACTCTGAACGCTTTCGGACCAAAGGTCGCGCTGAACACGCCAGGCGTCTTGGCCTCGCGGAGCAGCCATTGCTTCGCGATACGCTGGCAAGTCTCTGCGCGGGTGACCAGACCAAGATCGAGGGACAGGGTGCGCGGGATCGCGTCGGGTAGCGGATCGGTTTCGACCACACCCCAATCGACCAACTGATAGAGCGAGGACGGATCGGCGAAGCGACCGCGCACGATGTTGTGCAATTCGCGGGTCGGCGGCGCCGGTTTCCACAGATATGGGGATGCCGATCCGGCTGCGGCGACCAGGTCGTTCTCGTCGAAATCGACCTTTGGGCCGAGCGTATCGTCGAAACCGCCGACTAGCTGATAGACGCCGGACGTATCGACCAGCTTGCACGAACCCATGGCCGCCGAAAGACCATTAATGACGGTTTCGTGCGGGTCAGCGGTCGAAAAGGTGCCATCACTGGTGTAGCGCTGAACCGTGGCGCCAGACTGGGTCAGGACGCGCTCTTCGCAGACGTTCGCGTAGGCGCGGAAATTGTCGAAGTCGATGCGATGGGCCGGGATGCCCATGCCCCAAACCAGCTTGTTGTTGATCCGGTAACCGAGCAGATAGGTCAGCAGCGCCAGCGCGGGATTGCGGCCAATCTCGGTCGAACCTTCGCGGAAGGTCCAAGTCGATTGATCCACAATACGATGGGCACCTGATCCACCGTTGGTGCTGTCGCGGCGGGGATCGTAAAGCGGACAGCCCTCGACGATCGTGGTGTAACGAGATGGGATGCCGCTCGGCCAAACCTTCGAATCCAGCTTGTATCGGGTGGCGAGATAAGCGCAGCCGGTGAAGGTCGATTGCGGGGTCCAATATTTCCCCGATCCCCAGGAAAATCCGTTTCCGGGCTTGCCTTCGAGGCAGGTCTGGACGGCCAGAACGCCACCATCGTGGCTATCGACGATCGCGCCGTTCGCCCAAGTCCGGGTCTCTTCGAGATACCATTCCTTGACCGCATTGATCCGATGGCTCGCGAGCGCGATGATCTGCGCGTAACCGTCCTTTTTCGAACCGGCGCGGTCGAACGTTTCTGCAAAGCGCACGTCCGCACCGGCCGCTGTGGTGCCAAACACGATCTTTCGCGGGGCGCTGGGAACGACGCTGGTGTGAAGACGATCGACCAGCGACTGCGACATTGAAGGCGCCTTGCGCAGCACCGACGCGGCCGCAGCCATGCCAAGCGAAACGCCAAGGCCGACCAGCGACGACGTGATCGTGGCAAGGGTCGCGGCGGTGACGGTCGCGCCGAAAATACCCGATGCGCCGATGGCCGCAGCGATCTGCGGGGCAAAGACGACGATCGCCACCGCAACGGCGACGACCAGGACGGTCGTTACTACTTTGCCCAAGTTTCGCCCTCCGACGCTTCGAAGGGCACGCTGAAGGCGTATTTCAGACTAGCGGTCGGGACCGGGATCAGCCCGACCTGGCCAGGGCCTTCCCCGACAAAATAGCTGTAGGGGCCGACGCAGACTCCACAGGACAGGTCCGCGTTCATGACGATGTCGCCACGCTGCGCGAGATGGATCGACTTGGATTTTCCAAGCCAGGAGGTGACCGTCCGAAGGAGCGTCCCAGCGCCGAATTCGCGCAGCGCTTCGGCCGCGCCGGTCTTGGTGTCGTATCGTCCGCGAAAGGCTTCGCCGGGATCGAACCCGGTCATCGCCCGGATACAATCGGCGGCAAACAGGGCGCAGTCGTGACGACCCCATCGAAAGGGTTCGTCGTTTACGCGGTCGAGGTAGGTGCGGAGGCGATCTTCCCAATCGCCATATCTGTGGGACGCAAGCTGCATCCCATATTTAGCTTAACCGCCCTACGCCTAACGCTGCTGCCAGTTGTTGATCGTGGACTGGACCGCCGCCCAGCCCGTCGGGGCCAATTTCATCAGATCGTCGCCGTTCGCGATTGCCGCCACATAGTCCTGCGAGCGATCGTTCGGGTCGAATTTCGGCTGGTCGAGATAGGTGCCCTGGGTGGCGTTGCTGATCATGCCAGCGTGCCCCTCGATCGACAGTTTGAATGTCCGCGACAGTCCGTCACCGCTGACTTCGACCGTGTCCATCGTGCCCGACCGAATTCGACGAAAGACCCAATGCGGTTCGGCGATCAGGCCAGGCTGGATCAAAAGCGCGCGCCAAATCGTGGCCGTTCGCCCCTGATATTCGGTCGGCTCGACCGCCGCCGCTTCAAGCGCGAGGGGCACCGAAGACGGCAGGCCCAGCGCGATTTCAAGCGCTTCGGAGCCGCTATACGAGAAGCTGTTGTCACCAATATCGACGATCACGCCGTTTTCGAGCGGGTGAAAGGTCTGATCGTTCAAGAGGCTGTCAGCCCAACCGGTCACCTTGATCGAATGGCCACCAGTCCAGGCGCCAACCGTGCCACTTTTGAAATCCAGGCGCGCCAAAAGGGCGGTCGTGATCCCGGCTTCCGCGAGCGCGGCGGTGATTTCGGGGGTGGTGCCAGGTCTCATGCGCCCACCGCCTCCACAGCGGTCAGCGTGCCGAATTCGGCCAAGTTTCCGCGCTGGCCACCAGGCGTCAGCGTATAGGTCTGGCCCTCGCTCGTAGTCAGGCGAAACAGGCCGCTTGGCCGGAAGAATTCGACATCGGTATCGACCGCAAAGGTCTGGCGAAGCGCGGGTTCGAACTGAACCAGGCACTGACCGTTCGCGTCGGCGTTCGCCGGTGCGTCGGTGATTTCGAACAGTTGCGACCCGATGGAAAATAGCTGGCCGATCCGAAGCTGGCTGGCCTGTCCCGCCACCCATCCGCCCATCACGACGGCGGACAGATAGGCATAGGCGGTCTCGGCGACCTTCCGACCCGTCAGCGTCGAAGTGACGGTTTGTCGAGGGCAGTAACGAAAATGACCGACCTGTCCGCGCAAGCTATTGAGCCAGGCGCGCAGGCGTTCGGCGACATTCTGGCGCATCGGCGGCCAGGTCCAGGTCAGCGTCCACTGGCTGGCGGTGTTGATCGTCTGCTGGACCAAGGAAAAATTGGACGCGATAGCGGCCTGGCGACGATTGACCGCCAGGCGCTCTGAATTCGGGGTGACGGCGGGAAAGGACAATGGATAGGTCGGCATCCATTATTTAGGCGGATGCCGTTCGTCACATCGTCGGCCGCTGGAACCGGCCCAGCGTTCGATCACTCGCCTGTTTCGACAAGAGCGGCGCCGCCTGGGCGATCCCTTCGTAGACCATGGCGCGCACCATCGCGGGGTCGTTGCTGGTGATGTTGCCAATCGTGACGGCGGGACCGGCCTGGCCCGCGCCGCGTATGCTTCGGAGAGCGTGATTCGGGACCGTGTTGGCTGTATTCCCAACATTGACAATTTCCGGGCCGCGTTCGCCGACCACATAGGTGCCAGCGCGGGTCAGGCCGCCATTAGCGCGCGCGCCGATTTTGAGAGCCGCACCGCCCAGCACGATATCGCCACCACTGCCACCCGCGAGGCTGGTGCCAATCGACCCTAGCACTGATCCAAACAGCGATCCCAGCGGCTTCAAAATCGCTTGCTGGAGGGCGATGTCGATCAGTTTGTCGATGATCCGGTCACCGACCGCTTCGAACGCATCGCCCAGATTTCCGGCACCCCGGATCGCTTCGCGCAGACCGTCGTTGAACGATCCCAAACCTTCCGCCGCCGCGCTGCCGAGCGCATCCTGGATTTCCCCGACAGTGCGGGGGATGCCGTCCAAATACTGTCCCAGCGGTCCCATTGTATCGCGGTTGACCGCTGCCGTGTCGTTGGCCTGGAGACTATCCAGCACGCCAAGGCGGGCCTCCGCGATGGCCTTTTCCGCAGCAGTGGACTGTTTCGACGCAAGGATCGCGTCGATCGAAAGCCGCTCTTGCTGATACTGGAGATCGACCAACCGCAGGCTGATGGCGCGACGGTCAGCGGACGATCGCGCGAGGGACATTTCCGACCCGAACAGGTCGCGACTGTTGTCCAGGGTGGCACGCTGGATATCGAGCGCCTGGCGGGCAAGTTCTTCGTTTTCGCGCAGGTTGATCTCGTCCGCCCGCGTGTATGCGATCTTGTCTTCGAGCAGCTTGAGCGCATCGCCCTGCGCGGCGGTGTATTTGCCGTCGGCCACATCCTGGTCGATCGCCGCCTTTCGACGATCCGTTTCGATCGACAGGATTTCACGCTGGAGCGCCGACTGTTCGACAATTTCAGAGAGAAGGGCCTGTTTCGCGGAAAGCAATTCCATATCGCCGGACGCCATGTCGGCAGTGAAGCGGGCAGACTGTTCGGCTGCGATTTCAGCGGCGGTCTTGCCGGTCGATTTCTTGCCGCCACCGGCGACAGGCGGAAGAGTGCCACCGCCGCCGCCACCATTTCCACCGGCGAGCAGTTTGGCCGCCGCCTCTTCTTCTGCGGTCATTCGCGCCAGGCGGGCGTCGATGGCTTTGATGCGGGCTTCGTTTTTCTTCCACTGCGGCGATCCCTTTCCGATCGCGTCGGCATCGATGCCGACCGCAGCAAGGAGCGGATTCTTCCCGCTATTCTGGGCGACCAGGGCAGCGCGTTCGTCGGTCAGGGTTTTGCGTTCGCCGCGACTATTATATCCCAGCACCGCGCCACCGATACCGCCCGCGATTGCGCCGCCGATCGCGCCGGGAATGCCAGCCATCAAACCGCCGGTGATGCCACCGCCAAGGGCGCCGATAATCGCCAGCGCGCCGGTCGGATTTTGGCTCCAGAACTGCGCCATTGCGCCCGCGATCTTGATCACCTGATCGGCCAGATTGCCGATGGCGTCGGCGTTCTGGACGATCGCGGACGCGAACCGCGCGTCGAGTGTCATCTTCAAAGTGTCGAGCCGGTCGTTGATTTGACCGGCGTTGCGCAGCAGATCGTCACCCAGCACGATGCCAAGGTCGTCGGCCGCGTCGGCGAATTCGTCGAAGCCCTTCGCCCCCTCGCCCATCAGCGCGGTCAGCGTTCCGGCGCTTTTGCCAAAAACCTGCAACGCCGCCGCATTCCGCTGCGACACGGTCGGCAGCTTGCTGATACCGTCTATGGTTTCGCGCAGCGCGGTGTCGAAATCACTGGACGTGACGCCCAGGCTTTTGAAGACTTCGCCCATCGCCTTGCCGCCGCTCTGTGCAGTGCCAAGATTTTTGGCGAATTTCTCCAGCGCCCCGTCGGCGGAAGCGAAATCCGACCCGGTCATCTGGGCCGCGTAGCGTAATTCCTGGATGGATTTGGTTGTCGCGCCGGTGCGATCCGCGAGGTCCACGATCGAATCCGCGTAGTCAAATGCGGCGCGTGCGGCCGACACGAATGCATCGACCGACATCACAGCCAGGAGGCCGCCGACCGCTTTCTTCGCGCCATCCATGGCCGCAGATATTGCTTTGTTTGTGGCGGCCGATTGTTCAGCCGCCTTCTTCATACCATTGATGAACTGGGCGCTCTCCAGCGCCATTTTTACGTAAAGTGAGCCGATGTCTGCCATCGATTATTTAGGTCGATGGCGCCTTCTGAGCGGCGATCCGGGCTTCGAAATAGGCCTCGATCGCGTCATCGAGAGGCGGTCGTGCCAGGTCGCGCAGGTGTGCCGACCATTCGGGATCACGGTCCAGCCAGTGAATTTCGGCTGTGCCGTTCAGCGCCTTATATTGCAGGGCGAGCACATTGCGGAAGCGATCGTCTTCGACCGGCGTGCCAAATGGTTCGACATCGTGGAACGCGGCCCATTCGTGGAATTCGTCCATCGACATGGTCGCCGACAGTTCCTCAACCGTCCGGCCCATTTGAAGAGCCAGGCGGAAGAGAAACCGCCGATTAGGGTTCAGTCTGAACTTTTTTTTAGCGCAGCCTGGTCCGGCACCGTGTTGATCTGCCGGATCGCGATCAGGATCGATTGCAGCGAGGTATAGGACAGCGCGCGGATACGGTCGTGATCGGCCAGATCGAACAGGCGGGCGCCGGTGTCATCGACGCAGCTATAGATGATCTCCAGGACAGCAGCGTCAAAGGGCTTCACCTCGGCAAGACCTTCCCGGTCTTCTTCGTCGAGTGCCTGGTCACGCTGGTAAAGTTCGACCGCGTGTGCGTTTTCGGTCGCGACATCCATCAGCGCTACACGGTCGATCAGGCTGTAGGCGCGGACCATAACCGAGCCGCCCCACTCTGGAATCTCTACCTCAATGGTGGCGGGGGCGGCCGCAAAGATCGCCCCCTTTGAAAGGATCGCCATGTTAGGCGGCGGTGCCCTTCACGACCAGGCCCGACACTTCAAGCGCGACCGAACCGGCGATAACCGCGTCAACACCGCCCGACTTTTCGAACGACAGCACGGCGGCGGAAAAGGTGTAGGTCGCACCGCTCCGAAGGGTGATGACGAATTCGGAAAGTTCGCCCGACAGACGCGCTTCTTCGAGGGCGACCTGACCGGGATCGGCGGGCATATAGTTGAGCGACAGGGTGACCTGACCTTCGTCGGCCAGACCGATCATCTTTTCTTTTGCGTCACTGTCGAGATCGGTCACGTCGATGACGGAAGCGGAACCACCGCCCAGACCAGAAAATCCGGTAAGGCCCTTGATCTGGACCTTGGTCGAACCGTCGGTGATTTCAATTTTCGTTTTGCGGCTATGAACTGCGCCAGATGCCATAATTTATTTGCGTCTCCGTATGATTTTCGACGCAAAGGCGCGCCGGACAAATTATTTAGCCAAAGGCGCGCATTGACCTGTCGATCAGAGGGTCGCGTAAAGACGGAACGTCAGCATCGTGCGAAACAGGCTGGTATCGGTGGTTTCGTCGATCATGTCGGTCTCGCCGGTCCAGGTCACCGACTGGACAGTGTCGTCATCCCATTCAATCATGCGGTCGCGGATGTCGGCCGCCAGTTCCTTCGCGACCAGGTAGGCGAGATCGTAAACGTCGATCTGGAACGTCAGCCAGCCCTCGCCGGTCCAACCGGACAGGTCATCGCTGGGGTCGGTCCCAATCCGATTATACACGACGGCGGGCGTCGAATAGTCGAGCGGAGCGGCGCCGGGATACATGTGCGGTGCAAGGTCCGCGAGATGGGCGACAAGCTGGGCCTCGATCATCACACGCCTGCCTTGTCGAGACGCTTGGCCAGGACAGCTTTGATACGATCGACGGCATCTTCGCTCGCGAGCGCAAAGCCAGTCCTGAAAAATGGATTGGGCGCATTATGAATCGACCCGAATTCGACGAACGAAGCATGATAGGCATCTTTGCCGACGACGATCGCATTGACGACGCGACCAGCTTCCGCCCTGACTTTCCGCACCTTTATGTTGTTGATGATCTTGCTGTGCTTTTCCTGGACGACCTTGCCGCTTTTTCGAGTGCGGTTGCGGATCGAACCCTCCGCGTGCGGGCCAATCGGGACGCCTTCTTTGATCTTTTTCTGGATCACCACGGCACCGGCGCGGTTGGCCGATTGGCCGACCTTGGTCGCGAAATCGTTCGACAGCGATTTCATCCTAGATTCGAGCGCGGCGAAGCCGGTAGTGGTGACGGTGACGGTCATTGCGCCACCCCCTCGACCGTGACGACCAGCGTCGTGCGACGATCCGGTTCGTCGATTGCGGTGATGGAATAGGTCTGACCGTCCACGCGAATTCGGTGCGCGACCGTCAGTCCGGACCGATAGCGGATCAGATAGCGGGCCGCAGGAACGGCCTGGCGACCGGCTCCGCGCGCGATGTCCGACGTGCGCAGTTCCAGACGCTGGCCATAGACGGTCGCGGCGACGGTCCAGGTCGAACGCTCCTGGCCGACCGCGTCGCGGACCTTCGTTTGAACCATGATTTCGATGCGGCGGTCCAGCGCCCCTGCGTCGATCCGCATGGTCAGATGACGATCCGGCGAAAGGGTTGGCACAGGGCCGCGACCGTGCGAAGCGTGGCGTCGTCGATAGCGTGGCGGCTATCGTAGGCCGCACCAACGTAAACGGCGATGGCGTGACGAAGGCTTGCGGGGACCATCTCTTCGGTCGTCCAGCCAGCCGTCACGCGGGCGGTGACCGGGCCAAGGTCGGGTGGAACCACTTCGACGAAGACGGTGTGCCCGTGGATGCTGGCTTCGACGATGTCGATGTCAGTGATCGGGTCACCGGCCTGGTCGAAAAGGGCGACCGCTGTGGAATTGCTGATGGTGATGACATGGCAACCAGGCCCGTGAAGGACCGTCTCGTAATCGGCCGACACGACGATCTGGCCCGTCAGGGCCTGGACGTGATCAACCGCAGAACCGAGCAGCAGGTCGAGGGTGTCGGCATCGACATCGGGATCGAGGCGTAGCCATTCGCGCAACTGGTCGGCGGAAACGGCAGGGAAAGCGGGGGCGGTTACTCTTTTCACCGTCTATTTAGCCGGGCACGAAAAAGGGCCGGGTTTCCCCGGCCCCTCTTTTGGCTTGGCCCTACCGACGCGATTAAGCGGCGGTTTTGAGCAGCTTGTAAGCGTTGGTATCGACGACCACACCACCCACGCGCATACGCGTCTTGAACGCGACGTAGGGATCGTGGCTATAGATGTCGCGGATCATCGAGACGCCGACGCGATCAGCGATCGTGTAGGCGGCCTTGAAGTCACCGAAGGCCATCGACAGCGATCCAGCCGCGACGGCGGGCATGTTCTCGTCTTCGACCACTTCGTAACCCAGCAGGGTCGAAGCCTGGCCAGCTTCCAGACCGGCGCGCCAGATGAACTGACCAGTCGAATCCTTCAGGACACGGGCACGCAGCAGCGCGTCGCGGTTGGTCAGCCACTTACCGTTCGCACGATAGCCAGCCTTCAGCGCCATAGTCAGCGCCACCAGCTTTTCGGGGCTGGTGATATCGGTGGCGGCACCGGACGTGACGTGCTGAACCGTGCCGAATGCGCGGGTCGCGTCGCCGGTCAGCGCGCTGGTGACGTTGAGCAGGCCCGACGGCTTGTTGACGCCATCGCCATTGACGAAGGCAGCGCCTTCCGAGCGGGCGAATTCAGTTGCGACGGACGAGATGATGAATGACTCGATGTCGTATGCGCTGTCTTCCAGAAGCGTCTGGGTCACAAACGGCTTCGCGGTCAGTTCGCCGAACTTCGGCACGATCTCGACGATGGTCGGCGCAGCGGTTTCGTTGCGAACGTCCTTTTCACCGGTCCACGCAGCAGCAGCGCCGGTCGGCGAAAACGGAATGCGGAAATCGGGGGTCGAGACGCTGATCACGTTGGCGATCGAACGCAGGGCGGGAACGTCCTGCTTCGCGAGCAGGATCGCCTGGGCAAGCTGCTTCGGCACGGTATAGCCGCCTTCGGTCGGAACGAGGGTGGACATCGCCTTGGCTTCGATCTTGTCGCCCTTGCGCATGTAAGCGGTGAAGGCAGACTTCGCTTCGGCGTCTTCGGCGCTATGGCCTTCGACCGACGGGCGGTTTGCAGCCTTTTCCATGTCGCGCATCTTGCCTTCGAGATCGGCGATGGCGTTGTTCAGGCGTTCGGTGGCGGCGTCGTCGCGGCGGTCGATCGCAGATTTGAATTCATGCTCAAGGCGTTTGAATTCGTCAAATACGGCAGTGGTAGTCATGTATCTCCTAGAAGTGGAACGAAAGGGTTTTCACGGCCTCTACTGCCGCGTTGTATTTAGCTTCGGCATCGTCATCATCTGACGCTGCGCCTTCTTCGTCTTCGGCCTGATCATCGACCTCGGACTTTTCTTCGTCGGCTTCAGTTACGAGACCGGCGATCAGGTCTTTCGCTTCGCCAAACAGTTCAGCTAGGCGTTCGAGCGACTTGCGCTGCAATTTCATTTCTTCTGTCTCCATGTGGGATTTTACGTCGTTGACGCGGGCAAGGTCGTTCGCGGGGAAGGTCACCAGGCTGACTTCGATCAGCTTCACCTCGGTGATAACGCGGACGGTCTTGCCATCGCGCTTTTCGATCTCCGACGCGGTGACGAAGTAACCGATCGATAGTCCGGTGACGGCGCCCGCCTTGGCGATCGTGTGGGCATCACGGCCCGCCACGGTGTCCAAGAACACACCGGACATCTTGAGGCCGTAGTCATCCTCGTCGAAGCTGGTCCACAAGCCGATCGGCATCGCCATCGCGTCGTGGTTCCACAGCATCACCGGCATGGTCCCGGCCGCTTTATGTTCGGCGATCGACGCCGCAAAAGCGCCAGGCGCAATGATATCGTCGTAGCTGTCGATGTTCGAAAACACCGCGCCGTATCCTTCAAAGGATCGGGCCTCGGTCGTGTCATCGGTCGGTGGCGCGAACTTTACTTCGCGCAGTGCCAGGGCCTTTTTCTGCATATCAATATTTATGCTGCGGCGGTCTGGGCCTGGTCGGGACCGAACAGGTTCGCGGCGGGTGTCAACTTGTCGGCCGACGGATCATCCGAACGGTCGAACCCTTCCATTTCGCGGGCCTCGTTCCGGGTGATGATCCCGGCCGCGATGCCAGCGTTATAGTAGGTCATCCGCTCGACAGCGGTGCCGCGCAGGAAATCGCGATTGTCGAGCGAGATTGTGTAACCGGCTGCGCGCTCTGCCGCCGTCAGCAGATGGACGGACGCAGACTGCACAAATCGAGTGTGCCAATGGGCGTCGGTGTCCTGGTCGTGGGCGATATGCGCCTGCTCGACGCTGGCATAGGACTGTGAGCCGCCGGACTGGAAAACCTTCGTCGGCGACACGCGGAAGAACCGGCAAATCTCTTCGATCTGGAAACGACGGGCTTCGATCATCTGCGCGTCGGTGGCGGTCGAAGACATCGCGGTATAGTCGATGTCACCGGTCAGAATGGCAGTGCGATGCTGTTTACCCGCGCCGGTGTATTGCCGCTCCCAACCTTCGCGAATTTGTCGGACCTGATCGTCGGTCAAGGCGCCTTTTGCGTTGAGTAGACCGGACAACTGGCCGCCATTGACGAACAGGTCGGCGCCGAATTTTTCTGCGTGACGAGCCAGACCGATCGCTTCACGGGCGTTATCGACCGCCGTCATACCTCGGTAGGATAGCCACGACGGCCCCTTGAGGTGCCAAAGCTGATTCCGGGGCACTTCCTGACCATGGAGGAAGTAACGTGCGGGGCCACCAATAACATTGGGGTCCACGATCTGCGTGACCGCGCCGGGGTCCATGGGCAGCATTTCCAAGATTTCGCCGGTGGCGCGATTGCGGTTCAGCCATACATGCGCATTTCCATTCAGCGCGAGGTGAAGGCCGATCTGTTCGCGGAATTCATAGCTAGTCTGCCGGTCGTTCGGGGCAAGATGAAGCAGATTATATATGGCATGGCGGGTCGCCAATTTTTTGCCACGCGCGTCGGCCTGGTGAAGATAGCAAGGCGGCAGTGCCAGACCTTCGGCAATGACGCGGGCACATGCATAGACTGCGCTGATGGCGATAGCAGAAGTTGCGCCCTCCGTTTCCTGACGAAGCCGCGCCTCAATCGTTTCCGCTCCATGGTGCGGCACCACTGTCGTCGAAATGCTTTTGGTCTGAAAGGACTGCTCGACGGCCTGGCCGAACAAAAAGTCAATGATTTTTCCCATCGGGTATTTAGCGCGATGATCCGGCCAATTGTGACGACGGCGCTTTGACTGCCTATGGCCAATGACGTATCTGCGTCCGGTCAATATTCTATGGAACTTAAATTGCGCACATTCCCCGCACCGCCAAAACCCAAGCGATCAGTCAACCGATCCGGGAGGAATATCGCGGATGGTGTCGAGACTCCCGAAGATTTGGCGCTAGTGGATCAGTGGCGCGCAGCGCACGGGTATGTGATCAACACATTCCAAATTTTTTTCAAGCGTCGAATTGAGAAGGCCGGGAGCGGAATAGAGTTCGCACAACGTCTTAAAAGACGAAATACGGTTCTAGATAAGCTTAGAAGAAAGCGGCCAGATGGCACCCGTCTGATGGCCGACGTAACCAGCATGCACGATTTTGCTGGATGCCGTTTAATCTTTGACGACATTAGTTCTTTACGAAAATTTCGGGAGTATATCCATTCTGCCGCTTCGATGGCGAACGTCCATCACAAGCTTCGACACGACATGGAAAAATATGACTACATCGAATCTCCGAAACCTAGTGGCTACCGTGGCATTCATGATGTCTTCCAGCATTTCCCAAGGCCACACCGTCGAGCGGGAACGAATGCGGAGCCTTGGCTGGGCCTTCTCGTTGAAGTCCAATACCGAACTCGCGTTCAGCATGCGTGGGCTACCGCTTTAGAAATTTCAGACCTAATAGATAACCAGCGGACAAAGTTCGATCTCGCCGCGAACGAGCGCGTCATATTCTTTGCCATGGCAAGTGAAATATTGGCGCGATATCACGAAGGCATATCTCGCGCATTTTTGAATAAAAATCTTCATGAATTATGTCGAGATTTTGCAAAACTGGAGAGAAAGCTAAACATTCTCCACCGCCTAGAAGCATTAAAACAGGCCGATGAATTCAACAAAATTCGCAAGCATAACGTTCTGAATATCGCATGGGACAACGGATTCGAAACGAAACTGGAAGTCAAGGCGTTCAGGACATCTACAGAAGCCGTCAACTACGCTACCCAACTAGAAAGCGACCCTAGTAGCTTCAACGCTGTCTACGTTCGAGCGGATAATCCAGCACAGGTGCGAAGCGCATATCGAAACTACTTCAACGATCCGGTGGACTTTGTCCGGTTGGTAAGGAGCGCAATGCGAAACAGTTAACGCCAACGATCGGTTCTCAGAGCCAAATCACCTGCGGCGGGGCGACAGGCGCTGGCGGTTCGACGGACGCGGCTGCGTAAGCCATGATGGTCGCCACCATGGCGTCAATCTTGAGGTGATCCTGGCCGCTGGGTTTGACCGGAATGCGGGTCACGCCCCTGGTCGAGGCGCAGATATTGGCGGCGCACCAATCCAGCACCGCATTTCCGGGATGGACCACCAGGCCGTTTTTCAGGTCTGCCTCGAAATCATCCATCGCCATCGTCCAGGCGCCTCGGTTATTTGCCTGCCAAATCATCGTTGGCACACCGGCCGCCTCGTAACGCTGGCGCACCGCCTCCCCCTGCCACTGGTCGAAGATCGCCACGCGCACGTCGAAGTGTTGCCGCAGCCATTCCAGGCGCTCTTCGGCTTCGGCGAACGATGACGCACTACCAGGCGTCTGGATAAGATCACCGCGTTCGACCCATTCCGCATAGGCCGATGAATTGGGGCTATTGGTGACCGCGCCCTCCGGCACCATAGACCACGGGAAGATCGCCAAGCGCCCATCGTCGAGTGGGACGGCCGCGTTAATGCTGGTCAAATCCTGCTTCGTCGAAAGGTCGGCCGCGAGGAACGCGGGACGCCCAGCGAGCGCCATAATGTCGAGCGTCGGGTCGGCCGCGTTCGCCCAATCGTTCTGATTCAACCATCCGGCCGCCGATGCCACCCATTCGTTCAGGTGTTTGGTGCGTGCCGCCGCTGCCTTCGCCGGGGACTGAAGCGCTTCGTTCAGCTTGTCGCGCAGGAATTCCTCGGAGAGCGATGCGCCGATCGCGGGGTTCGCCTTGATCCAGGAATCGAAATCTCGCCAATCGTCGTCTGCGTCGATCGTCCAGATGGCTGCGAACAGCTTGTCGTCGATCGAACCGCCGCGCAGCACAGCCTCGGCGGCAAGCTGCTCGGTGCGGCAAACGCCAGCTAGGTTGGTGCCAGCGGTCGAAATGACGAGCAACAGGGGTTGACGACGTGCGCCCATGCCGGTTCTGAACGCCTGAATTTGCGTGTCGTCGATGGCCTGGTGAAGCTCGTCGCAGATGGCAAGATGCGGAGACGATCCGTCCTTTGTCTTCGCAATGACGGGCACGAACGATTGACCGGTCGCCTCGCAAAAGACCGATTTCGCCATGACTTCGACACCGAACGTATCGAGGAAATGGGGTGACAATTCGGCCATGCGCTTGGCCGGACCAAATACTTCGCTGGCTTGGGCCAGGTTGGTCGCGCCGCAATATCCTTCGGCACCCGGCTCGCCGTCGGCGAAGACCATGTAGAGCGCAATGGCGGCGGCGATCAGCGACTTTCCGCTTTTGCGCGGCAGCAAGACAAACGCGGATCGAAACCGGCGCAGGCCGTCCGAATTGCGGACCCAGCCGAAGATGTTGGCGATGATCCAGACCTGGAAAGGCTCAAGCCGAATTGGCTGACCGGCCCACTGGCCCTTGATATGGACCAGCGCCTCAACGAACGCACAGGCGTGGTTGATATATTTGGCCGAGAACGTGATGTCGGTGCGGTTGAAGTCATCGAGCATCCGCTGGCACGCGGCGCGGATTTGCCAACAGGCAGGCACCTTGCCAGCGACGACGCGCTTGGCGTAATCGACTGCGGTCCAAGCGTAAGAATTTCGGGGATATCGCACCCGATATTTATGAAAGTCCGCCGCATGCCAAATGCAGATGCCACTAAATCAGAAGCCCAATCTGACCCGACCGCTCCAGAGGACACTTTTTCGATCGATAGATACAACCTGCCAAAAGACTTTCCGACGCATCGACATGACGCAATCTTTTGGGAAGAGCTTGGTCGCGTAGTGGGAACTTTCGGGTTCCTGGAAGAAACATTGACGCGGGCGATATTCGCCCTGACCGCAACCCGAGAATACGACGACACCGAAATCGAGGCTGCGTTGGAAAAATGGCCTGGCGTGCTGGAAAAGGCCGTCACCGATGCCTTGGGTGCGCAGATCGCAACCTTTGATCGAGCCGTTCGGGATCACACGTCCACAGCTTCTGAAACACACGAGGAACTTGTGGGCAAACTCCGTGACGCTGCTGAACTTCGGAACGCCGTATGCCATGGTTCCTGGCGACTACCGGACGATGAAGGGCGCTCTATCCCGTTCTACATCGACCGCAAAAAGCGCCGCTTTGACACTCCAGTTGACGTGGATTTCCTTCGACAAACTCGGCAGGAAATTATTTATCTCGTTGCCGAGGTGATCGATACGGTAACGCGTCTTGGATGGCAGTTTCCTGGATCAGCCGGACCAGGAAAGGTGGTCTGGGAAAAGTCTAACTCGCACGAACGCTGAACGGACTCGTCTTCGCGGGTTCCCCCGCCGCGATCCGCGCGAGGCGGGACTTGGCGCTGGCGATCCCGAAAAGTTCCATTTGCTTCCGCAGTTCGCTGCGAAAGGCCGCGTTCGCCGTTTCCGGGCTGGCGATGAACACCGCCATGGTATCGCAGAATAGGCCAAATGCTTCGCTGTCGATGCTGGTCGCGCCGACGGCGACAACGCGCTCGACGTTCGCCGTCCAGACCGCCTTCGCTTTGTCGGACAACCAGGCTGGCATGACCGGCACGTCGCGCACCAGGTCGGGCGTGATGCTGACGACGTTGTTATCGACGCTTTTCTTGTGGGTGCCAGCTAGCTTTTTGCGCGCTGGATCAGTCAGTTTCTTGCCAGGCTTCATATTTAATATTTAGTAACTATGTTTCGGGCTGTGGCCGTTTTGAACATGGATATGCGAGACCTATGAAAGCTTCACTCCCTCTGCTCCGACGCAAACCGCGTGCCGACGATCCCTTCGAAGACGACTTCGGCGGTGGCTCCGGATTTCTCTTCGCTGGCGGCAACGGCAGATGGATCATCACGGCAGCCCACAATGCGATCGGCGAAAAGGCGCATGAAGATTATTCACGCTGGTCGAATAGGCTGGGGGTCATGCTGCCGGACCAGCGCATGCTGAATATCGATCTGTTCGTTGGCGACCATCCGCGTTTCAATCATGTCGCGCCCATAGATGGCGTTAAACCCGACATGATCGCGATCCCGATCACAGAAGAAGAATTTCGCCTTTGCGCGACCTATTATCGCGCCTTCACGAAAGCGGACATCGTGCAGGTTGTTAACGGCGAAAAGGTCACGGCGTATGGCTATCCGACAGGCGGCGACGGCCCGTGGCCGCCCGCAGAAGCAAGCATGTCCGGCAGTGCGTCGGTGATGACGGCGCGTGTCCTGTTCAACGTCCAGTTGGAGGAAGGATTTTCCGGTGGACCGCTCCTTGACGAAGTCGGTAATCTGGTGGGCCTGTGCGACTCCGCAGATGCGGGCGGCCCGAGCTACACCTACATGGCAGAATTCGTCGCGAACATTCTTAACCTCTGACCTGAAATTTTAATTCGGACGCGTGAAAAAAAGCCTGGGCTGCGGTAGTCCCAATATATGGTATATTATGATTTTACCCGCCCCACTATATGGGACGATTGCGCTGCCGGATCGTGGTCGTCACCGCGATCCGACAGCACGGGAGCAACGTCTCTATTTATGACAACGGACAGTTCCGTAACATCTTCCCCGTCAAAGCAATAAAAATATAGACAGGTAAAAAAAGCTCCACCAAATAGCTCGGGTCGCACCCACGCGACTATTTGGGGGTCTTATGAAGTCATTTGTTTTGGTTGCGCTCTCGGGCGCGGCTTTGCTGGCCGGTTGCGCTTCGACCAACGAGGTCTTGAGCGATGCTCCGAAGGAAATCTTTCGCACCGAAAAGAGCGCTGACGAGGTCGCGTTCTGCTTGGCCAATAAGAACAACACCGCACCGATGCCCCGCGATGACGGTTCGCGCGTCGTTCTGATCAAGAATGGCTACGGCGGCGTTTCGATGGCCTTCTCGGTTTATCCCGAGGGCACCGGTAGTCGGATCGAATATCGTAAGAAATTCGGCACGATCGGCGGCGCTTGGAAGCAGTGCGTTGGCTTGAAGCCAGCCGAATAAGTATTGGTCCAGCGGGGGCAGGATTGCCCCCGCCATCCATGATTGGTTCAACCGTCGAGACGACGCCTGCCGCGCTTGATCCAGTCCGCCAGTTCGATGTCAGCCATGATATCGCGGATGTCGTAACCACGGCGAATGAACCGCGCTTCAACCCTACCTTTCGCATCATTGCAACAGGCGCACGCGGGGGCCAGGTTGCCCCCGTCATTGCTTCCAGCCAGCGCCAGCGCGACGATGTGATCGACCACCCGCG
>NZ_QLJK01000025.1:0-84162 GCF_003950715.1 Sphingomonas sp. S-NIH.Pt3_0716 | reverse complement strand
GTTCGTCGCTGTGTTCGGTACTGTCAGTCGTGTGTCCCTGGGCGCGGGGGGGGTGGAGCCGGGTGCTGCGCCGGGGGCGCGGCCGTCGGTGGGGTGTGGGGGGGGGGTTGCGGCAGTGCGGAGGGGCTCGTACCGGTTGTCGGTGGTGGATGGGCGCGTGGGGGGACACGCGATGGGGGCCGGTGGAGGTGACCCAGGCCGGCGCCCAGGCAGTCGCGCCGACCGCCGGCCGCATCGCCTTTGCCGGCCCCTATCGCGGCTATGGCCAGATCCTCATCATCGACCATGGCCAGGGCTGGACCACGCTGATCACCGGCCTGCACCGCGTCACCGCCCAGGTCGGCGAGAGTGTGCGCCAGGGCGACCCGGTCGGCCTCACCGCCGCCCAGGGCCGCCCGACAGTGACGATCGAACTGCGCCGCAACGGCCGCCCGGTGGACATCGTACCGCTGGTGGGACTGGGCTAACGCAATCGCAAGACTTGCTGCTTACGCCTGCTCGGGTGAACGCCCATACGCCTTTGCCCTTGCCTGTACATGAGATCTGGCCCGACCTGTGGCAGAGTGCCAGTGCTTGGCGGGGACGGATGATCGAAGAGTTCGCCCGCGCCGAGGCGGTCGTGACCGAAGCGTTGATCCAGCTTTCCAATGTCCCGACCAGAGGTAAGGGCGTCAATCTACCCCATCTTGTCGGCCAGCGATTTGCTGCCTTGGCCAAGGCCATCGGCACCGGCGGCCCATTCGCCGTCGAAGGCAAGGCACTATCCAAGGCCCTGGACGAGTTCATCGCCTTTGAAACGCTGCGCGCGACCTTGTGCCATGGCACGCAGACCGTCACCGTCGATCACAAAGGCCGATGGCACGTCACCTTGCGCGTACAGGCATTACGAGGCGGCAAAGCCGTGCGCGAGACGTTGGTGCTCGACGAAAACGAAGCCATCGAACGTTGCAAAACGATACATGCGGCGCGGCAACGGCTGGAGTCCAAGATCAGCCTTATGATCAAGGGTCTCGCCGGATAAGGCAATAATCACCCCCATTAACCCCACGCTCATCGACGCCAGGCAACATTGGTCGAAGCGCGCTTTTGCGTTGGATAGCGAATCGACGTATATCGATCCCTTGATGCGGACTCCAAGGACAGCCATGAAATCCACCTTCCTGCAGGGCGCGGTCGCGCTCGGCGCGCTTGCGCTCATCCCCGCCACCACCGCGGCGCTCGCCGATGGCGAGGCATCGAGCTACAAGGCGCTCGACGAATTCATGGACGTCTTCCAGAAGGTCCGCAGCGACTATGTCGAGAAGGTCGACGACGAAAAGCTGATCAAGGGCGCGATCGACGGCATGCTTGCCAGCCTCGATCCCCACAGCAGCTTCCTCGACGCGCGCGATTTCCAGAATCTGCGCACCCAGACCGAGGGCAGCTATGGCGGCCTTGGCCTGTCGGTCACGCAGGAGGATGGCGCGGTCAAGGTGATCGCCCCGACCCAGGACACGCCGGCCTGGCGCGCCGGGATCAAGGCGGGCGACTATATCACCCATATTGACGGCCAGCTCATCTATGGCGGCACGCTGGACGAGGCGGTGGACAAGATGCGCGGCGCACCGGGCACCAGCATCAAGCTGACCATCGTGCGCACCGGCCGCGACAAGCCGATCGACCTGACCCTCACCCGCGAGATCATCGAGATCAAGCCGGTGAAGTGGGAAGTGAAGAACAATATCGGCGTCATCAACATCGTCAGCTTCTCGGCCAATACCGGCGCCGATGTCCGCTCGGCGATCCGCAGCATCGACAAGAGCCTGGGCCACAAGCCGACCGGCTATATCCTCGACCTGCGCTCCAACCCCGGCGGCCTGCTGGACGAAGCGGTGTCGACCAGCGACGTCTTCCTGGAACGCGGCGAGATCGTGTCGCAGCGCGGCCGCAACAAGGGCGATGTCGAACGCTATTATGCCAAGCCCGGCGATGACGCGAAGGGCCTGCCGGTGATCGTGCTGGTCGATGCGGGCTCCGCCTCGGCCTCCGAAATCGTCGCCGGCGCGCTGCAGGACCAGCATCGCGCGCTCATCATGGGCGAACGCAGCTTCGGCAAGGGCTCGGTCCAGACCATGTTGCCGCTGTCGAACACCACCGCGCTCAAGCTCACCACCGCGCGCTACTTCACGCCTTCGGGCCGCAGCGTGCAGGAAGGCGGCATCCAGCCGGACATCAAGGTGCCGCAGCTCAGCGACCCGGATTACAAGGATCGCCCCAAGTTCCGCGAAAGCGACCTGCGCCGCCACCTGATCAACGAGATCAAGACCGACGACGCCGCGCTGGAAGAGGACAGCAAGGAAGATCCGCGCTTCGCCCAGACCGCGGAGGAGCTGAAGAAGAAGGGGATCGAGGACTTCCAGCTCGATTATGCGCTCAAGACCATTTCCCGCCTCGCCGGCACGCCGGGCGCCACCATCGCCCAGGCGCAGCAGGCCGCTGCGCGCAAGCCCGGCGCGAAATGAATAGTGCCCGTTCGGATGACCGGACGGGCAAGTTCAGCATGACGAAAGGCGGACAAGGGTTTAAGCGGGCGATATGAACAGCTTGTCCCCCGCCTTGGGCCGCGCCCGCCTGCTTGCCCTGCTCGTGCCCGTGATCGCGCTGGGCACGGCCTATGCTTCCCAGTATTTGGGCGGGCTGCATCCGTGCGAAATGTGCTGGTGGCAGCGTTATCCCCATATGGCGGCGATCCCGCTGGCGCTGGTCGCCTATGCGCTGCGCGGCCGCGCCTGCATGAGCGGCCTGTTCGCCGGTTTCGCCGGCATCGCCATCGGCATCAGCGGCGCCATCGGCCTGTTCCATGCCGGGGTCGAATATGGCTGGTGGGAAGGGCTGACCGCCTGCTCGACCACGCCGACCGGCGGCAGCAGCGCCGATATTTTGAGCCAGATCATGGCGACGCCGATCACCCGCTGCGATGTCGCGCCCTGGAGCCTCTTCGGCATTTCGCTGGCAGGCTATAACGGCCTCTTGTCGGGCGCGGCCGCGCTCGCCATCTTGGCCCTGCTGCTGAAAGCGAGGAAGGCATGAGCGCCACCAAGGATTTCCCCCGGCCGGGCCGTCGCACGAACAAGGTCGATCGCGCCTCCATGGTGCGCGTCGACCAGGCCGGCGAATTCGGCGCGGTGCGCATCTATGCCGGGCAGCTTGCGGTGATGGGCGATCGCCATCCCTATGGCCGGCTGATCGCCGGCATGGCCGCGCAGGAGGAACGCCATCGCGCCGCTTTCGACGCGCTGATCGCCAAACGCGGCGTACGGCCGACCGCGATCCATCCGATCTGGAATGTCGCCGGCTTCGCGCTGGGCGCCGTGACCGCCGCGATGGGGCCGAAGGCCGCCATGGCCTGCACCGCCGCGATCGAGACCGAGATCGACCTTCATTATGAAGAACAGTTGCAGCAACTGGGCGAGGATGATCCGGAACTCTCTGCCCTGATCAAGGATTTCCAGGCGGAGGAGGTCGAGCATCGCGACGCCGCCATCGCCCATGGCGCGGAACAGGCCCCGGCCTATCCGCTGCTGTCCGGCGCGATCCGCCTGGGTTGCCGCGCCGCCATCGCGCTCTCGAAGCGCATCTGAACAAGGGACGGACCGATGATGAAGACCCCGTTGATCGCTCTGGCCGCCGGCCTGATGCTGGGCACCGCCGCCCCCGCGTTCGCGCAGCAGGATAGCGCCCCCACGGCCGCCACCAGCACCGGCTCCGAAAAGGTCAATCTGGTCATCGTCTATGGCGATGATGCCTGTCCCCAGAGCCAGGGCGACGGCATCGTTGTGTGCGCCCGCAAGGGCGAGGAGGAACGTTACCGCATTCCCGAGCCGCTGCGCGGCGACCCCAACAAGCCCAGCAACCAGGCCTGGGGCGAGCGGGTGAAGTCGATGGAATATGTCGGCCGCGACGGCACCGAAAGCTGCTCGCCGGTCGGCGGCGGCGGCGCCACCGGCTGCTTCGCCAAGCTGTCGCGCCTCGCCAAGGCGGAACGGCAGCAGGCCGACAATGCCAGCTGGAAGGATCTGGTCGAAGCCGAGCGCGCCAGGCGCCTGTCGACCATCGACGCCGACAGCGAAGCGATCGAAAAGCGCGTTCTGGCCGAGGAAAAGGCCGACGCCGATGCCAAGAAGGCGCAGGAACAGGAAGTCCCGCCCCGGCCGTGACGGCATGGGGCGTCCTGCGGCGTCTGTTCATATCGATCCCGCGCCAGTGCAGCGCGGGACGAACGGGGTGCAACCGGGGCGAATGAAGGAATTGATGATGCGTCTCCCCCGCCCCCTGCTGATCGCCGGCCTGGCCGCGCTCGCCCTGCCCGCCGCGCCGGCCGTCGCCCAGGATGATCCGCCGCAGAAGATCTTCAACCTCATCGTCTATGGCGATGACCCCTGCCCGACCGGCCAGGGCGAGGAAATCGTGGTCTGCGCCCGCAAGCCCGAATCCGAACGCTATCGCATCCCCAAGAAGCTGCGCGAAAAGCCCGAAGAGGTGGGTGGCCCCGGCTGGGGCAGCCAGGTCGCGACGATGGAACAGACCCAGCGCCAGATCCTGCCCAACAGCTGCTCCGCCATCGGCAGCAACGGCTTCACCGGCTGCACCGCCCAGATGTTGCAGCAATGGTTCGCCGAACGGCGGATGCAGCAGAGCAGCAGCACGCCCTGAGCGCTTTTCCTAACGCGGATAGAGCCCGTCCATATGCGCCAGGCTCTGCACGATCAGCGCCTCCAGCGCGCCCATGTCGATATCGGCCAGCCGCTTGACATAGAGGCAGCCCTTGCCGCGCCGATGCTTGCCCAATGCCATGAAATCGGCGTCGTCTAGACCGGCGAGATAGAAGACCAGCTCCGCCTTGCGCGGCGCAAAGCCGATCCGTCACATGTCGCCCTCGCGCCCGCTGTCATAGCGATAATGATAGCGGCCAAAGCCAATGATGCTCGGCCCCCATAGCCGCGGCGGCTCGCCCGACAGCCGCGCCATCAACGCCGCGACGATCCGACCATCCGCCTGCCGCTCGGCCGGTTCGACCGTGTCGAGATAGGCGGCGACATCCGCCGCCGTCTCCATGGTCTTGTTCTCGCCCGTCGCCATCGGCTTGCCTTTCGCGGCCTGTCCGACTACAGGCTAGCGCGTCATCTGGGGAGTAGCCAGCCGTTCCGCTGACGGGACGGGCCATATGTCAACATATTTGGCCGAGAGGCCATGGCATATGGGATGCGGTATCAGCCGCATCGGGCGAGACCAATGGCATCGGCTTCCCAGTCCGGCCGGGCGGGGAAGACGGTGGCATTGTGTCTTTTGTCAGAGCCCGGCCCGGACGTTCTTCATGGAAGCCTTCCTCACCTCCACCGCCCTCGTCGCGCTCGCCGAAATGGGCGACAAGACGCAGTTGCTGGCCATGCTGCTCGCCACCCGCTTTCGCAAGCCGGTGCCGATCATCCTGGGCATCTTCGTCGCCACCATCGCCAATCATTTCCTCGCCGCGCTGGCCGGCCATTCGATCGCCGGGGTGCTGACCCAGCCCTGGTTCCGCTATGCCGTGGCGGGCAGCTTCATCGCCATGGCGCTCTGGACGCTGGTGCCCGACAAGATCGATGAGGATGCGCCGCTGAAGGCCCCGTCGAAGGCCGGCGTGTTCGTGACCACGCTGGTCGCCTTCTTCCTGGTCGAGATGGGCGACAAGACCCAGGTCGCGACCGTGGCGCTGGGCGCGCAGTTCGACAATCTGCTTGCCGTCACCGCCGGCACCACCTGCGGCATGATGCTGGCCAATGTCCCGGCCGTGCTGTTCGGCGAGGCGCTGGCGAAGCGCGTGCCGATGCGCGCGCTGCAGATCGGTGCGGCCCTGCTCTTCCTTCTCTTGGGCCTTTGGATGATCGCCGGACTGCAGGGCTGGATCGGCTGATTGGCTGGTCGCGTTTTCCGAGTCATCGGGTGATATCACCCGACTAGAAAACGCTCCAGAAATCGGAACACCGCCGCCGGCGGGCGGTTGTCAGCGGGCGGCGGAAGTTGCAAGGGAAACGGCACGAACTTTCCCCTTTTCGAACAGCATGGGACGCGCGTGATGAAGGACAATCTGGTAACCATCTTCGGCGGCGGCGGCTTTCTCGGGCGCCAGGTCGCCCAGGCGCTGATGGCACGCGGCGCGCGCGTGCGCATCGCCCAGCGCGACCTCGCCAATTCGGTCAAGGTGAAGGCGCTCGGCAATCTGGGCCAGACCCAGTTCGTCGCGGCCAATATCCGCAAGCCCGACACCGTCGCCCGCGCCCTGCACGGCAGCGACATCGTCATCAACCTGGTCGGCATCCTCAGCGGCGATTTCGACGCGGTCCAGCATGAGGGCGCCGCCAATGTCGCCAAGGCGGCGGCCGCCGCCGGCGTCACCGCGCTGGTCCATGTCTCGGCGATCGGCGCCGACGCCAACAGCCCTTCGGCCTATGGCCGGTCCAAGGCCGCAGGCGAAGCCGCCGTGCTGGCCGCCTTCCCGACCGCGACCATCATGCGCCCGTCGATCATCTTCGGCCAGGAGGACCAGTTCCTCAACCGCTTCGCCGGCGTCGCCAGCAGCGGCCCGGTCGTGCCGGTGATCGGCGCCGCCACCAAATTCCAGCCCGTCTATGTCGGCGACGTTGCCGAGGCGATCGCCAACGCGGCGAAGCAGCCCGGCGCCTTTGGCGGCAAGACCTTCGAACTCACCGGCCCGCAGATCATGAGCATGAAGGAAATCAACGCCTGGGTCGCCAAGGCAATCGGCCGTGGCGACAAGCCGCTGGTCGAAGTGCCCGGTGCTTTCGCCTCGCTGCTGGCGATGCTGCCCGGCGGCCCGATCACCCGCGACCAGCTCGCCATGCTGGGCCAGGACAATGTCGCCGCGCCCGGCGCGCCGGGCCTTGAGGCGCTGGGCGTCGCGCCCACGCCGATGGCCGCCGTCGCCGAACGCTGGATGGTCCCCTATCGCAAGCATGGCCGCTTCGCCGGCCGCGTGAAGGCCTGATCCATTCCCGCCATCGGCTCGACGGGCCGATGATCGGCCACGACCGGCCGTGGCCATGCCGCTTTGCCTTTTCGCTGCACTGCGGCATGGTGCATCCCTGACATATAGGCATTGCCCGGCCCTCTCCCTTCGCGGGGGGAGGGCTTGGCTTATGCGCCCCCTGCTTGAGGATCCGACATCCCCATGGACATGCATTATCTGACGGTCATCCTGCTCGGCATCGTGGAGGGATTGACCGAATTTCTCCCCGTGTCCTCGACCGGCCACCTCATCCTGGCGAGCGAGCTGCTCGGCTATGATGCGTCGGTCTGGGCGATGTTCAACGTCATGATCCAGCTCGGTGCCATCCTTGCCGTCGTCGTCCTCTACTGGCGCACCTTCTGGGCGGTGGCCATGGGCCTGCTCCGCCTCGACCCGGTCAGCATCCGCTTCGTGCGCAACCTGCTGGTCGCCTTCATCCCCGCCGTCGTCATCGGCCTTGCCCTGCACGACTATATCGACACGCTGCTCGGATCGCCCCGCGTGGTCGCCGTCGCGCTGGTGGTCGGCGGCGTCGCCATCCTGGTGATCGAACGCCTCATCAGGGAACAGCGATTCCACGGCATCGCCGACATTCCGCTGGTCCGCGTCATCGGCATCGGCTTCATCCAGTGCCTCGCCATGGTGCCGGGCGTCAGCCGCTCGGGTGCGACCATCATGGGCGCACTGACCCTGGGCGTCGAACGCCGCACCGCCGCGGAATTCAGCTTCTTCCTCGCCATCCCGACCATGCTCGGCGCCTCGACGCTGGAACTGCTCAAAAAGGGCGACCAGCTCACCAGCGCCCAGGTCGGCTGGGACAGCATCGCGCTCGGCTTCATCGTATCCTTCATCGTCGCGCTGCTGGTGATCAAATGGTTCGTCGGCCTGGTGTCGCGCCATGGCTTCGCACCCTTTGCCTGGTATCGAATCATTGCCGGCATCGGCGCGCTGGTCTGGCTCAGCCTGATATAGGGCCGATACGGACCTAATATTTGAAAGATAATTACAGCGCCGCGACAGTCTCTTCCGAAACCGCCAGATAATAGGTCAACTTAGCTGACCCAAATGCCAGAATCCGCGTGACTCCGCGGGTTTTCCTGCTATGCGCACTGCAAACAATCGTTGCAGGGAAATGCCATGGCTGAAAATCCGATGCTGAAGTTCGTGGGCAAGGAACAGGCCTATCCGGAAAAGCGCGGCGCTGATGCGCGCGCCGAGGACTTTCTGGAAATCAGCAAGTCCTTCATTCTGGACAAGGCCGAGGAACAGGCGTCGCGCTGCTCGCAATGCGGCGTGCCCTATTGCTCGACCCATTGCCCGCTGCACAATCATATCCCCGACTGGCTGCGCCTGACCGCCGAAGGCCGGTTGCGCGAAGCCTATGAGCTGTCGAACCTGACCAGCACCATGCCGGAAATCTGCGGCCGCATCTGCCCGCAGGACCGTCTGTGCGAAGGCAATTGCGTGATCGAATTTTCCGGCCACGGATCGGTCACCATCGGCTCGGTGGAAAAGTTCATCACCGACACCGCCTGGAAGGAAGGCTGGGTCGAACCGCTCGTCCCCGGCGCCGCGCGCGGCCAGTCGGTCGGCGTCATCGGCGCCGGCCCTGCCGGCCTCACCACCGCCGAATATCTACGCGTCGCGGGCTATGAAGTGCATGTCTATGACCGGCACGACCGCGCCGGCGGCCTGCTGACCTATGGCATCCCCGGCTTCAAGCTGGAAAAGGACGTCGTCATGCGCCGCGTCCAGCGGCTCAAGGATGGCGGCATCATCTTCCACGAAGGGTTCGAGGTCGGCCGCGACGCCAGCATGGAACAGCTGCGCGCCAAGCATGACGCGATCCTGATCGCCACCGGCGTCTACAAGGCCCGCGACATCAAGGCGCCGGGCGTCGGCGCACCGGGCGTGGTCAAGGCGCTCGACTATCTCACCGCCTCCAACAAGGCCGGCTTCGGCGATGCCGTGCCCGGCCATGAGGATGGCACCCTGCTTGCCACCGGCAAGAATGTCGTCGTGATCGGCGGCGGCGACACCGCGATGGACTGCGTCCGCACCGCCATCCGCCAGGGCGCCAAGTCGGTGAAGTGCCTCTATCGCCGCGACCGCGACAATATGCCCGGCTCGCAGCGCGAAGTCGCCAATGCCGAGGAGGAAGGCGTCGAGTTCGTCTGGCTGACCGCGCCGATCGCCTTCGAGGGCACGGAGCATGTCACCGGCGTAAAGGTCACCAAGATGCGCCTGGGTTCGCCCGATGCGTCGGGCCGCCGCGCGCCCGAGCCCGATCCGGGCAGCGAACATACGCTGGAAGCCGATCTGGTCATCAAGGCGCTGGGCTATGATCCCGAAGACCTGCCCCGCCTGTTCGGTGCCGACGACCTGTCGGTCACCCGCTGGGGCACGCTGCGCGTCGATCACAAGACGATGATGACCAGCATGGACGGCGTCTTCGCCGCCGGCGACATCGTGCGCGGCGCATCGCTGGTGGTCTGGGCCATCCGCGATGGCCGCGACGTGACCGACCATATGCACAAATATCTCAAGGCCAAGGCCGTCGCCGCCGCCAGCGAGAAGGTTGCCGCCTGATGCGCCTCGCCTTCCTATCCCTGTTGCTGCTGACGGCCCCGGTCGCCGTGCAGGCGCAGACGCCGGTGGCGCCTGTAGCCGCCGAGCAGCCGGTCGATCCGGCGCTGCTCGCCAAGGCGCAGCCGATCGCCGCCCTCATCCTGCCCGACGGCACGATGGAAAAGATGATGGGCCCGATGATGCAGAAGATGATGGGCCCGATGATGGACAGCATGACCAAGATGCCCATCCGCGAGTTCCTGAAAGTCGGCGGCATCGACCCCGAACGGGCCGAAGGTCTGGGCGAAGGCACGATGGAGGAAATGATGGCGATCCTCGATCCCAATTTCCGCAAGCGGATGGACGTGATCGTCAACACCATGATGCCCGCCATGGGCCGCTTCATGGGCCGTTACGAACCGGACATGCGCGCCGGCATGGCGGAGGCTTTTGCCTATCGCTACAATGCCACCGAGCTGGATCAGATCGCCGCCTTCCTGAAGACGCCGACCGGCGCCAAGTTCGGCGAGGGCTTCATGCAGCTGGCAACCGACCCCCATTATATCGGCCGCATGCAGAAGATCATGCCCGACATGATGAAGGCCATGCCGGAGATCATGCAATCCTCCCAGGCCGAACTCGCCAAGCTGCCCAAGCCGCGCACCTATAAAGACCTGACCAAGGCCGAACGCGACCGCCTCACCGCATTGCTCGGGGCGGACACGCAAAAGGCAAACTGACGATCGACGCCGGCACGCCGGCACCAACAGAATGAAGGCAGCCGTGCCCCAAGAAGGGGACGGCCAGATGCAAGGGTAAGTCATCATGACCGACACCAATTTCATGGCCAGCCCCGAAGAGCGCGCACGCATCGCTGCCGAGGGCATGTATCATCCCGAGATGGAGGGCGATGCCTGCGGCGTCGGCCTGGTCGCCGCGACCGACGGCCGGCCCAGCCGCCGCGTCGTTTCTTCCGCGATCGATGCGCTGAAAGCCGTGTGGCACCGCGGCGCGGTCGACGCCGATGGCAAGACCGGCGATGGCGCGGGCATCCATGTCGACCTGCCGGTCCGCTTCTTCGACGATGCGATCGCCGATTCGGGCCACAAGCCGCTGCCCAACCGCCTCGCCGTCGGCATGATCTTCCTGCCGCGCACCGACCTCAGCGCGCAGGAAACCTGCCGCACCATCGTCGAGGCCGAGATCATCGACGCGGGCTACACCATCTATGGCTGGCGCCAGGTGCCGGTCGACGTCTCCGTCATCGGCGAGAAGGCGCAGCGCACCCGTCCCGAGATCGAGCAGATCATGATCGCCGGCCCGATGCCGGAAGAACGCGACGTCGGCGAGTTCGAGAAGGATCTCTACCTGATCCGCCGCCGCATCGAGAAGAAGGTGATCGAAGCGCAGATCAGCGATTTCTACGTCTGCTCGCTGTCGTGCCGCTCGATCATCTACAAGGGCCTGTTCCTCGCCGAATCGCTGTCGGTCTTCTATCCGGACCTGCAGGACGAACGGTTCGAGAGCCGTGTCGCCATCTTCCACCAGCGCTATTCGACCAACACCTTCCCGCAATGGTGGCTGGCCCAGCCGTTCCGCACCCTCGCCCATAATGGCGAGATCAACACGATCCGCGGCAACAAGAACTGGATGAAGAGCCACGAGATCAAGATGGCTTCGCTGGCCTTCGGCGAGCAGTCGGAGGACATCAAGCCGGTGATCCCGGCCGGCGCGTCGGATACCGCCGCACTGGACGCCGTGTTCGAAGCGATCTGCCGCTCCGGCCGCGACGCGCCCACGGCCAAGCTGATGCTGGTGCCCGAGGCATGGCAGGCGGAAAGCGCCGAGCTGCCCAAGGCGCATGCCGACATGTATGAATATCTCGCCTCCGTGATGGAGCCGTGGGATGGCCCGGCCGCACTCGCGATGACCGACGGCCGCTGGGTCGTGGCCGGCGTCGACCGCAACGCGTTGCGCCCGCTGCGCTACACGCTGACCGGCGACAATCTGCTGATCGTGGGTTCGGAAACCGGCATGGTCGTCGTGCCCGAAACCACCATCGTCCAGAAGGGCCGCATGGGTCCGGGCCAGATGATCGCGATCGATCTGCAGGAAGGCGAAGTCTATGACGACCGCGCGATCAAGGATCGCATCGCGGGCGAGCGCCCCTATGGCGATCTGATCAAGGACTTCCTCGACATCACCGACCTGCCCGACGTCCCCAGCGCCCTGCCGGCATGGGACAAGGCGGAACTGACCCGTCGTCAGGTCGCGGCCAACATGACGCTGGAGGATATGGAACTGATCCTCGCGCCGATGGTGGAGGATGCCAAGGAAGCGATCGGCTCGATGGGTGATGACACGCCGCTGGCGGTCATCTCCGACAAGCCGCGCACCATCAGCCATTTCTTCCGCCAGAATTTCAGCCAGGTCACCAACCCGCCGATCGACCCGTTGCGCGAACGGCATGTGATGAGCCTCAAGACGCGCTTCTCCAACCTCCACAACATCCTGGAGGAAGATGCGCAGAACAGCCATGTGCTGGTGCTGGAATCGCCGGTGCTCAACAGCGCGGAATGGGCGCGGCTCAAGGCCTATTTCGGCCCGGCCGTGGCCGAAATCGACTGCACCTTCCCCTCGACCGGCGGCCAGGAACAGCTGCGCGCGGCGATCGCCCGCATCCGTGAGGAAGCCGAGCAGGCGGTGCGCGAAGGACGCAGCGAACTGTTCCTGACCGACGAGCGCGCCGGGCAGGACCGGGTCGCGATCCAGGGCGTGCTGGCGGCCGCGGCCGTCCACACCCATCTCGTCCGCAAGGGCCTGCGCAGCTATGCGTCGATCAACGTGCGGTCGGCCGAAGCGCTCGACACCCATTATTTCGCGGTGCTGATTGGCGTCGGCGCAACCACGGTGAACGCCTATCTGGCCGAAGCCAGCATCGCCGATCGCCACGCCCGTGGCCTGTTCGGCGACCTGACCCTCGACCAGTGTTTCGAGCGTCAGCGCACCGCGATCAACGAGGGTCTGCTCAAGATCATGTCCAAGATGGGCATCGCGGTCGTCAGCTCCTATCGTGGCGGCTATAATTTCGAAGCGGTCGGCCTGTCGCGCGCCCTGGTCAACGATCTCTTCCCCGGCATGCCGGCGAAGATTTCGGGCGAAGGCTATGCCTCGCTCCACTATTCGGCGATGCTGCGCCACGACAAGGCCTATGACAGCGCGGTCGTCCGCCTGCCGATCGGCGGCTTCTATCGCCAGCGCAACGGCGGCGAGGCTCATGCCTATTCCGCCCAGCTGATGCACCTGCTGCAGACCGCCGTCGGCACCGACAGCTATTCGACCTATCTGCAATTCTCGCGCGGCGTGCGCGACCTGCCGCCGGTCTATCTGCGCGACCTGATGGAGTTCAACTTCGCCCGCGAGGCAGTGCCGATCGACGAGGTGGAAGCCACCACCGAGATCCGCAAGCGCTTCGTGACGCCGGGCATGTCGCTGGGCGCGCTCAGCCCCGAAGCGCATGAGACGCTGGCGATCGCCATGAACCGCATCGGCGCCAAGGCTGTGTCGGGCGAGGGTGGCGAGGACGCCGCGCGCTTCAAGCCCTATGAGAATGGCGACAATGCCAATTCGGTGATCAAGCAGATCGCGTCGGGCCGCTTCGGCGTCCATGCCGAATATCTGGGATCGGCCGAGGAAATCGAGATCAAGGTCGCACAGGGCGCCAAGCCCGGCGAGGGCGGCCAGCTGCCCGGTTTCAAGGTGACCGAATTCATCGCCCGCCTGCGTCACTCGACGCCCGGCGTGACGCTGATCTCGCCGCCGCCGCACCATGACATCTACTCAATCGAGGATCTCGCGCAGCTCATCTATGACTGCAAGATGATCAACCCGCGCGCCCGCGTCTGCGTCAAGCTGGTCAGCCAGGCCGGCATCGGCACGGTCGCGGCGGGCGTGGCGAAAGCGCATGCCGACGTCATCCTGGTCGCCGGCCATGTCGGCGGCACCGGCGCCAGCCCGCAAACCTCGATCAAATATGCCGGCACCCCCTGGGAAATGGGGCTGTCGGAAGCCAATCAGGTGCTGACCCTCAACGGCCTGCGCCACCGCGTGAAGCTGCGCACCGATGGCGGCCTCAAGACCGGGCGCGACATCGTCATCGCCGCGATCCTGGGCGCCGAGGAGTTCGGCATCGGCACGTTGTCGCTGGTCGCCATGGGCTGCATCATGGTGCGTCAGTGCCACAGCAACACCTGCCCCGTGGGCGTCTGCGTGCAGGATGAGAAGCTGCGCCAGAAGTTCACCGGCACCCCGGAAAAGGTCATCAACCTGATGACCTTCATCGCCGAGGAAGTGCGCGAGATCCTGGCCCGCCTGGGCTTCCGCAGCCTGGACGAGGTGATCGGTCGCACCGAACTGTTGAAGCAGGTCAATCGCGGCGCCGAGCATCTCGACGATCTCGATCTCAACCCGATCCTGGCCAAGGTCGACGCACCCGACGAGCATCGCCGCTTCAGCCTGCCCCAGTGGCGCAATGAAGTGCCCGACAGCCTCGACGCGCAGATGATGAAGGATGCCCGCGCCGTGTTCGAGCGCGGCGAGAAGATGCAGCTGACCTACACGGTGCGCAACACGCACCGCGCCGTCGGCACCCGCCTCTCCTCGGCCGTGACCGAAAAGTTCGGCATGTCGACGCTGGCGGACGGCCATCTGACCGTGCGCCTGCGCGGTTCGGCCGGCCAGTCGCTCGGCGCCTTCCTCTGCAAGGGCATCACCCTGGAAGTGTTCGGCGACGCCAACGACTATGTCGGCAAGGGGCTTTCGGGCGGCATCATCAAGGTGCGCACCACCGTCTCCTCGCCGCTGTCGTCGAAGGACAACACCATCCTTGGCAACACCGTCCTCTACGGCGCGACCAGCGGCAAGCTGTTCGCGGCGGGCCAGGCCGGCGAGCGCTTCGCGGTCCGCAATTCGGGCGCGAAGGTGGTGGTCGAAGGCTGCGGCGCCAATGGCTGCGAATATATGACCGGCGGCACCGCCGTGATCCTGGGCAAGACCGGCGCCAATTTCGGCGCGGGCATGACCGGCGGCATGGCCTTCATCCTCGACGAGGATGGCAGCTTCCCGAGCCGCGCCAACCCGGAAAGCATCGTCTGGCAGCGTCTGGACAGTGCCCATTGGGAAGGCGAGCTCAAGGCGCTGATCGCCGAACATGCGGTCGCGACCGACAGCAAATGGTCGAACACCATCCTGGAGGATTGGGATCGCTGGCGCCGGTACATCTGGCAGGTCTGCCCGAAGGAAATGGTCAATCGCCTGGCCCATCCGCTGAGCGACGCATCGACCCCGGTCGCTGCCGAATAATTACTGCGGCAAGCCCGCCTCTGCCGGTTCTGCGGGGACCGGCGGGGGCGGGGGCGGCGCCGTCGTCGCCGCGACCGGCCTCAGCGCCGGTCCCGGTTCCGCCTCGCCCGCCGCGAATCGCTCGATCCGCGGCGGCAGGCGATCCACCCGCACCGTCGGCTGCGGCAGCGGCGGGTCACCCAGCGCCGCCGATTCGACCGGCTGTTCCTCCTGCGCCAGATAGTCGCGCACTGCAGGATCGCGCGATTCGCCGATCATGCCATCGGCATCCAGCCCCGCCATGTCGGCTTTCATCCGCCGTTCCTCCAAGGTCGGTCCGCATCCGGTGCAGGTCACGAACGCCGGTCCGCGCTCGGCCTCCGGCGAATTCGGCACCGCCCCCATGTCGCCGCTATCCAATTCCGCCTCCAGCGCAGGCCGCACCGGCTTTTGCGGGCTGGTGACATAGGCGCCCAGGCCCAGGCCCATCACGGCGGCGGCCACCAGCGCGCCGCCCGATCCCACCCAGAAATGCAACGACATGGGGCCAGCCCCCTTTCGCAACCGATTTTCTGCCAAACAAAGATAACGTTGATGCCGATCACTGGTTGCATGACCCAAAAGCCTTTGCTAAGGGCCGCCTCCTACCAAGGCACCGGCCCCGCCGGTTTCCCTGTTGATGTGCGGTCGTGGCGGAATTGGTAGACGCGCAACGTTGAGGTCGTTGTGGCCGAAAGGCCGTGGAAGTTCGAGTCTTCTCGACCGCACCATCACTTTCCCGATAGCTGCAGATGATGATGACAGCCCCTTCGGGCACCACCCATCCTGCCTGCCCGGCCTTGGTTCTCCAGCCGAATTTTCCTATATCTCACGCGGGGCACCGCGATGATGTGGGACAGACGACCATGGACAAATCCGCCGAAGACCTGATCCCCGACACGGTGGAAGGCGTCTCCAGCTATGACGGCCCGGCCGGTGGCTGGGGCGCGCTGCGCGCGGTGGCAAAGACGGTCGCCGAACAGATGCGCGCCAGTCCCGACACCCGCGCCCTGCTCCAGATGAACCAGCCCGACGGCTTCGACTGTCCCGGTTGCGCCTGGCCCGATCCCAAGCACACCTCTTCGTTCGAATTCTGCGAAAATGGCGCCAAGGCCGTCACCTGGGAAGCGACGGTCAAGCGCGTCGATCCCGATTTCTTCGCCCGCCACAGCGTCAGCGAATTATGGACATGGACCGACCATAAGCTGGAGGATGCCGGCCGCCTGACCGAACCGCTGCGCTATGATGCCGCCACCGACCATTTCGTGCCGATCAGCTGGGACGAGGCCTTCGCCCGCGCCGGCGCCGCGCTCCAGGCGCTCGACCATGCCGACCAGGCCGAATTCTACTGCTCGGGCCGCGCGTCGAACGAATCCGCCTTCCTCTATCAGTTGTTCGCCCGCGAGTTCGGCACCAACAATTTCCCCGACTGCTCGAACATGTGTCACGAGGCGACCAGCACCGGCCTCCCCAAGTCGATCGGCATCGGCAAGGGCACGGTGACGCTGGAGGATTTCGACCATGCCGACGCGATCTTCTGCATCGGCCATAATCCGGGCACCAACCATCCCCGCATGCTGAGCACGCTCGCCGCCGCCTCCAAGCGCGGCGTGCCGATCATCGTCGCCAACCCGATGCGCGAACGCGGGCTGGAGCGCTTCAAGTCGCCCCAGCATCCCACCGAAATGCTCTCGCCCGGCGCCACCCCGCTCGCGTCCGCCTATCATCAGGTGCGGATCGGCGGCGACATGGCGATGCTCAAGGGGATGATGAAGGCGCTGCTGGCGATCGAGGCGCAGCAGCCCGGCACGCTCGACCACGAGTTCATCGCCCAGCATACCGAGGGCTTCGACGCCCTGCGCGCCGATATCGAGGCCACCCAATGGCCGTGGATCGAGCGCCTGTCCGGCCTCACCCGCGAAGCGATCGAGAGCATGACCCATGTCTATGCCAGGGCCGACCGGGTCATCATCTGCTATGGCATGGGCATCACCCAGCATCGCCACGGCACGCAAAATGTGCAGGCGTTGGCCAACCTGCTGCTGCTGCGCGGCAATTTCGGCAAGCCGGGTGCCGGCATCTGCCCGTTGCGCGGCCATAGCAATGTGCAGGGCGATCGCACCGTCGGCATCACCGAACTGCCGACCGAAGCGATGCTGCAACGGCTCGACACCGCCTTTTCCATCCAGTCGCCGCGCAAGCATGGCCATAATGCGGTCGAGGCACTGGCCGCCATGCACGCCGGGGACTCGAAAGCGCTGATTTCGCTTGGCGGCAATCTCGCCGTCGCCATGCCCGATCCCGACGCCTGCTTCGCCGCCGTGCGTCGGCTCGACCTGTCGGTCAACATCCTCACCAAGTTCAACCGCACCTGCCTGCTGACCGCGCGCGAGACACTGATCCTGCCCTGCCTTGGCCGCACCGAACTGGATATGCAGGCCGCCGGCCCGCAATGGGTGACGGTGGAAGACAGCATGTCGATGGTCCACGCCTCGCGCGGCAAATTGAAGCCCCCCTCGCCCCATGTCCGCTCCGAACCGGCGATCGTTGCCGGCCTGGCCAAGGCCGCCATGCCCGCCAGCCGCACCGACTGGGACGGCATGGTCGCCGATTATGACCGCATCCGCGACGGGATCGAGGCGGTCTATCCCGATTTCCGCGACTTCAACATCCGGGTGCGCGAGCCCGGCGGCTTCCGCCTGACGATCGGCCCCAGCGACCGGATCTGGAACACGCCCAGCGGCAAGGCGCAGTTCATCACCCACCCGGTCGCCCCGGACGAGGGCGCGCTGCCGCTGCTGCTCACCACCATTCGCAGCCATGATCAGTATAATACGACCATCTACAGCTATGATGATCGCTATCGCGGCATCCATGGCCGGCGCGACATCATCTTCGCGAACGAGATCGATCTGGCGGAGATGGGCCTGGCCCATGGCGACAGGGTCGATGTGACCACGCCGGCCGGGCGCGAATTGCGCGGCTTCACCATCGTCATGCACGCCATCGCGCGCGGATCGCTCGCCGCTTATTATCCCGAGGCGAACAATCTCGTCCCGCTCGACGATTATGATCCGGCCAGCGGCACCCCCGCCTACAAGTCGATTCCCGTCACGGTGCGCGCCGCCCGATGAGCGACGCCGACCGGCCCGTCCGCTTCACCCGGATCACCCCGGACGGCGGCCGCGCGTCCGTCACCCGCGCGGTCGCGGTCGAATGCCCGGTCGCGCTCGAATATAATGGCATCGGCTATGCCGTGCTGATGGCGACCCCGGCCGATCTCGACGATCTCGCCACCGGCTTCGCCTTGTCCGAACGGCTGATCGATAGTGCCGCCGACATCATCGACATCGACATTCACGAAGCGCCCCAGGGCCTGTTGCTGCGCATCCGCCTGATCGCCGACCGCCATGACCGCATCCTCGCGCGCGTCCGCCACCGCGTCGCCGAATCCTCCTGCGGCCTGTGCGGTATAGAGAATCTGGAACAGGCGCTGCGCCCGCTGCCACGCGTCACCGCCGTCACCCAGGCCAGCGACGATGCCCTGTTCCGCGCCCTCGATGCGCTCGACGCGCGCCAGCCGGGCAATCAGCGCACCGGCGCGCTCCACGCCGCCGCCCTCGCCGCGCCTGACGGCACGCTCCGCCTCGCGCGCGAGGATGTCGGCCGCCACAACGCCTTCGACAAGCTGATCGGCGCCATGGCCCGCGCCGGTCTCGGCTGGGATGGTGGCTTCGCCCTCCTCTCCTCGCGCTGTTCCTATGAACTGGTGGAAAAGGCCGCGCTCGCCGCCTGCCCGCTGCTCGTCACCCTCTCCGCCCCCACCAGCCTCGCGCTCGATCGTGCCGCCGAATCGGGCCTGCGCCTCATCACCCTCGCCCGGCGCGACGCCATGCTCGAACGGGCGGATGGACCGGCACAGCGCAATTTGGGCACGGCCAAGCAAAACTTGGTTGAGCCAGACACTCTATCTTATAAGTAGAGATTGCCTGAAACGGAGCGGACTGGTCCCCGCCCCGATGACGACATCGGCATCGGACCCGCGGCTTTTGATCGGGATGCAGCTTGCTCCGCGTCACCAACAGCTAAAGCGCACGATGCCTGGGCGACGACGCCAGCTTCGTGTTCCCCCCAACGAAACGGGGAATGAAACGATGTGCCATCCATCTGAAATCTAGGGCCTGACGCCCGCCACGCAGCGCGCTGCTTGTCAGCGCGCCTCCATCCGCCCGTCCTCCGCCGATGCGTCGTGCGGGAAAGGGGGATCGCATGCCCGTGGAAGCTCGCGGCCGACGCGCGTCGCCGCACCCAGCCTATTCCGTGTCGCTGCTCCAGGCGGCCGCCGCGCTCTACGGCCTGAATGCCGTGCGCGACGATGCCCTGCGTCCGCAGCCCACAAGCAGAACAGACAAGAAATTCAGGGAGTAAGCCTCTTCATGTCCCAAGTCCTCGCGCCCAGCCGACCCCGGCACGGCCTGTCCCTCCGTCGCCTGCTGCTCGCCGGCGTCGCCATCGGCCTGTTGCCGAGCGCCGCTCATGCTGCCGACGAACCCGCCGCCGCGGCGCCTGCCCCGGCCCCCGAAGCCGCCGTCGATGAAGGCGATTATGGCGCCCCCATCCTGGTCACCGCCCGCCGCCGCGCCGAAAAGGCGCAGGACGTGCCGGTCGCCCTCTCGGTCGTCGGCGGCGATCTGGTCGAACAGCGCGGCGACTATACGCTCGCCGCCGTGCAGCAGGTCGCGCCCAGCCTCCAGCTGTTCAGCTTCAACCCCCGTAACACCAACATCAACATTCGCGGCCTCGGCTCCAATGTCGCCCTGACCAATGACGGCCTCGAAAATGGCGTCGGCGTCTATATCGACGATGTCTATTATGGCCGCGTCGGCGCCAGCCAGTTCGACCTGGTCGACCTCGAACGGATCGAGGTGCTGCGCGGGCCACAAGGCACGCTGTTCGGCAAGAACACCACCGCCGGCGCGATCAACATCACCACCCGCCAGCCGAGCTTCGATTTCGGCGGCCAGGTGGAAGCGACGCTGGGCGACTATGGTTTCCATCAGGTGCGCGGCTCGGTCACCGGTGGCCTGACCGACTGGGCGGCGGTGCGCGTCAGCATTGCCGACACGCATCGCGATGGCTTCCTGACCAATGTCCATAACGGCAAGAAAATTCACGATTACGACAATTTCACCGCGCGCGGCCAGCTGCTGCTGACCCAGGGTGAGGGCTTCAGCCTGCGCCTGATCGGTGACTATGCCAAGCAGACGCTCAATTGCTGCGTCCGCCTGCCCAGCACCGTTTTCACCACCTATGATGACGGCAACACGATCGCGAACAATTTCGCGATCCGCGCCGCCCGCGCCGGTTACACGCCGCTCGCCACCGATCCCTTCGCCCGCAAGGTCGATGTCGACGGCCAGTTCCAGGCGAACATGAATCAGTGGGGCATTTCGGGCAAGGCCGACTGGGATGTCGGCCCGGTGACGCTCAGCTCCATCACCGCCTATCGCGCCTGGAACTGGTATCCGCGCAACGACAGCGACGCCACCTCGCTCTCGGTCAACACGCTCAACCATCAGGAAAATAACCAGCGCCAGTTCAGCCAGGAATTTCGCGTCGCCTCCAATGGCGACACCCGCCTCTCCTATGTGCTGGGCGCCTATTATTTCTGGCAGATCATCGACGGCTCGGGTGCTGCCGGCTATGGCGTGGACGCGCCGCTCTGGCTCTTTCCCAATGCCGATCCGGTGGTCAGCAATGCGGCGGTCAACGGCTTCGTCGCCCGCTCCAGCTCCAATCCCGAGACGAAGAGCGCCGCGCTGTTCGGCCAGGCCAGCTACGCCATCATCCCCGACAGCCTCTCGCTGACGCTCGGCCTGCGCTACACGCATGAAAAGAAGCAGGGCAGCTACAGCCAGTGGTGGGCGGAGGGGAATGATCTTTCCAGCCTGACCGCGGCCCAGCGCACCGCCGCGATCGCGCTGCGCAACAGCCTCAACCCCGTTACCAGCTACTCGACCGGCTTCACCGACAACAGCCTCTCGGGCCTGGCCACCCTGTCCTACAAGGTGACGCCGGACGTGCTGGTCTATGCCACCTATTCGCGCGGCAACAAATCGGGCGGGCTCAACCTCACCAACATCCCCGCCGGGGTCAGCCCCGATGTCGGCGGCGAGAAGGTCGACAATTACGAAGCCGGCGTGAAGAGCCAGTTCTGGGGTGGCAAGGCAACGCTCAACGCCGCCGCCTTCTGGACCAATATCTTCGACTATCAGACCGCGATCACCGAACAGATTGTCGGCACCAACAGCACCCGCAATTATATCACCAACATTCCCGAGGCGCGCGCGCGCGGCTTCGAACTGGACGGTGCGCTGGCGCTCAGCCGCTATGTCAACCTCAACGCCTCGCTCGCCTATACCGACGCCTATTATGTCGACTTCAAGAACGGCCCGACCCCGGTCGAGGCGCTGAACCCGACCACCGGCGGCTCGGCCGTTACCGACCTTAGCGGCAAGCCGCTGTCGGGCGTGCCTCAATGGTCGTGGAGCGCGGGCGGCGACTTCGCCATTCCGCTCGGCACCACCAAATGGGGCGACGCCCAATTCTACGGCCGTGCCGACTATAGCTGGCGCTCCTCCTACTACACCGCCGTGTCGGACAGCCGCTACTCGCTGGTGCCCAGCTACGGCGTCGCCAATGCGCGCATCGGCGTGCGGCTGGACGATGGCCTGATCGACCTGTCGCTCTGGGCCAAGAACCTGTTCGACAAGGATTATGTCGACACGCTCTCGGTCGCGAACACCGGCCTCGTCACCGCCACCGTCGGCGATCCCCGCACCATCGGCGTCACCCTGCGCAGCAAATTCTGACCCCCAATCTGGAGGCAAGATCATGGCTACCCTTCCCTACGCAGACTATCTGGATGACCGGAGCATCACCCGGCCGGAACCCGCCCGCGTCGGGGAGGGGGAGCCCTCGCGCCTGCGCCTCACCGGCTTCGCCTCGATCGCGGTGCCGATCGCCGGCGCCGGCCTGCCGCTCGCCCTGTTCGTGCCCCAGCTTTACGCCACCCAGTTCGGCCTCTCGCTCGCGACCATCGGCTTCATCTTCCTGCTGGGCCGCATCTGGGATGTCAGCGCCGATCCGCTGGTCGGCGCGCTCAGCGACCGCACCCGCAGCCGCTTTGGCCGGCGGCGCCCATGGATCGCGGCCGGCGGCCTGTTGTTCGGCCTGTCCTCCGCCCTGCTCTTCTTCCCGCCCGCCGCGCTGGTGACGCCCGCCTATCTCGGCGCCGCCCTCTTCTTCTTCTATCTCGGCTGGTCGATGATCGAGATCCCGGCCTCCGCCTGGGCCGGCGAGCTGTCGCGCCATTATCATGGCCGCACCCGCGTCGTCAGCTATCAGGCGCTGCTGCGCGCCATCGGCCTGCTCGCCGTGCTGGTGCTGCCGACCATCCTCGATCAGGTCGAACCGGGCAATGGCACGCTGAAGCTGCAACTGGTCGGCGGCTTCATCATCGCCACCCTGGTCCCCAGCCTCGCCCTCACCCTCTTTTCCGTGCCCGAACCGCCGGTGCCCGCCACCCCGCCAATCCGCCAGAGCTTCTGGCGCGCCACCAGCGTCATCTTCTCCGACCGGCTGCTGCTGCGCGTCCTCGCCTCCGACGCGGTGGTCACCGCCGGCCAGTCGATCCGCGCCAGCCTGATCGTCTTCTTCGCCGTCTGGTATATGGGCCTGCCCGCCTGGGCCAGCGGCCTCTATCTGCTCCAGTTCATCTTCGGCGTCGCCGCCGCACCGATCTGGCTGCGCATCGGCACCCGCATCGGCAAGCGCCAGGCCGCGATCAGCGGCGAAATCGCCCAGGCGGCGATCAATATCGGCCTGCTCTTCGTCTTCCCCGGCGGCCTGCCGCTGCTGCTCGCCCTCACCATCGCCCAGGGGCTGACCCAGGGTTCGGGCAACCTGATGCTGCGCGCCATGGTCGCCGATGTGGCCGACGCTCACCGGCTGCGCACCGGCCATGACCGCACCGGCCTCTTCTTCTCGGTCTTCGCCCTCTCGGCCAAACTCGGCCCGGCGATCGGCATCGGCATCGCTTTGCCGCTCATCGCCTGGCTCGGCTTTGCCGCCGGCCCGCACAACAGTCCGTCCGCGCTCGAAGGATTGAAGACCGTCTTCGCCCTCGGCCCGGCCCTGGCCCACATCATCGCCACCCTCATCATCTGGCGCTTCCCGCTCGACGAAGCCGCCCATGCCGAAATCCGCCGCGCCCTCGACCAGCGCGACGCGATCCCCGCCTGACCGTCCACGCATAAATTCAAGGAGACCTGCCATGACCATCCTGACCCAGAGCTTCCTCAACGCCGCCGATGCCGACGGTCCGCTCGATGTCGTTCCCGTCGCCGGCCGCATCGGCGCGGAGATCCGCGGCGTCGCGCTGGGCGGCGACCTTGACGACGCCACCATCGCCGCGATCCGCGCCGCCCTCGTCCGCCACAAGGTGATCTTCTTCCGCGCCCAGCATCATCTCGACGATGCCGGCCAGGAAGCCTTTGCCGAACGCTTCGGCAAGCCCGTCGCCCACCCGACCGTCCCGGTCGTGCCCGGCTCCAAATATCTGCTGGAACTGGATTCGAAGGAGGGCCGCGCCGCATCGAGCTGGCACACCGACGTCACCTTCGTCCCTGCCTATCCCGAATCCTCGATCCTGCGCGCCATCGTCATCCCGCAGGCCGGCGGCGACACGCTCTGGGCCAATACGGCGGCCGCTTATGAGGAACTGCCCGAACCGCTGCGCCAGCTGGCCAACAGCCTGTGGGCGGTCCATTCCAACCTCTATGACTATGCCTCGGTCGTCACCAATGCGAATGAGGAAGCGGTGAAGCGCTATCGCGAAGTCTTCGCCTCGACCGTCTATGAAACCGAACATCCGCTGGTCCATGTCCATCCCGAAAGCGGCGAGCGTTCACTGATCCTGGGCCATTTCTTCAAGCAATTCGTCGGCCTCAGCCAGGCCGACAGCCAGCGCCTGTTCGCCACCTTCCAGGATGCCGTGACCCGGCCGGAAAACACCGTCCGCTGGCGCTGGCAGCCGGGCGACGTCGCCATCTGGGACAATCGCGCCACCCAGCATCGCGCCATCGCCGATTTCGGCACCCAGCATCGTCAGCTCCGCCGCGCCACCATCGCCGGCACCGTCCCCGTCTCGATCGACGGCCGCAACAGCCGCATCATCAAGAAGGAAGATGGCAAGATTGCCGAAGCCGCCTGAGCAGGGCTTGCTCACCCCCCAACCTGTCCCCGAACTCAGGTAAATCCCTTCGGCACACTGGGCCGCGTTCCTTCCGGACGCGGCCCCTTTTCACGGAAGACCCCATGAAGCTCCGCACTGTCCTTGCCAGCCTGGCGCTGGCCACCGCCCTCACCACGCCCGCGGCGGCGCAGGAAAAGCGTCCCAATTTCCTGGTGATCGTCGCCGACGACCTGGGCTATTCCGATCTCGGCGCCTTTGGCAGCGAGATATCCACACCCAATCTCGACCGGCTCGCTTTGTCGGGCGTGCGCCTCACCGGCTTCCACACCGCGCCCACCTGCTCGCCGACCCGCTCGATGTTGCTGTCGGGCACCGACAATCATCGCGCCGGCCTTGGCACCATGGCGGAAATGCAGGCCCCCAATCAGGTCGGCAAGCCCGGCCATGAAGGCTATCTGCGCACCGACATCGCCGCCCTGCCCGAAGTCCTGACCGCCGGCGGCTATCGCACCCTCTTTTCGGGCAAATGGCATCTCGGCCTCACGCCCGAGCAGGATCCCCATGCCCGCGGTTTCCAGCACAGCTTCGCCCTGCTGCAGGGGGCGGGCAATCATTATGGCACCGACATTTCGGCCACGCCCAAGCCCGGCTTCACCACCTATCGCGAGGATGGCCGCACGCTCGAAAGCCTGCCCAGCGACTATTATTCCTCCGATGCCTTCGCCACCAAGCTGATCGACCAGATCAAGGCGACCAAGGACGACAAGCCCTTCTTTGCCTATCTCGCCTTCACCGCGCCGCACTGGCCGCTACAGGCCCCGGCCGAAACCATCGCCAAATATAAGGGCCGCTATGAGGCGGGCTATGAAGCGTTGCGCGCCGAGCGGCTGAAGAAGCAGGTCGCGCTCGGCCTGGTCCCGGCCAGCGCCGCCCAGCATCCCCTTGAAAACAGCAAGCCCTGGGCAGAGCTGACCCCGGATGAAAAGAAGACCGCGTCACGGACGATGGAAATCTATGCCGCGATGGTCGACCGGCTCGACCAGAATGTCGGCCGGGTGATCGATGCGCTCAAGGCCAGCGGCGAATATGACAATACCGTCATCCTCTTCCTCGCCGACAATGGCGCCGAGGGGATGGATCTGGTCCATGCCAGGAATCCCCGCTTCCGCGCCCGTGCCGAGGCGGCCGATAACAGCTATGACAATCTCGGCAAGGACAGCAGCTATATCAGCTATGGCCCCGGCTGGGCGCAGGCGGCGACCACGCCATCCTGGCTCTACAAGGCGTTCGCGACCGAGGGTGGCACCCGCACCACCGCCTTCCTCTCCGGACCAGCGGTCAAGAAGCCCGGCAGCATCGCCCATGACTATCTCAACGTCATGGACGTCGCCCCCACCCTGATCGACCTGGCCGGCATCGCCCCGCCCAAAGGGACGTTCCAGGGGCGCACCGTCCAGCCGATCCGCGGCACCAGCTGGGCGCCCTGGCTCGCCGGGAAGGCATCCACGGTGCATCCCGCCAGCGAGGCGATCGGCACCGAATTGTTCGGCTCGCGCGCATTGCGCCAGGGCGACTGGAAGATCACCGATGCGGGCGATGGCCAATGGCATCTGTTCAACATCGCCGCCGATCCGGGCGAAACCACGGACCTATCCGCCCGCGAACCGGCGCGCCGGGCGGCGCTGGAAAAGGCGTGGGACGCCTATGCCAGCGATGTCGGTGTCGTCCTGCCCAACCCGCGCATCATGGTGGAATAACCCGTGCATCAGGGGGATGACACGCCCATCCCCCTCTTCTCCATCGCATTTTCCCCTTGCCCCGGCGGCGATCCCATGCACAAAGCTTGCCAATTGCCGCAGGCGGACCCATGTCCGCCGCACCCCGATTTGGCGGCACAAGGATTGAAGTGATGGACGATGTGACGATCCAGGACAGGGCCGCTTCGGCGCGACCGCTCGCCCCGCAGGAAGTGGGCGAGGGCCTGTCCGTCATCTCGATCGCGAAAAGCTATGACAAGCGCGTTGTCCTGTCCGACGTGTCGCTGACCGTGGGCAAGGGCGAGGTCGTCGGCCTGCTCGGCCCCAATGGCGCGGGCAAGACGACCTGCTTCTATTCGGTCATGGGCCTCGTCCGCCCCGACCAGGGCCGCATCATCCTCGACGGCCAGGATATTACCGGCCTGCCCATGTATCGCCGCGCGATCCTGGGCCTGGGCTATCTCCCGCAGGAAACCTCGATCTTCCGGGGCCTGACGGTCGAACAGAATATCGGCGCCGTGCTGGAAATGGCCGAACCCAACAAGGCCGCCCGTGCCGAGAAGCTGGAACAGTTGCTCGACGAATTCGGCCTCACCCGTTTGCGCGATTCTGCCGCCATGGCGCTGTCGGGCGGTGAACGGCGTCGCTGCGAAATCGCCCGCGCGCTGGCCGCCGATCCCTCGATCGTACTGCTCGACGAACCTTTCGCCGGCATCGATCCGCTGTCGATCGCAGACATTCGCGATCTGGTGAAGCAGCTCAAGACGCGCGGTATCGGCGTCCTCATCACCGACCATAATGTGCGCGAGACGCTGGAAATCGTCGACCGCGCCTGCATCATCTACAGCGGCCAGGTGCTGTTCGCCGGCAGCCCGACCGAACTGGTCGCCCATCCCGATGTTCGCCGCCTCTATCTGGGCGAGAATTTCCAGCTCTGACATGATCGGCCGGCGCCCCCTCGCTGATGCAGGACGGCCCGGCTGATGGCGCTCGGGCCACGCCTCGACATCCGCCAGAGCCAGTCTCTGGTGATGACGCCGCAGCTCCAGCAGGCGATCAAGCTGCTGGCGCTGTCCAATCTGGAGATCGAGGCGTTCGTCGCGGGCGAACTGGAAAAGAACCCGCTGCTCGAACAGGGTGCCGCCGATGACGGCGGCCGGGAAGGCAGCGGCGTCGACCGCGAGGTGGAGGCGCCGACGCTGGCCGCCGAAACCGGCGCCAGCGACGATCTGATTGCCCAGGGGCTGGGCGGCGCCGACAGTCCGCTCGACGTCGATCATGGCGCGGAAACCTTCATCGACGATGGCCCGGCCGACCGCATGGCCGCGGGCAGCGGCTCAGGCTCGCTCGACATGCTCGGTGGCGGCAGCGGTTCGGGCGAAGCGGTCGATTTCGACAGTTTCGCCAATGCCGCGCCCAGCCTGCAGGAACATCTGATGGACCAGGCCCGCAGCACGCTGTCGGGCATGGACCTGCTGATCGCCACCCAGTTGATCGGCCAGATCAGCGAAGCGGGCTATCTGGAGGCCAATCTGCTCCAGACCGCCCATGGCCTGGGCGTTCCACTCTTCACGGTCGAGGCCGTGCTCGAAGTTATCCACAGCTTCGATCCCACCGGCGTGGGCGCCCGCTCGCTCGCCGAATGCCTCGCCCTTCAGGCAAAGGAGGCGAACCGCTACGATCCCTGCATCCAGCGGCTGCTCGCCAATCTCGACCTGCTGGCCAAGGGCGCCCTGCCCCAGCTGCGCCGCATCTGCGGCGTGGATGAGGAAGATCTGGCCGACATGATCCGCGAACTGCGCGGCTATGATCCCAAGCCCGGCCTGCGCTTCGCCAGCGACAGCGCCACGCCGGTCACGCCCGACCTGTTCGTCAGCCGCACCCGCGAAGGCTGGGGCATAGAGGTCAACAGCGCCACCCTGCCGCGCGTGCTGGTCAACCGCAGCTATTATGTCGAACTGGCCGGCGGCCCGCAGGACAAGGCAAGCAAGGCCTGGCTGGCCGACTGCCTCGCCAGCGCCAATTGGCTCGTAAAGGCGCTCGACCAGCGGCAGAAGACGATCATCAAGGTGGCGAGCGAGATCGTCCGCCAGCAGGAGGATTTCTTCCGCAACGGCGTCGCTTATCTCAAGCCGCTGACGCTGCGCGCGGTCGCCGACGCGATCGAAATGCATGAATCGACCGTCAGCCGCGTCACCTCGAACAAATATCTCTCCTGCCCGCGCGGCCTCTATGAACTCAAATATTTCTTCACCAGCGGCGTCGCGGCGGCGGATGGCGACGGCGCCGTCTCGGCCGAGGCCGTGAAGAGCCATATCAAGGCACTGATCGGCGCGGAGGAGGCCCATGCCATCCTCTCCGACGACACGCTGGTCGACCTGCTGCGCGCCAAGGGCATGGACATCGCCCGCCGCACCGTCGCCAAATATCGCGAATCCATGGGCATCGGCTCCTCGGTCCAGCGCCGCCGGCAAAAGGCACTCAAGGGCAAGGCCGCCTGAGCCTGTCCTACAGCGGCCCTTTCCCCTATCATCGGCGCTGCCATCCCCTGACTTTCCGATAGGATCAGGCCAGCGCAAGATAATGTCACAATGTGCGGGAAATATGCGAAGTTAAGCGGAGCAAATCCTATTTCGCCGCCTTGACCCCGGCCGCCGCGGCGGCAAAAGCGGCGGCGTAAATCACCAGACCAAGGATCGCCCGCCGCCATGTCCGTCGCCTATCTCAACGGCCAGTTTCTGCCGCTCGAAGACGTCCGCATCTCCCCGCTCGATCGCGGCTTCCTGTTCGCCGACGGCATTTATGAAGTGGCGGCCGTGATCGATGGCCGGCTGGTCGACAGCGCCAGCCATCTCGCCCGGCTGGAACGTTCCTGCACCGAAATCGGCATCGCCCTGCCGCTCACCCTGGACGAGATCGAGGCGGCGCAGAAGGCGCTGGTCGCCCATAATGGCCTTGGCGAGGGCCTGGTCTATCTCCAGATCACCCGCGGCGCCGACGTCACCCGCGACTTCATCCCGCCGGCCGGCCTGCAGCCCACTCTGTTCATGTTCGTCCAGAACAAGACCTTCCTCGATGTGCCCGCCGCCAGGACCGGCGTTGCGGTCGCCACCATGGCCGACCTGCGCTGGGCGCGGCGCGACATCAAGAGCGTGGGCCTGCTCGCCCAGGCGATGGCCAAGATGGCGGCCAAGGAAGCCGGCGCGCAGGAAGCCTGGATGATCGAGGATGGCTTCATCACCGAAGGCGCCTCCTCCACCGCCTTCATCGTCACCGACGAAGGCATCGTCACCCGCCCCTACAGCCAGTCGGTGCTGGCCGGCTGCACCGGCGCGGCGCTGACCGCGCTGGCGGAAGAAAGCGGCATCGCCGTCATCCGCCGCCCCTTCACCCTCGCCGAAGCGCTCGCCGCCAAGGAAGCCTTCATGACCAGCGCCTCGACCTTCTGCCTCTCGATCGTCAGGATCGACGGCCAGCCGGTCGGTGACGGCACGCCGGGCCCGGTCGCGACCCGGCTGCGCGAACTCTATATCGACTTCGCCCGCCGCACCGCGGTCTGACCTGCGACGAAATGACTCCATTTCGGATCGAATGGCAGAACAGGGCGCCCGCATCAGCCGGCGCCCTTTTCGTTTCCGCATCCCCACCGATATCGCGGGCGCGTGACGGCCATCACGACAGCCCCGTGCATTTGCGCCATTATGGAGTCAGCGCCGGCTGCGCCCGGTGGGCAAGCGGCTAAGCTGCGGAACATAACAGGCACGGGAGATTGCGTGGTGATGGCCGATCCCTTCTCGACCGATCATGATAGCCCCTATGCCGCGCCGGATGACCGGCGTGGGCTGCTGATCGTTGCCGATGACGAATGGTTCGACGATGCCGCCATGCTGGCCCATGCCGCCGGCCTGCGCCTGCTCGGCACCGTGCCGCTCGATCAGGCCGCCGCCCGCCTCGACATGCAGGTCGGGTGCGATGTCGTCCTGCTGCACTGCCACCAGCCTGATCCGTTGCTCGAACGGCTGATCGTTCAGGTCGAGACGATCGCGATCCAGAATCGCATGGCGGTCGTGCTGCTCGCCGGGATCGAGACACTCGACATGGCCTTTGCCTGCATGCGCAGCCCGCAGACCCAGTTGCTGTGCAGTCCCGACAATAGCGACATCGCCGCCGCCCTGCTCGCCGCCGCGCACGGCGATGCTCTGCCCCGTAATCTGCATGACGCCACCCATGAAAGCGACGGCAACCGGCTGCAGCGGCTGAGCGAGGAAGTCAGCCGTCTTGCTCGCACCATCGAGGCCCTGACCGATCGGCCGCGCCCTACGCTCCCCGCGTTCGACATGCCCGCGCGCATCGCCGACCGCCAGGGTGGCTATACCGCCATGCCGGCCATGGCCACGATCGGCGCGGCCACCATGGCGGAAACCGCTTCCGTCACCGCCGCCCAGGTCCGCGACCTGCTGCGCGCCCGCCGGCTGCGTGCCGATTTCCTGCCCGGCGACCTGTTTGCCGATCCGGCCTGGGACATGATGCTCGACCTGCTCGCCGCCCGGCTGGAACAGGCCCATGTCTCGGTCTCCAGCCTATGCATCGCGTCCGCCGTGCCGCCGACCACGGCGCTGCGCTGGATTCGCACATTGACCGACAAGGCCCTGGTCGAGCGCCGCGCCGATCCGCATGACGGTCGCCGCATCTTCATCGCGCTCGCCGACGACGCGGCTGAGAAGCTCATACGCTGGTTCGGTGCCAGCCATCGCTATCGCGCGCATTGATCTGCCGCATCGGATAAAGGCCGCTTGACCCGCGCCCAAAAAAATCTAGAAGCGCCCGCACCCCATGGGGGCGATTAGCTCAGTTGGTAGAGCGTCTCGTTTACACCGAGAATGTCGGCGGTTCGAGCCCGTCATCGCCCACCAGTTTCGCCGAATGAGAAGCCGTCCGGGGGACGGCTTCCGGCGAAACTCCCGAGCGACAGCGAAGGGCTCGGCCTTTAGAGCCCGTCCTGGGGACGGGCGGCCGCAAAACTCCCGAGCGACAGCGAGGGCTTGGCACCACCACAAACCGGCCCCGATCCGCCCCCGTAACATTCATCCTGCAGCAAGCATGGTTCCGGCATCTTCCCGCCCATGCCGATCAGCGTCTTCCTTGGCGGCTCCGTCGCGCCGATATTGCTGATGCTGTCGCCCTTCGCGGTGATGGCGGTCGGCAATTGCGCCGACTGGCAACCCAAGACCCCAAGCGCAAGGATCGCGGCAAAGCCCCCCGCCGACGCCGGCTGCAGCCAGCCCCGCTATCCGCTGATGTAATCGCGCGCTGCCAGATATTGCGGCGCCGCGTTACCGCTGCTAATTCCGCCTCCCATGATCCAGCCGCCCGAAATCATCCGAGTCACCAAGTCCCGCGTCTCCTGCGACGGTTCGGGTGACATTCCCGCCGCCCTTGGCCATCCGCGCGTCTTCCTGGAAATCGACGAGCATGGCTATGTCGATTGCGGCTATTGCGATCGCCGCTTCGTGCTGGCCGGCGGCGTCGCCGACAATGCCGATCTCGGCAACAAGCCGGACATCGCTTCGGGCGCCAGCCTTTAAAATTTCCATTGGGCATCCGTCATGCCGCGCCTATATCGGGCGGCATGACCGATCTCGCTTCGCAATTCACTGATGCCCGCGGCCTGCTCTATCGTCCTGGCCTGCTCGATCCCGATGGTGCGCGCCGCCTAACCGCGCAGGCGCTTTCAGCCTGCGACGATGGCGAGCTCTACCTCCAATATCGCGCCAGCGAGAGCTTCGGCTTCGACGACGGCCGGCTCAAGACCGCCGATTATTCGACCGACGCGGGCTTCGGCCTGCGCGGCGTCTCGGGCGAGATGACCGGCTTTGCCCATGCCAACGACCTCAGCGAAGCGGCGATCGCCAAGGCGGCGCAGACGCTGACCCTGCTCGATCCGGCCAAGGGCCAGCCCGCCCCGCCGCCCCAGCGCACCAATCGCCACCTCTATACCGACGCCAATCCGCTGGAGCTGGTGCCCTTCGCCGAGAAGGTGACCCTGTGCGCCGCGATCGACGCCGCCGCCCGCGCCCGCGACCCGCGCGTCGCCCAGGTCTCGGTCAGCCTCGCCGGCAGCTGGTCGGTGATCGAGATCGTCCGCGCCGACGGTTTCACCGCCAGCGACATCCGCCCGCTCGTCCGCCTCAACGTCTCGGTCATCCTGGAGGAAAATGGCCGGCGCGAAACCGGCGTGTTCGGCATTGGCGGCCGCTATCTCTACGATCAGGTGATGGACCCCAAGATCTGGAACCGCGCGATTGACGAGGCGCTGGCCCAGGCGCAGGTCAATCTCCGCTCGGTCGCCGCCCCCGCCGGCGAAATGACCGTGCTGCTCGGCCCCGGCTGGCCGGGCGTGCTGGTCCATGAAGCGATCGGCCATGGCCTGGAAGGCGATTTCAACCGCAAGGGCACCAGCGCCTTTTCCGGCCGCATCGGCCAGCGCGTCGCCGCGCCGGGCGTCACCGTGGTCGACGATGGCAGCATCCTCGATCGCCGCGGCTCGCTGTCGATCGACGACGAAGGCACGCCGACCCAGGAAAATATCCTGATCGAGGACGGCATCCTCAAGGGCTATATGCAGGACCGCCTCAACGCCCGGCTGATGGGCGTCGCGCCGACCGGCAATGGTCGCCGCGAATCCTATGCCCATGCGCCGATGCCGCGCATGACCAACACCTTCATCAAGGGTGGCCAGGACAATCCGGAAGAGCTGCTGTCGCGCGTCAAGTCGGGCATCTTCGCCAAGAGCTTTGGCGGCGGCCAGGTCGACATCGTCTCGGGCAAGTTCGTCTTCTCCTGCACCGAGGCCTATAAGGTCGAGAATGGCAAGATCGGTGATCCGATCAAGGGCGCGACCCTGATCGGCGACGGCCCGACCGCGCTGACCAAGGTGATCGGCATCGGCAACGATTGGGCGCTCGACGAAGGCATCGGCATGTGCGGCAAGGGTGGACAGAGCGTGCCGGCCGGCGTCGGCCAGCCGACGCTGCTGATGGACGGGCTGACCGTCGGCGGCACCGCCGCCTGACCCCCTTCCTGCCATGGCGGCGCGGTCACCCGACCCGCCGCCGCCATGGGCCGAGGAACCGGGCGACGATCGATACGTATTTTGCGTATGAACATGCTGACCGACAGCCATGACGCCGTGACCGCCGACTGGGCGGCGGCCCTGCTCGACTTCTGGTTCAACCAGGTGGGCGAGGAAGGCTGGTACAGCCATGATCCGGCGCTCGACCAGCATTGCATCGACCGCTTCGCCGTCCTGTGGAGCGAGAAGCGGACGCTTCCGCCCGAAAGCTTCCTCGACCGCGCCGACGATGCGCTGGCCGCGGTGCTGCTGTTCGACCAGCTGCCCCGCAACATGTTCCGCGGCCAGGCCCAGGCCTTTGCCACCGACCCGATCGCCCGTGAGGTAGCGCGCGGCGCCATCGCGCTGGGCTATGACATCCAGATTGGCGGGGCGGGCCGGCTCTTCTTCTACATGCCCTTCCAGCATAGCGAGGATCTGGCCGATCAGGAGCTGTCGCTCTCCCTGTTCGAAGGGACCGGCGACGCCCGGTCGCTCGATTTCGCCCGCCAGCATCATGCAACCATCGCGCGCTTCGGCCGTTTCCCCCATCGCAACGCTGCCCTTGGTCGCACCACCCTGCCCGCCGAAGCGGCAGCGGTCGCCGAAGGATCGCAATGGTAGGCGGGAACATGCCTATTTTTTAGGCATGGCTGTGCATCTGCACATTTTTTCGGCGGCGCAACAATCTCCCCTAGTGGAAATCCCGCGTTAATGCGTCATTAGCAAATTGGCACGCCTCTTGCTGGTATGTCGCCGCACACCAAATAAGGGGGCGACATGAAACTTGTCATGGCTATCATCAAGCCGTTCAAGCTTGACGATGTCCGCGAGGCTCTTTCCTCGCTTGGCATCGCCGGTATGACGGTCAGCGAAGTGAAGGGCTTTGGTCGCCAGAAGGGCCAGACCGAAATCTATCGCGGCGCCGAATATTCCACCAACATGGTTCCCAAGATCAAGATCGAGGTGGTCTGCGACGACGACCTCGCGCCGCGCGTGGTGGAAGCGACGCAGGCCGCCGCCAATTCGGGCGCGATCGGCGATGGCAAGATCTTCGTCCTCGATGTCGGCCAGGCCGTGCGCATCCGCACCGGCGAAACCGGCGAAACCGCGCTGTAAGAAGGGGGGGGAATAATGACCTTTTCGAAGAAACTCTGCGGCGCGCTGGGGGCCACCGGCCTTTCGCTGTTCGCCGCGCTGCCCGCCTGGGCACAGGACGCGGCCGCGCCGGCCGCGACCGTGGACAAGGGCGATACCGCCTGGATGATGACCTCCACCATCCTCGTCTTCCTGATGATCCTGCCCGGCCTCGCCCTGTTCTACGGCGGTCTTGCCCGCAGCAAGAACATGCTGTCGGTGATGACGCAGATCGGCGCCGCCGCCTGCCTCGCCATGCTGATCTGGGTCATGTACGGCTATTCGATGGCCTTCGGTCCCGATTATACCAGCGGCCTCTCCAACTTCGTCTCGACCTTCGACAAGGCCTTCCTGAAGGGCATCACGCCCGCTTCGCAGGCCGCGACCTTCACCGCCGGCGTCGAGATTCCGGAATATGTCTTCGTCTGCTTCCAGATGACCTTCGCCGCGATCACCGTTGCGCTGGTGCTGGGTTCGGTGGTCGAACGCATCAAATTCTCGGCCGTGATGGTGTTCGCCGCCATCTGGCTGACCATCGTCTATTTCCCGATCGCGCACATGGTCTGGGCTGCTTCTGGCTATTTCTTCAAGGCCGGCGCGCTCGATTTCGCGGGCGGCACCGTCGTTCACATCAACGCCGGCGTCTCGGCGCTGGTGGCCTGCCTCATCCTGGGCAAGCGCATCGGCTTCCCCAAGGAACCGATGGCCCCGCACAGCCTGACGCTGACCGCCGTCGGCACCGGCCTGCTGTGGGTCGGCTGGTTCGGCTTCAACGCCGGCTCGGCGCTCGAAGCCAATGGTTCGGCCGCCCTCGCGATGATCAACACCTTCGTCGCCACCGCATCGGGCGCTCTGTTCTGGATGCTGGCTGAGCGCGTCAACGGCCACAAGGCGTCGGCCCTGGGCTTCTGCTCGGGCGTCATCGCCGGCCTCGTCGCGGTCACCCCGGCGGCCGGCAACTCGGGCCCGTTCGGTGCGATCGTGCTGGGCGCCGTTGCCTCGATCATCTGCTTCTATGCCGTCACCGTGCTCAAGCCCAAGCTTGGCTATGACGACAGCCTGGACGCCTTCGGCATCCACGGCATCGGCGGCATGATCGGCGCCATCGGTACCGCCATCGTCTACTCGCCCGCCCTCGGCGGCCCCGGCGCGGCGGACTATGAAATCGGCGCCAAGCTGCTCGTCCAGATCGAAGCGGTCGTCGTGACCATCATCTGGGCCTCGATCGGCACCGCCATCGCCATCTTCATCGCCAAGGCCATCACCGGCCTGCGGGTCAGCCAGGAGGTCGAATATGAAGGCCTCGACCTCGGCGAGCATGGCGAGCGCGCCTACAACTACTGAGATTGGCAGGGCGGCCGCCCGACCGGGACACGGCCCGCCCGCCTCACCTTGTTCCTCCTGCGAACATGCCTTGGGGTCGGTACGAAAGTACCGGCCCTATTTTTATCCCCAGGGCAGGCAGTGGATGGGATTGAGGATGCTGGCAGCGACCAGAAGCTGACATGTTCCCCCTCCCGCAGGCGGGAGGGGAATGGCGGAAAACCGACCCATCAAACAGTCGGCCGCGTCCACAACCCGGCAGACCGCGCTGCCCCTGCCGGCCAGCGCCGCGCCCGTCCCGGCACCTGCCGTCCCGCGCGGATTACCCAGCCCAGCTTCTCGCGCCCCGGCGTCACCACGCGATGGTCCCAGGCATGCTCGCCCCGCCGCGCCACTTCGCGTGCGATGTCGCCATATATGCCCGCCGCCGCCAGCACCGCCCAGGCCGCCCGCGCCGGCAGCGCGCCGGTGCCATGGCGCGCGCTGTCCTCATAGGCCGCCGCCATGTCGGCCAGCCGCTGGCCCAATATCGCCAGCTGCGGCCGCAGCCAGGGCTTCATATGCTCGCCGGGGGGCATGTCCATTTCCACCAGCCATTCGACCGGCAGGTAGCAGCGGTCGGCCAGTTCATCCTCGCTGATGTCGCGGGCGATATTGGCGAGCTGGAAGGCGATGCCCAGGTCACAGGCGCGGTCGAGCGTCGCCTCATCCTCCGGGGCGACGCCCATCAGCACCGCCATCATGCAGCCCACGGCGCCCGCGACATGATAGCAATAGCGCAGCATGTCCGCCTCGCTGCGCGGCCGCCAGTCGCGCGCATCGAGCGCAAACCCCTCCAGCAGATCATGGGCATAGCGGTGCGGGATCGCGCATTCGCGCATGACGACGCCAAAGCCGTCAAAGGCCGGGTCGCCGGTCGGCTCGCCGCGCAGCGCCGCATCGGTCAGCACCCGCAGGGTCGACAGCCGCGCCTGCCCGTCGGCGACGCCGCGCATCGTCCCGCCATGGTCCTGCCCATCGGCGATATCGTCGCATTTGCGGCACCAGGCGTAGAGCAGCCAGGCCCGCTCGCGCGTCACCCGGTCGAACAGCTTCGACGCCATGGCAAAGCTCCTGGAGCCCCGCGCAATGCTATCGCGGGCATGGGCGACCAGGGCGGGGCGATTCCATTCTCCCGTCCCGCCTGCGGGAGGGGCCGGGGGAGGGCCTGTTAAGTCCATGAAGCGGACATGCCCTCCCCTAACCCCTCCCGCAAGCGGGAGGGGAATATTATTTCAGAGCCGCGCGGCCTTCATCGCGAAGATCGTCTCGTGCGGCTGATAGGCGGCCATCTGGTCCAGCAGCCCCTCGATGCTGTCATCATGGATCATGATGCCGGCATGCTGCGGCCGGATGAAGCCGGCTTCCACCATCTGCCGGTTGAAGCCGATCAACTGGTCATAGAAGCCCGCGACATTGAGCAGGCCGACCGGCTTGTTGTGATAGCCCAGCTGCGCCCAGCTGATCGCCTCCCACAGCTCGTCCATCGTGCCGACGCCGCCCGGAATCGTGACGAAACCGTCCGACAGGTCGGTGAAGAACTGCTTGCGCTGGTGCATGGTCTGGACGACGTGCAGTTCGGTGCAGCCGCGATGCGCGACTTCGGCGCCGACCAGCGCCTCGGGGATCACGCCGATCACCTCGCCGCCCGCTTCCAGCGCCGCATCCGCCACCGCGCCCATCAGGCCCAGCCGGCCGCCGCCATAGACGACACCGATTCCCCGCTGTGCCAGGGTGCGGCCGACATGGCGCGCCGCGTCGATATAGGTGAGGTCGGCCGGCGTCGCCGAACCACAATAAACAGCCAGTCTTTTCATCATCTTCCAGTCCCGAAGCGCCGCGCGCTCCTCAAGCCATGTCCTGCAGCATCAGCGCCGCGGTCGCCTTGGCGCTGCCCACCACGCCGGGGATGCCCGCGCCGGGATGGGTGCCGGCCCCTACCAGATAAAGGTTGGGAATGACATCGTCCCGATTATGGGCGCGGAACCAGGCGCTCTGGGTCAACAGCGGCTCCAGGCTGAAACCGCTGCCCAGATGGGCATTGAGGTCGCGGCCGAAGTCACTCGGCGCATAATGGAACTGAGTCACGATGCGCGACCGGATGTCGGGGATCAGCCGATGCTGGATCTCGTCCAGGATACGCTCGGCATAGGCCGGGCCGAACCGGTCCCAGTCGATCGGCAGCTTGCCCATGTGCGGCACCGGGGCGAGCGCATAGAAGGTCGAATAGCCTTCCGGCGCCATCGACGGATCGGTGACGGTCGGGTGATGCAGATAGAGCGAGAAATCCGCCGGCAGCACGCCATGGCTGTAGATATCGGTCAGCAGCCCCTCATAGCGCGGGCCGAACAGGATCATATGGTGGGGAATGCCCGGCCAGCTGCCCTTGATGCCGAAATGCAGCACGAACAGGCTGGGCGACCATTTCTTGTGCTGCAGCTTTTCCGCCTGCTTCTGGCCGCGCGGATGATGGCCCAGCAGGTCGCGATAGCTGTGCATCAGGTCGCCATTGCTGGCGATCGCATCCGCCTCCCCGCGCCAGCCCGACGCCGTGCGCACCGCCACCGCCCGGTCGCCATGGGTCTCGATCTCGACCACCGCGTCGCCCAGCCGCAGCACGCCGCCCAGCCGCTCGAAATGGGTCGCCATGCCCTGCACCAGCCGGTTGGTGCCGCCCTTGGCGAACCAGACCCCGCCATCCTTTTCCAGCTTGTGGATCAGGGCATAGATGCCGCTGGTGGTCATCGGATTGCCGCCGACCAGCAGGCTGTGGAAGGACAGCGCCTGGCGCAGCTTCTCGTCCTTCACATGGCTCGACACGATCGAATAGACCGATCGCCAGGCCTGATATTTGGCAAGACTCGGCCCCGCCCGCACCATCGAGGCGAAGTCGAGGAAGGCGACCGAGCCGAGCTTGCGATAGCCCTCCTCATAGACGCCGTCGGCATAGTCGAGGAACCGCTCATAGCCCGCGACGTCCTCGGGATTGAGCTTGGCGATCTGCGCGCGCAGCGCCACTTCGTCGTTGGAATAGTCGAAATTGGTGCCGTCGCGCCAGTTGAGCCGGTAGAAGGGCGACACCGGCACCAGGCTGACATCCTGCGCCATGTCGTTCCCCGACAGGCGCCACAATTCGGCCAGGCAGGCCGGATCAGTGATGACCGTCGGCCCCGCGTCGAAGGTGAAGCCGTCCTTCTCCCACATATAGGCGCGGCCACCGGGGCGGTCGCGCGCCTCGATCAGGGTGGTTGCCACCCCGGCCGACTGCAGACGGATGGCCAGCGCCAGGCCGCCAAAGCCCGCGCCAATGACAATCGCTTTCCGCTCCATCAGGCGGGTGGGTTCAGCAATGCGTGCATGGCATCCCTTATGCGCACCGGGGGACGCCCGCACAAGATGCGGATGCGATCGGCGATGGTCGATCGCCCGGCGTAGAAGCGCTGGATCAGCCCCGGCCGCAGTCGGTAGAAGCGGGCAAAGATGCGCCAGCGCTGGTCCGGCGCCGCAGCGCCGAAGAGCATCCGGCCAAGCAGCCGATAATAAAGTCCCTTCTTCCAGTGCGCCGCAGCATAGGTCCGCGTCGCCGCCGGCAGGCCCTTCAGCGGCTGCTCCACCAGCCAGGTCGCGAATCGCACCGCATCGGGCAGCGAATAGCCGGTCATCGGCTGGAACAGCCCCGCCTTCACCCCGGCTCGCGCGACCGGGTCATCGACCGGCCAGTGAAGGTCGAAATCGCCGCCATGCACTACCGGCAGCACGCCGCTCTCGCTGTGGATAACTTCCTCCACCTGCCACCCCTGCGCCTGCGCATAGGCGGCGATCCGCTCCGCGATCCCTGCCTCGTCCAGCGCCGGTCCGTCGCTATAATAGGTATCCTCGACAAAGATCGTCCGGGCGTCGCGCGGCAGCAGATAGACGAAGCGATAGCCGTCGATCTGCGCCACCGTCGCGTCCATGATCACCGGCCGCGCAATCCCGTGCGGCTGCGCCAGCCGCAGCGTCTGCCCGACGAATTTCTGCCAGCCACAGCGCAGCGCCGACAGGTCGCCTGCCCCCCGCGCATCGATCATCGCAGGCGCGCTGATCCGCCGTCCGTCCTCCAGCACCAGAAATTGCCGGCCGATCGTCGCCACCCGCGCCCCGGTCAGCAGGCGATCGCCCAGCGCCGCCCGCACATGCGCGTCGAAACGGGGGGAGGCGATGCTGTTATAAGGGGTGTCGAGTTGCCGCCGATAGCCGGGAAAGCGCACTTCATGCCCCTGCGACCAGCGGCTGCTGACCAACGGATCGACCAGCCAGCGGTCGCGCGCATCGACATCCCCGTCGAAGAAGGACCAGATATGATTGCCGCCGACATGATCGGCCTGCTCGATCAACAGGATGCGCGTACCCGGCCGCCGCTCGGCAAAGGCAAGCGCGATCAGCCCGCCGGCAAGGCCCCCGCCGATAATCGCAAGATCGCATTCCAGATCAGCCACCCACTCCTGTTAGCGATGCCGACGCCAAAGGCAAAGCGGGACGGGCAGGCAGGGGTGTCCGGGATGGGTGGGGTGCGGAATGGCGGCTTTATATTCTCGATCAGGAAAAGCCGACAAACCTAAACTCGACCATGCCTGCTGAGTGCCACTACAGCAGGATCATACGGGCCGACCTTTTTTCGTTTATTGCGTAGAGATACGACCACAATGCCTAGCGCGGCTGGAATTAGGAAAAGTTGAGGGTTTTGAAACAAGCCTGCGCCGGGAATGTAATTGTTCCACCAGATGACAGCACCAACGAGAAGCCCACAAACAACTCCGGTTGCCATGCGCCAAGGCCTTGGCTTTGCAATGTTAGCGTCAGTCAGTAGCTCTGCCTCGTCACGCAGTGCCATCAAGGTGGCCTCGCTTTCCGCATCGAGCGGCAAATCTAACGCAGCAACCCGCAAGCGAATGCTGTTCAGTTTCGCACTGCGCAGCGAGGTCGATGTGAAGTCATCCCAGTCCCACTTACCACTGGCCCCGTTCAGGAATGCTCCAATCGTCTCAACTACATATTTCCGCTCGTCTCGCATGGTTATTGAACTGCCCCAATGGCAGCTTACCGGCAATCGTGCTTTTCGATGGAACGGCAATAACTGGTCGTTTCTTGTCCGGCAGCTTCGCCGTGTTGAATCAGCTTTCCTTGATCATTGAAACCCGTCTGTAGGCCCGACAATGGAAATGCGATAAACCTGCCTGCATGGCAGAACCATTCAACGATGACCTGATCGCTGCAAAGTCGGTGTTTGCATTGGTGGGACTTGCAGCGATCATTGGAGGAATACTCCTATTCAATGCTCACGCCCAATCGGTCTGGGGCATTGTAAAAGGCCTCGTCGGCATCAGCCTGTGGATCGCTGCCGTCATCGGCGGCCGCGCATTCTATAAAGGCCTCTAGTTCAAAACGCGATGTATGAGTTCACCGTCTGGTTACCCACCCGGCGGTTCTGGGCAAGAGTGCCTGCTTTTTGGCAGATCAACAAGGGATGGGAATGGCAAGAAATGGTCCTGGCCGCCCTACCCACATCCGTCATGCCGGGCTTGACCCGGCATCCCACTTTTCTATGCAACAAATAAAGAAGCGAGACCCCGGCTCAAGGCCGGGGTGACGATGGCTGCTTCTGGTCGTCAGTTGCCATCCTCCCGTCCGTCATGCCGGGCCTGACCCGGCATCCCGCTTTCCTACTCGGCCTTTCTCTGATCTACCCTGGGCGATGGACACCCGCTCCTCTTTCCAGCCCTTCGCCGCCAAGCCGCTGTCGCCCGACCGGCGCGCAAGTGTCGCTTTCCTGTCGCCTCACTGTCCTTTCCCTGTCGCGTCGAAGGCGCGTCATCATGACCCGATTGTCGCGCGCCTGTCGCTTCACCGGCACGGGGCAGGTGCTTGGCCGGCGCATTGGCCCGAAATCACCCGCACGACACTGTGAACTTCGACTGTCGCGTCGATTTTGGGCGCCAATTGGCATCCCCGCCCTATCCCCAGCGGCTTGCGCCCCTTATCCACATAGTATAGGGGGGTATCCTATGCATATCATCGCGGATCGGGACAAATTGCTGGCGCGGGTGCGCCGCATCGCGGGGCAGGTCAACGCCGTCGAACGCCAGCTGGCGGGGGATGCCGGCTGCTCGGAGACACTCCAACTGGTCGCCTCGGTGCGCGGCGCGGTCGGCAGCCTGATGGAGGAACTGATCGAGCAGCATATGCGCGAGCATGTCGCCCGCCCCGGCCTGACCGACGAAGCGCGCACGGCCGCCACCGAAGAAATGCTGGCGCTGATCCGCCGCTACGGGAAATGACCATGCACGACGATCACGCCCATGGGCACCATCATCATGGCGCCGGATGCGACCATGACCATGCGCATCATCCCGCCCCGGCCGCCCCGCCACCGACTGACAAGGATGGCGAGGAACGCCATTATTTCGACCATATCTATCTGAGCGCCGGGCATGACAAGAATGCCAGGCGCACCCTGTGGGTCGTCTGGCTGACCGCCGCGACCATGGTGGTGGAAATCGCCTTCGGCTGGATCACCGGGTCGATGGCACTGCTGGCCGACGGTTTCCACATGGCGACCCATGCCGGCGCGCTGGCGGTGGCGGCCGCCGCCTACAGCTATGCCAGGCGCCATGCCCGCAACCCGCGCTACACTTTCGGCACCGGCAAGGTCGGCGACCTGTCCGGCTTTGCCTCCGCGCTGCTGCTGCTGCTGACCGCGCTGTTCATCGCGATCGAATCCGGCATGCGCTTGTTCGAGCCGGTGAAGGTCGCCTTTGGCGAGGCGACCCTGGTCGCCATCATCGGCCTGGTCATCAATCTAGTCAGCGCCCTGCTGCTCGGCCACGACCATAGCCATGATCATGGGCATAGCCACGCGCATGACGACCATGATCACGACCACAAGGGGGGCCATGCCGACAACAACCTGCGCGCCGCCTATGTCCATGTGCTGACCGATGCGCTGACGTCGGTGCTGGCGATCGCCGCGCTGCTGGCCGGCCGCTATCTCGGCTGGTGGTGGCTCGATCCGGCGGTCGGCCTGCTCGGCGCGGTGGTCATCGCCCGCTGGGCCTGGGGCCTGATGAAGGACACCGCAGCGATCCTGCTCGACACCGCCGAACCCGCGCTGATGGCCAGGGTGCGCGGCCTGGTCGAAGCCGAAGGCGCCACCATCCGCGACCTCCATGTCTGGCGCATCGGCCCGCACGCCCATGCCGCGATCATCAGCCTGGCGCCCGGCGCCGACGGCGCCCGTGTCCGTGAACGGGTGCGCAGCCTGCCGCGCATGGAGCATGTCACGGTGGAGTGCGGCTGAGCGTCCGCTTGAGAAAGCCGGTCCCGACCCGCTCCCCTGCCCTGTCCTACAGAGCCGGGCCCATGTTAGGCTGCGCCCGGCTCTTTCCCATCGTCCGGCGTCCCCATCCTTCTCGCAACATGATTTCCTACTTGAGCAAGGAAATGTCGAAATGTGCGGGAAATATGCGAAGTTAAGCGGACGAAATCCTATTTTCAGGCGGGCTTCAACGCATCCATGATCTGGCGCACCGGGCCAAGATCATAGCCCGCAGCCGTCGCCTGCGCCGACAGCGCGTCGGCATCGTCGCCGGCCCGCGCGCGGGTCAGCGCCCACAGCAGGGTGCTGCGCGTGCCCGACCGGCAATAGGCCAGGATCTTGCCCTCGCCCGCCTGCTCGATCGCGGCGGCCATGCCGTCGAGCTGCCAGGGCGCGAAGCCGCCATGAGCCACCGGCACGGCGGCATAGGCGACGCCCGCGTCGATCGCCGCTGCCTCGACCGCGGCACCGTTGGTCTGGCCCGGTTCCTCGTCATCGGGACGGTTGTTGATGATCATGGTCACGCCCAGCGCCTTGGCGGTCTCCACCTGATCGACACTGATCTGGGGCGAGACATAGAGGCGGTCGGTCAACTGGCGGAACATGGGCAAATCTCCTTCGCCCCCGCCATGCGCCCGCCCGCCACAGGATTCAAGCGTCTGCACGCCCAACCGGCATCGATGCCCCTTCATCCGTTCGTTTCGAGCCTGTCGAGAAACGGGGCCACACGCTCATCCGCTACAGATAGGGTCGGATCGCCGCCAGGAAGGCGTCGCCATAGGCATCCAGCTTCTTCTGCCCGACGCCGCTCACCATGCCCAGCTCATGGATGGTCGCCGGCCGCTGCTCCGCCATTTCGCGCAGCGTCGAATCATGGAAGATGACATAGGGCGGCACCCCAGCATCCTGCGCCAGTTCGCGGCGACAGGTGCGCAGCGCATCGAACAGCGGATCGCCGACCGGATTGGCGTCGCTGCCATTGCGGGCGTTGCGCTTCTTCCGCTCGCGCCGCGGCGGTACCAGGATGCGCACTTCCTCCTCGCCGCGCAGGATCGGCCGGGCATTGGGGCCGAGCATCAGCCCGCCATGCTCGGTCGTCTCCAGCGCGTCCCGCACCAGCAGCGCCCGCGACACCGGCCGCAGCAGCGCCGTCTCATCGCCATCGACGATCGCATAGACGGAAATCTTGTCATGTCCGCGCTCGCGAATCTTGTCGGTGACGGCGCCGCTCAGCACCGCCTCGATATGGCCCGCGCCAAAGCTCTGGCCGGTGCGATAGACCGCCGACAGATATTTGCGCGCGGTCTCTGTCGCGTCGACACTGGCCGGCGGAGTCAGGCAATTGTCGCAATTGCCGCAGGTCGCCGGCGGATTCTCGCCAAAGTGCCGCAGCAGGATCGCCCGGCGGCAAGTCGCGGTTTCCACCAGCGCCCCCAGCGCCGCGATCCGCGCCCGCTCGCCCTGCTGGCGCGCCGGTTCCAGCTCCATGATGCGCTGGCGGGCACGGGCGAAATCCTCCGCCCCCCAGAAGAGATGTGCGACCGCCGGTTCGCCGTCGCGGCCGGCGCGGCCCGATTCCTGGTAATAGCCCTCGATCGACTTGGGCAGGCCGGCATGGGCGACGAAGCGCACGTCGGGCTTGTCGATCCCCATGCCGAAGGCGACGGTGGCGACCATCACCATATCCTCGCTGGCGATGAAGGCGGACTGGTTGGCGGCGCGTTGGGCCGGGTCCATGCCGGCATGATAGGCGCGCACCGCCCGGCCACCGCGCCCCAGCGTCTCGGCCAGCTTCTCGGTCGCGGCGCGGGTCGGCGCATAGACCACGCCCGGCCCCGGATTGGCGGCGAGCAGGTCGGCCAACTGCCGGGTCAGCCCATCGCGCGGATGGACGGCATAGCGGATATTGGGCCGATCGAAGCCCGAGATGATCAGCCCATCCTCGGGAATGCCGAGCTGGACGAGGATATCCTTGCGGGTATGCGCGTCCGCCGTCGCCGTCAGCGCGAGGCGCGGAACATCGGGAAACTCATCGAGCAGCGGCCGCAGCAACCGATAGTCGGGGCGGAAATCATGCCCCCATTCGGACACGCAATGCGCTTCGTCGATCGCGAACAGCGCGACCTTCGCCGAGCGCAGCAGATTGCGGAACCCCTCGCCGCTCGCCCGTTCCGGCGCGACATAGAGCAGGTCCAGTTCGCCATTGCGCAGCCGGTCCTGCGTCTCGCGCCAGTCGGCATCGACGCTGGTCAGACTGGCGGCGCGGATGCCCACCGCGGTCGCCGCGCGCAGCTGGTCATGCATCAGCGCGATCAGCGGCGAGACCACGACGCAGCAGCCATCGAGCGCCACGGCCGGCAACTGGTAGCAGAGCGACTTGCCCGCGCCGGTCGGCATGATCGCCAGGGTCGGCTGCCCCGTCATGACCCGGCCGACCACCTGTTCCTGCACCCCGCGGAACGTCGTGAAGCCGAAAATATCGTGGAGCAGCGTGGGAATGTCGCGGGGCATGGACCGGCCTTAGCGAGTCAGGGCCACAGGTGCCAGTAGCGCGGAGTGTCTGTTTGAGATGCGCCAGATGGCGCATTCCAGCACCAGCCCGCTCCCCCACCCGGCCACCCATAGAATACTGCCGTTGGGTGGCCGGGTGGGGGAGCGGGCTGGTGCCGTATCAGAAATCGCTCTTTCGCGATTTCTCAAACACGCGCTTACCCCACCGGGTCGAGCAGACAGCCCCAGCCCGGCTTGAACCGCGCAGTGCGCGACGCCAGCAGCGGCACATGCGCCTCGACCGCCCGTTCCTCCGGCTTGTCGGTCAGCCGCACCATCGCCATGCCCGGCTCCTTGTCGCCCTGGCAGCTGCCCATGGCGCGGCCCTCGACATAGCGGCAGGAACAGGTCAGCCGCGCGCCATAAGCCGAGCCGAGCTGCGCGCGGGCGCGCAGGGTCGACCAGTTCCACGCCAGCGCCGCCAGCAGCGCGACGACAATCACCGCCGCGACGATCCACCATTTACCACGAACTGCCATGGCCCTTCTTCCCGCCTCCATGCTAAGGGCGCCGGCTTATGCAGATCGAGAAGCGAATCGTAAAGCGCCTTGCCATGGGTGCCGGACTGGTGGCGCTCGTCCTGGCCGGTACGCTGGCGGGGCGCGCGGCCCATGCGCCTGAGCCCGTCTATCGTGTCGATACCGATGCGGTGGTCAGCGCCAGCGCGCTGCGCGGCGCGATCGATCCGCTGTTCGACGACAAGGACATGGGCGATACCCGCGCCCTGCTGGTGATGCGCGACGGCAAGGTGATTGCCGAACGCTATGCCCCCGGCATCACCCCCGACACGAAATTGCTGTCCTGGTCGATGGCCAAGAGCGTGACCGCGGTGCTGGTCGGCCTGATGGTGTCGGACGGACGGCTGGCGCTCGATTCGCCGGTGCCGGTCGCGGCCTGGAGCCAGCCGGGCGATCCGCGCGGCCGCATCACCCTGCGCCAGTTGCTGTCGATGACCTCGGGCCTCGACCATGCCGAGGATGGCGAGCCGATCACCGACGGCGACACCGTGCGCATGCTGTTCATGGACGGCGCGCAGGACATGGCGGCCTATGCCGAATCCAAGCCGCTCGCGCACAATCCCGGCGAGACATTTTCCTACTCCACCGGCAGCACGATGATCCTGTCGGACCTGATGACCCGGATGCTGACCAACAGCCCCCATCCCGACGTGCGCCGCCGGGCGATGCAGATGTTCATCGACGGCCGGCTGAAGGCACCGGGCAAGCTGTCCAGCCTGACCCCGGAATATGACGCCAATGGCACGCTGATCGGCGGGTCGATCATGCACATGACCGCGCGCGACTATGGCCGCTTTGGCGAATTGCTGCGCAACCATGGTCGGTCGCCCAACGGCCATCAGATCGTGCCGGAAAAATGGGTCGACTATATGCGCGCGCCCTCGCCCCGGAACGCGGCCTATGGCGCCCATCTCTGGCTCAACCGGGACAGCAGCGAGAGCGCGCTGATGCCCGGCCTCGCCTCGGCCAGCCTGTTCGGCTGCGTCGGCCATAATGGCCAATATATATTGGTCGCGCCCGGCCAGCGGCTGACGATCGTGCGGATCGGCATGTCGCCCAAGAAGGAACAGCGCACCGCCGTGAAGGCGCAGCTCGCCCGGCTGATCGGCCTCTTCCCCGGTTAAAGGGTAAAGGTGCCTTCGATGACCGTGCGGCAGGCGCCGGTCATCACCACCCGGTCGCCCTCCAGCCGGCAGCCGAGCCGCCCGCCCCGCGCCGAAGCCTGATAGGCACTGATCGCATCCTTGGCGAGCCGCTCCGCCCAATAGGGCGTCAGCAGGCCATGGGCCGATCCGGTCACCGGATCCTCGTCGATACCGCCGCCCGGCACGAAGACGCGGCTGATGATGTCGCTGTCGTCGCCCGGCGCGGTCGCCATCAGCAGATTGTCGCCCAGCTTGCGCAGGGTCGCGAAATCGGGCTCCAGCGCGCGGATCGCTTCGGCATCGCGATAGACGAAGATCGCATAGCCACCCTCGCGCCAGCGCGTTTCGACAATATCGCCACCCATCCCCGCCGCCAGTTCCGGCAGCGCCTTCGGCGCGCTGGTCCAGGCCGGCAGCGACAGTTCATAGCCCTCGCCCGCGCGGGTCACGGTCAGCACCCCGGCATGGTGGGTGCGAAAACGGATGCCATCGCCCTCGATCAGCACATGCCCGCTCGCCAGCGTGGCATGACCGCACAGCTTCACCTCGACCGCCGGGGTGAACCAGCGCAACGCATAATCGGCCTCCGCATCGTCCGGCGTCGGCACGGTGAAGGCGGTTTCGGACAGGTTGTTTTCCGCCGCGATCGCCTGCAGCACCGCATCGTCGAGCCAGGCGTCGAGTGGCATCACCGCCGCCGGATTGCCGGTGAAGGGCGCGTCGGCAAAGGCGTCGACCTGGGTGAAGCGAAGGCGGGTCATAGCGATACTCCTGATGGATCGCCGCCTTCATGCCGGGCCCGCATCCGTGCCGACAGGGCCGGATGCGGGCAATTGGTCCCTTGGCAGGTACGTTTAAAATCCCGTTCGGGCTGAGCGAAGTCGAAGCCATCCACTGAGCGGAGCGAAGTGCCCTCCCGTCGGTCGGGTGAGCCCTTCGACTTCGCTCAGGGCGAACGGCGATAGACGGCGCGACGCTAGCCCAAAATGACCAACGCCGAACAAACCGCAACCCCGACGATCAGGTTGAGCGGCACGCCGATGCGCACAAAATCGGCGAAGCGATAATCGCCCGCGGCATAGACAAGCGCATTGGTCTGATAGCCGATCGGCGTCGCGAAACAGGCCGATGCGCCGATCATCAGCGCGATCACCAGCGGACGCGGATCGGTGCCCAGCTGATGCGCCAGCGCGATGGTCAGTGGGGTCAGCAGCGCCGCGACCGCATTGTTGCTGAGCAGCTCGGACAGGATCAGCGCCGCAAAATAGACGATGAAGACCAGGCTCCATTGCGGCGCGACCTGCATCAGCGGCGTGATCCAGCCGACCATCAGCGCGACGCTGCCTGCCTGTTCCAGCGCCAGGCCGACCGCCAGCATGGCAAAGATCAGGATCAGCACATCGCCGTCGATCGCCGCCCACGCCTCCTCCGCATCGATGCAGCGGGTGACCAGGATCACGCCGACGGCGATGAAGGCGGCCAGGCCGATGCCGATCACGTCGAGCGCCGACAGGATCACCACCGCGGCCATCGCCAGGATCGCGATCCATGCCTTGCGCGGGCGGAAGGCGCGGGTGCGGCTGATGTCAACGCCGATCAGGTTGGGATTGTCTTTCAGCGAACGCATCGCGTCGTCGCTGCCCGCCACCAGCAGCCGGTCGGCGCCGCGCACCCGCGTATCGGCCAGGTCCGGACCGGGTAGATGGCGGGCGCGATGGATGCCGATCAACCGGACACGCAGGGCATGGAGGAAGGGAATGTCGATCAGCCGCTCCCCGATCGATGGATGACTGGGCGCGACCATCGCCTCGATCACCGTGCCCTCGCGGGCGGAGGTCTCGGAATCGGCGGCAATGCCCAGTTCGAAATCGCCCGATTCGCGCAGCGTCATGATCGCCGTGCCATCGGCCCGGACGATCAGCCGGTCGCCGACATGCAGTTCCTCCTGCTCCAGGTCGTGGCGCCGTATCTCGCCGGCCCGCTTGAGCCCGATCAGGGTGACCGAGCGGCCGAGGACGGACAATTCGCCAATCTCCCGCCCGACCACCTCGCTGTCCGGCGTCACGACCAGTTCGGTCAGATATTCCTGCACATTGCCGCCATTCTCGCCCGCGATCGAGGGCGGGTCGCTGGGCAGCAGGAAACTGAGGCAGGCCAGGCCGATGACGCCGGCAATGGTGCCGGCCAGGCCATAGGGGGTGATATCGAAAATGCCGAAGGGCTGCATGCCCTGTTCGGCCGCGATGCCCGCGACGATCAGGTTGGTCGACGTGCCGATCAGGGTAACGCAACCGCCCATCACCGCCACCGCATTCATCGGAATCAGCAACTTTTTGACCGGATAGGCGGTCGCCTGCGCCAGCCGGAACATGATCGGGATCAGCAGCACGACGACCGGCGTGTTGTTGAGGAAGGCCGACAGCAGCACCGTGCCCACCGCAACCTCGATCAGCGCCAGCCGCGGATGCTTCTGCGCCCGGACCATGACCAGATCGGCGATGCGGTTGATCGTGCCGGTGCGGATGAGCGCCCCCGACAGCACGAACATCGCGCCCACGGTCAGCGGCGCGCTGTTCGAAAAGACGGAGAAGAGCGATTTCTCGTCGAGCAGGCCGAGCAGCGCGAAGGCACAGGCGCCCAGCACCGACACGACGGTCGGGGAATAGCGTTCGCGCACGAAGGCGACGAACATGCAGGCGAGAATGACCAGGCCGATTTCCGCGCGATAAATGCCCAATAGCGCGGTGATGAAATGCATCTCGTATTGCCCCCGTTTGATCGCGTGATCGCGTCTCTAACGGAGGTGAAACGAAATGGGCCAGCCATGGTTGCATGGCTGGCCCGTGTCGCGGCGTCAGGGGACGTTTTGACCGTCAATCCACGCATAGCGTGCTGACGCTCCCCAGGCTTACGCTCTGCCGCTCACCCTCCCGCGGGTGACCATGTCATCCTAGCGTAACATGGGTGAGTCGTCTCGCATCTTTTGCACATTCGGCGCGCGATTGGCGCGGTTCGGCGCGTCAGTCGGCCCCGCACTGGGCGCGGTGCAGCAGCTTCTGGTCGGCCAGCACCAGCGCCATCATCGCTTCGACCACCGGCACGCCGCGAATGCCAACGCACGGGTCATGACGGCCCTTGGTGATGATGTCCGACGCATCGCCTTCGCGCGTCACCGTCTCGACCGGAATCAGGATCGAACTGGTCGGCTTGAAGGCGATCCGCACCTTGACCGGCTGGCCGGTCGAAATGCCGCCCGCAATGCCGCCGGCATGATTGGCGAGGAAAACCGGGCCATCGGCGCCGGGCCGCATCGGATCGGCATTCTGCTCGCCGCGCAACCGGGCAGCCGCGAAGCCGTCGCCAATCTCCACGCCCTTGACCGCGTTGATGCTCATCATCGCGCTCGCCAGTTCGCTGTCGAGCTTGGCATAGAGCGGCGCGCCCCAGCCGGCCGGCACGCCACTGGCCACGCATTCGACCACTGCGCCGAGCGAGGAACCGTCCTTGCGCGCGCCATCGACCAGCGCTTCCCAGCGCACCGCGGCTTCGGCGTCGGGACAGAAGAAGGGATTCTGGCCGATCTGCGCCGCGTCGAAATTGCCATAGTCGATCGCGTCGCCGCCGATCTCGCTCACATAGGCGAAGATATCGACTTCGGGGATGACCAGCCGCGCCACTGCACCGGCCGCGACCCGGCTGGCGGTTTCGCGTGCCGAGGAGCGCCCACCGCCGCGATAGTCGCGAAAGCCATATTTGGCGTCATAGGCATAGTCGGCATGGCCGGGACGATAGGCCTTGGCGACCTCCGAGTAATCCTTCGATCGCTGGTCGGTATTCTCGATCATCAGGCTGATCGGCGTGCCGGTGGTCTTGCCCTCGAACACGCCCGACAGGATGCGCACCTCGTCCGGCTCGCGCCGCTGGGTCGTGAACTTGGACGTGCCCGGCTTGCGCAGGTCGAGCCAGGGCTGGATGTCCGCCTCGCTCAATGCCAGGCCCGGAGGGCAGCCATCGACCATCGCGCCGATCGCCGGGCCATGGCTCTCGCCCCAGGTCGAGAAGCGGAAGACGCGACCGAATGTGTTGAAGCTCATATCCGTTCCAATCCGGTCGCGTCGTTCTTACTTGTCCAGCGCGATGTCGGGCGCGTCTTCGGCCTTCATGCCGATGACATTATAGCCCGCGTCGACATGGTGGATCTCACCCGTCACGCCCGAAGCGAGGTCCGACAGCAGGTAAAGGCCGGCACCGCCGACATCGTCGATCGTCACGTTGCGACGCAGCGGCGAGTTCAGCTCGTTCCACTTCATGATGTAGCGGAAATCACCGATGCCGCTGGCCGCCAGCGTCTTGATCGGTCCGGCCGAGATCGCGTTGACGCGGATATTTTCCGGGCCAAGGTCCATCGCCAGATATTTGACGCTGGTTTCCAGCGCCGCCTTGGCCACCCCCATGACGTTATAATGGGGGATGACCTTTTCCGCGCCATAATAGCTCAGCGTCAGCAGGCTGCCGCCTTCCTTCATCAGCTTGCGCGCGCGGGCCGCGACGGCGACGAAGCTGTAGACCGATATGTTCATGGTCATCAGGAAATTGTCGAGGCTGGTGTCGGCATAGAGGCCGCGCAGCTCATTCTTGTCGGAAAAGCCGATCGCATGGACGACGAAGTCCAGCTTGCCCCAGCGCGCCTCGATCTCGGCAAAGGCCTCGTCCAGCTTCGCCATGTCGGATACGTCGCAGTCGATCAGGAAGTCCGAGCCCAGCTGTTCCGCCAGCGGCTTGACGCGCTTGGCCAGCGCCTCGCCCTGGTAGGAGAAGGCCAGTTCCGCGCCCTGCGCATGCAGTTGCTGCGAAATACCCCAAGCCAGCGACTTGTCGTTCGCCAGCCCCATGATGAGCCCGCGCTTTCCCGCCATCAAGCCTGTCATATCGTCGTTCCGTTCCCTTTGTCCTGCACGGTGCCGGCTGCTTCGTCTTCCGGAAATTCCGCCAGTGCCGCATTCAATTCGGCGCCAATTACCACGCCGAGCCCCACGAGAAAGAAAAAAATGAGGGTGATCATGACACCGGCCAGACTGCCATAGGTCCGGTCATAGCCGCCCAGCATCGACAATGTGACCGGCAATAGCAGAGTGACGGCATACCACCAGAGCGCGGTGGCGGCGGCGCCAGGCCATTTGGGAAAGCGCTTGTCACGGTAGAGCGACGGGGTCAGCGAGACATAGAGCGAGTGGAGCGCCACGCATAATATCGCCATCGGCACCAGCTTGGCCGAGGAAACCCAGGCGATCGCCTCATCCGCGAAGGGCAGCAGCCGGTGGAGCAGCTGGTCCACCGCCGTTATCATCACCTGCATCGAAAAGGCGAACATCACAGCTAGCACACTGACCAGGGTGATGCCCACCGACGCCAGCCGATACCGCCAGAAGGGCTTGGTGCTCTTCGTCCCATAGGCGCGGCGCAATATATCGCGGATCGTCTCGATCAGGCTGCCCACGGTCCAGAGCCCCACCAGACCACCGAACCAGAGCAGATTGCCGGAACGGGCCTGCAACACATCGCTGATCGGCTGGCGCACGACATCGGCAACGCCGCGCGGCACGGTGTAGAGAAAGGCATTCACCGCCGAGAGCCCGTCCGACGTGCGGCCAAAGACGCTGGCGACGGCGGCGGCGACGATGAAGAAGGGAAACAGCGTCATCAACGAGAGGTAGGCCAGGTTCCCCGCATGGATGAACCCGTCGCTATAGACGCCCACCATCACCCGCTTGGCGATCTCGAAGCTGCGCGAACCCGGCCGGACCCGATCGATCTGGCGATGGAATTTCTCCTGCGCCTGCGCCGCCATGCGGCGGCGCGACTCCGGACTATAGGGGGAAGGCAGCGGCACCCTTGCCGAACGTCCTAGACGCCCAGATGGGTCCGCACCGCGCGACCATCCTGCCAATCCTCGACCAGTTGGAGGATCACCGGATCATCGGCAGGCACGTCGATCAGCAGGGTCACAAGCTGGTCGCCGCGCTGGCCGTCCTTGCCGGTAAAGCCCTTGCCGCGCAGGCGCAGCGTCTTGCCCGATGTGGTGCCGGCCGGCACGCCCAGCATCACCGGGCCATCGACGGTCGGCACCTTCACCTTGCCGCCCTTCACGGCTTCGTTGATGGTGATCGGCAGGTCGAGCAGCACATTGTCGCCGTCGCGCTTGAAGAAGGGGTGCGACTTCACCTCGATGGTGACGATCGCGTCGCCCGCGCCGCCGGCGCCCGGCTGCCCCTTGCCGGTCAGGCGCATCTGCGTGCCGGTCTCGACCCCGGCGGGCAGCTTCAGGTCGATCGTCTTGCCGTCCTGCAGGGTGATGCGCTGCGGCGCCAGCGTCGCCGCATCAACGAACTGCACCGCCAGCCGATAGGCGACATTGGCCCCCTTGGCGGGCGGCGCGCCGCGACCAAAGCCGCCGAAGCCGCCGCCACCCCCGGCGCGACGGCCCGCACCGCCGAACAGGCCTTCGAAAATATCGCCGAAATCGGCACCGCCCTCGTTGAACTCGAACCCGCCGGGACGGCCACGCCCGCCGCCACCGCCGCCAAAGCCGAAGGGTGCTGTCGGATTGCCATCGGCATCGATCTCGCCCCGGTCGAAGCGGGCCCGCTTGTCCTTGTCCGACAGCAGGTCATAGGCGTTGGTCACGGCCGAGAATTTCTCCGCCGCCTTCGGATTGTCCTGATTCTTGTCGGGGTGATATTGCTTGGCCAGCTTGCGATAGGCGGACTTGATTTCCGCTTCGCTCGCGCTGCGCGCCACACCCAGAGTGGAATAGGGATCCGCCATCTATCATCCTGTTATGCTGAAACCGGTATCTGCCGCATCACGGCCATATCGCCCCTATGTGGCCGAAGGCCGGGCATCGTTCAAGCTGCGGCGCATCCGTATCGACAGTGCGGTGCCGGGAATCTAAGGCAGGGGCATGACCGATCCCTTCGCCCTTTTCGACGAGTGGTATGCGCAGGCGCGCGAGACCGAACTCAATGACAGCAACGCCATGGCGCTGGCCACGGCCGATGCACAGGGCCGCCCTTCGGTCCGCATGGTGCTGCTCAAGGGCCATGGCCCCGACGGCTTCATCTTCTACACCAATTTCGAAGGGCGCAAGGCGGGCGACCTGCTCGCCAATCCGCATGCCGCCCTGCTGTTCCACTGGAAGTCGGTGCGCCGCCAGATCCGGATCGAGGGCAGTGTCGGCCCGGTCGACGACGCCACCGCCGACGCCTATTTCGCCACCCGCAGCCGCGACAGCCAGCTGGGCGCCTGGGCCTCCGACCAGTCCCGCCCGCTGCCCTCGCGCGCCGTCTTCATGGATCGCTATGAAGAGGTGCGCGCCCGGTTCGAAGGTGGCCCGGTGCCGCGCCCACCCCACTGGTCGGGCTTCCGCCTGACCCCGGAACGGATCGAGTTCTGGCAGGATCGCGAGCATCGCCTGCATGAACGGCGCGTCTTCTCCCGCCAGGAAAATGCCTGGAACGAGGGGCTTCTCTACCCCTGAGCGAGCACCATGCCATTGTCCTGCCGTAAAACAGGGCGCGGAATATGGTGGCTCATTCGTCTATCCCCGCACAGTCCAAGCCTGCCCGATTGCGGGCTGGCCGGGCGCCTGTTAGGTGTCACCACCCAGCAGAACAGAATGAATGCGCGGGCGGACCGCTCGCTGGCTAGAGGAATATAATGCGAAATCGACTGACGGCCTACATCCTGACAGGCATGGTCCTGGGCGTGATCGTGGGCTTCGTGGCCAATCTCTGGGTCGGCGGGGATGAAGCGCTGGCCAAGGATGTGGCGGGCTACTTCCATCTTCTGGCCGACATCTTCCTCCATTTGATCAAGATGATCATCGCGCCGCTGGTCTTTTCCACGCTGGTCGCGGGCATCGCCCATATGGGCGACAGCGCGGCGCTGGGGCGGATCGGCGGGCGCGCGCTCGCCTGGTTCATCATCGCCAGCCTGATCTCGCTGACCTTGGGCCTGATCTTCGTCAATTTCTTCGAGCCGGGCGCCGGCCTCAACCTCGTCCGGTCGGGCGCGGATGCAGGCGTCAACACCGAAGCGCTCAATTTCCGCGACTTCATCCTGCACGTCTTCCCGACGTCGATGATCGGCGCGATGGCGGACAACCAGATCCTGCAGATCGTCGTCTTCTCGCTGTTCGTCGGCGTGGCGCTGACCGCCATCGGCGAAAAGGGCAAGCCGATCATCACCGTGATCGAGGCGCTGGTCGAGCTGATGCTGCAGGTCACCGGCTATGTCATGCGGGTCGCGCCGCTCGCCGTGTTCGGCGCCCTCGCCTCGTCGGTGACGGTGCAGGGCCTGGGCGTGCTCAAGACCTACGGCGCACTGGTTGGCGAATTCTACATCGCCCTCATCTGCCTGTGGGTGCTGCTGTTCGGCGCGGGTGCGATTTTCCTCGGCAAGCGGATGTTCAAGCTGATCCGTTATGTCCGCGAGCCGATCCTGATCGCCTTCTCGACCGCCTCGTCGGAAGCCGCCTATCCCAAGATGCTGGAACAGCTCGACCGGTTCGGCGTGCCGCGCCGCATCTACAGCTTCGTGCTGCCGCTGGGCTACAGCTTCAACCTCGACGGCTCGATGATGTATGCGACCTTCGCGACCATCTTCATCGCCCAGGCCTATGGCATCGACCTGCCGATCGCGACCCAGATCACGATCCTGCTCGTCCTGATGGTCACCAGCAAGGGCATCGCCGCCGTGCCGCGCGCCTCGCTGGTCGTGGTCGCCGCCACGCTCGGCCAGTTCGACCTGCCGGTCGAGGGCGTCGCCTTCATCCTGGCGGTCGACCATTTCATGGACATGGGCCGCACCGCCACCAACGTGCTGGGCAATGCCATTGCCACCTCGGTCATCACCAAGTGGGAAGGTATGCTGGAGGTGGAGGAGCCGGTCGACGTGCCCCATCCCAAGGCGCCGGCCCATACCCCGTCCCATGGCCGGGCCGGGCTGGAACTGGCCTCCGACATGGTCGACGAAGACCGCAAGGGATAAGCCCGCGCTTCAATGCCAAAGAAAAAGCCCCGCCTGCATCATGCCGGCGGGGCTTTTTGTTACCTTACCACAGGACACCACGCACCGGCGTGACAGGATCTGGCGCCGGATCGCCGATCGACTGGAGCAGGTCGATCTCGATCGTCCGGCACATCGCGGTCAGCGGCACGTCATGCACGCTGTCAGCAAACGGATCGGTCAGATCGTCACCAATCCGCAGCACCGCCATGAACATCAGGCCCGCCACCGTCGAACCGAGCGGCGTGGCGAAACCCAGCGTCTCGACCAGCCCGATCGGCAGCAGGATACAGAAGAGATGGGTGAACACGACCGGCAGCAGTCGATATTGGAAGGGCAGCGGCGTGTTCTTCAGCCGCTCCATCCCGCCCTGGGCATTGGCGATGTCGACCAGCACCTTTTCCATCTGGGTCTGCTGGATGGTATCGATCCAGCCTTCCCGCCGCGCCATGTCGATCCGCCGGCCGGTGCTGTCGAGCAGACCATTGGCCGGATTGGCGCGCGCCAGCGCCTTGCCCTTGTCCTCCTCGCGCAGGAATTTGGTCACATCCTCGCCGATCGTCTGGCGCCGCAACTGGCAGCGCAGCGCATTCACATAGGCAATCTGGCGCTTGACGATTTCGCGCTTGAGGTCGCGTGCCTCCGGGTCGGGCAGGAAATTGCGCGCAGACCGCGCCAGGCTGCGCGATGCGTTGATCATCGCCCCCCACAATGTGCGCCCTTCCCACCAGCGCTGGTAACTGCTGTTCGACCGGAAGCCCAGGAACAGGGCGAGGGCCGAACCAAAGATGGTGAGCGGCAGCGAAGGGGCCTTGAACGGCAACAGATAATAAGCGGCCGTGACCGCACAGTCCCACACGAACAGCGCGGTCAGCGGTTTCCACACTTCCGATGCGATCCGGCGCATGCTGGGGACGGCATCAACGATCATGCAAGACTCCTTCTGGTGAACCGGCCCAACGCCCGAGCATGCGGCTATGCTCCGTCGATGCCCTAACGAAACGAAATATTGCCGGCCGCGCAACCCGCTTCCGCATGGCTCGTTGGTCGGGAGGAAGAGGAGAGGCCATGAGTGATCCGGGCACAGAGGAACAGGCGGGCCGGCGCGCGGCCTTCTCGCTACAATGGCAGATGCTGGTCGGCTTCCTGATCGGCCTCACTGCCGGACTGGTCGCCTATGCCGTGAACCCCGGCGCGCCCTGGATCGATGCGGTCACCCGCTATCTCACCGGCCCGATCGGCCAAATCTTCCTGCGGCTGCTGTTCATGCTGGTGATCCCGCTGCTGGTCTCCGCGCTGATCGTCGGCATCGCCGAAATGGGCGAGATGCGCTCGCTGCGCCGGGTGGGGCTGCGCACTCTCCTCTACACGCTGATCGTGTCGGGCATAGCCGTCGTCATCAGCCTTGCGCTGGTCAATCTGCTGCAACCGGGCAGCGGCGTCGATCCGGCGCAGGCGCGCGCACTGCTGGCCGATGCGGGCCAGGGGGCGCAGGCGATCCTCGACCGCGGCGCCGACACGCCCACCGGCATGCAGGCGCTGATCGCGATCGTCCCCGACAATGTGATCGCGGCGATGGCCGACAATGACATATTGGCGGTGATGGTCTTCGCCCTCTTCTTCGGCATCGGGCTGGTGCTGGTGCAGACGAAGGAAACGAAGCTGCTGCTCGACGCGATGGAGGGGCTGTTCGCGGTGACGATGCGCCTCATCTCGATCGTCATCCGCCTGGCGCCGATCGCCATCGCCTGCTTCATGTTCAACCTCGCCGCCCAGTTCGGCTGGGACTTGCTGGTGCGCCTGTCCGCCTATGTCGGGGTCGTGTTGCTGGCGCTCGCGATCCAGATGTTCGGCATCTATTCGCTGCTGATCGGCCTGCTGGCGCGCCGGTCGCCGCTGCGCTTCTTCGCCGCCGTGCAGGAAGCGAGCGTCATGGCCTTTGCCACCGCCTCCTCCAACGCCACCCTGCCGACCGCCATCCGCGTCGCGGAAGAGAAGCTGCACCTGCCGCGCCGCATCGCCCGCTTCGTCCTCACCATCGGCGCCACCGCCAACCAGAATGGCACGGCGATGTTCGAAGGGATCACCGTCCTGTTCCTCGCCCAATTCTTCCATGTCGACCTCAGCCTTGGCCAGCAGCTGATGGTGATGCTGGTCTGCATATTGGGCGGGGTCGGCACGGCAGGCGTGCCGGCCGGGTCGCTGCCGGTGGTGGCGATGATCCTGGCGATGGTCGGCATCCCGCCCGAGGGGATCGGGCTGGTGCTGGGCGTCGACCGACTGCTCGACATGTGCCGCACCGCGCTCAACGTCACCGGCGATCTGGTCGCCGCGACGGTGATATCAGCGCGCGAGGATATCAGCGCTGCGCCTTCGCCGCCAGCGCCCACCAGATGAGCGTGTCGGCGAAACCGGCAAAGCCCCGATCCAGCGCCGCGCCGCCGTCACCGTGAGGCTGGGCATTTTCATCCAGCACCTGCTGGATCTGACCGACGCTCAGCCGCTCGGGCATTACCGCCATGCCCATGGCGGACAGCGTCACCGTCCAGTCGGCATGGCTGTTGACCCCGGCAAAACGCCCCATCGAGTAACTGGCGATCGCGGCGGGGCGGCGGTCGAACTCCTTGAGATAATGGTCCACCAGATTCTTGAGGCCCGGCTGCATGCCGCGATTATATTCGCCCGCGACGAAGACGAAGGCATCGGCAGCGGACAGACGCTCGGCAAGATGGGCCATGGCGGCGGGCGCCTCGCCAGCCGGGTAGTCGCTGTAGCGCCGGTCGAGCATCGGCAGGTCGACCGCCTTGGCATCGACCAGTTCCGCCTTGTGCCCCAGCCCCTCAAAGCTGCGGATTAAATAGTCGGCCAGCCGGATACCGAGCCGGCTGCGCCGATAGGAACCGTAGAGGACGAGGATGTCGAGTGCCATGCGGAGCCTCCTGTCTGGATGTCGACAGACTTGTCGCATCCCGCCCCGATCGGGTCCAGCCGGCCTTCTAATCTTTCAATATTTCATGATGCGAAATTGCATTTCACATGGCGGAACGCCATCATCATATCAGATATCGATCAGGGAGGATGCGGATGAAGAGGATGGCGCTGCTGGCCTGCATGGGCCTGCTGATGGCCAATGGCGAGGTCGAACCGGGCAAGCCGATCAGCCCGCGCTTTGCCGGTGATCCGTCGCCGCATTGGTTCGACGATCGCTGGTATCTCTATGCCACCGACGACGCGTCCAATTCCGGCCGCTACTGGGACAGCACCAGCTGGCGCCTCTACAGTTCGGCCGACATGAAAAGCTGGCAGGATGACGGCGCCTTCCTCGACGTCACCACCTTCCAATGGGCACGCCCCGATGCCAAAGGCTGGGCCCCTGAAGTCGCCCGGCGCAACGGACGCTATTATTTCTATGCGCCGATCGGCGGCGACCGGATCGGCGTTGCGGTGGCCGACCAGCCCCAGGGCCCCTATCGCGATGCGCGCGGCGACGCGTTGATCGACAAGGCGCGCGACGCCAATGCCGGCGCCGAGCCGATCGACCCCGCCGTCTTCATCGACAAGGACGGACAGGCCTATCTCTATTTCGGCACCCGCGTGCCCAAGGTGGTGCGGTTGAAACCCGACATGATCCATGTGGACGGCCCGATCATGGATGTCGTCGTCACCGGACTGCCGGCCAGCGACCCCAAGAAGACATATGGCGAGGCGCCCTATCTCCACGCCCATATGGGCCGCTATTATTTCAGCTTCTCGACCGGCTGGCCCGGCCAGATCATCTATGGCACCGCCGCCTCGCCGCTCGGCCCCTTCGCCTATGGCGGGGTGATCCTCGACTATCTGCCGATCTCGACCAATCATCAGGCGATCGTCGAGCGAGGCGGCAAGAGCTGGCTCTTCTATCATGACAAGCTGTTGCCCGGCGGTGGCGATCACCGGCGCTCGATCACCATCGCCCCACTGACCTATGCCAAGGACGGGGCCATCCAGCCGGTCGAGCGCCACGCCCCGGAATGAGGAAAGGCCGGACGTTTCCGCCCGGCCTTCTCATCTCTCAGCGCAGTTTGGCGATCGATAGACCGTCCTGCTTGGCGCGGGTCTTCACCGATTCCTCGCTGCGGGTCAGCGCCTTGGCGATCGCCTTCAGCGCCATGCCCTTCTTGGCGAGCGTGTGCAGCTTCTGGACCTCATCCTGGGTCCAGGGCTGCTTGTGCCGCTCGAAACGTTCGCCGGCCATGCCCCTTAATCCGCGAAGGGATCGCGGACGAGGATGGTGTCGTCGCGTTCCGGGCTGGTCGACACGAGCGTGACCGGGCAGCCGATCAGTTCCTCGATACGGCGGATATATTTGATCGCCTGTGCCGGGAGGTCCGCCCAGCTGCGCGCGCCCGCGGTGGTTTCGCTCCAGCCGGCAATGCTTTCATAGATCGGCTCGGCCTTGGCCTGGTCCTGCGCATGGGCGGGCAGATAGTCGAAGCTCTGGTCGCCAATCTTGTAGCCGACGCAGATCTTCAGTTCCTCAAACCCGTCGAGCACGTCCAGCTTGGTCAGCGCAATGCCGGTCACGCCCGAAACCGCGACCGACTGGCGCACCAGCACAGCGTCGAACCAGCCACAGCGGCGCTTGCGGCCGGTGACGGTGCCGAATTCATGGCCCCGCTCGCCCAGGCGCTGGCCGACGTCATTTTCCTGCTCGGTCGGGAACGGGCCCGAACCGACGCGGGTGGTATAGGCCTTGACGATGCCCAGCACGAAGCCGGCGCCATTGGGACCAAGACCGGTGCCGCTCGCCGCCGTACCCGCCACCGTGTTGGACGAGGTGACGAAGGGATAGGTGCCATGGTCGATGTCGAGCAAAGTGCCCTGCGCGCCTTCGAACAGGATGCGCTTGCCTTCCGACTTCGCCTTGTTGAGCGTCAGCCAGACGGGCTTCACGAAGGGGAGGATGAAGGCGGCGATTTCGGTCAGGTCGGCCATCAGCTGGGCACGGTCGATCGGCGCCTCGCCAAAGCCGGCGCGCAGCGCATCATGATGGGCGGTCAGACGATCGATCTGCAGGTCGAGATCGTCGAGATGGGCGAGGTCGCAGACGCGGATGGCGCGACGGCCGACCTTGTCCTCATAGGCCGGGCCGATGCCGCGACGGGTGGTGCCGATCTTGCCGGCGCCCGATGCGTCTTCGCGCAGACCGTCCAGGTCACGGTGGAAGGGCAGGATCAGCGGGCAGGTCTCGGCGATCTGCAAATTTTCCGGCGTGATCTCGACGCCCTGGCCCTTCAGCTTCGCGACCTCGTCACGGAAGTGCCACGGGTCCAGCACCACGCCATTGCCGATCACCGACAGCGTGCCACGCACGATGCCCGACGGCAGCAGCGAGAGCTTGTAGACCCTCTCGCCGACGACCAGCGTGTGGCCGGCGTTATGGCCGCCCTGGAAACGGGCGACGACATCCGCGCGCTCCGACAGCCAGTCGACGATCTTGCCCTTGCCTTCGTCACCCCATTGGGCGCCGATCACGGTAACATTTGCCATGGATACACTCCTCCGCCCGCCGCGCGGACCGGCCATGCCCTTCGACGGGACTCGGCATGCCGGTGGAATAGGATGGGCGGGGTACGCCCTGTGCGGGGCGCGCGTTAGCCGGGCATGGCCGATGCGTCAAGGTTGGAGGCACATTACACTTTGATACCAGGTGCCGACTTTACGGCAGGATGCGCCCTCGCGATCATGGCGGCGCAGGGGGCAGCGAAGGACGATCCATATGCGCAGACGGCTGATTCCCATCCTGATTCTCTCCCTGCTCGCGGGCACGCCGATGGCCGCCCAGGCCCAGACGGCCGCCGCCGCGCCGCAGGCCATGACCTATGGCCATGATCCATTGCAGGCGATCGACTTCTGGCCGGGCAAGGGCACGAAGGCACCGCTGGTTATCTTCGTCCATGGCGGCGGCTGGAAGCGCGGCAGCAAGGACAATGCCACCGGCGCGGCCAAGGCGCCCCATTATACCGGCCTTGGCTATGCCTTTGCCTCGATCAATTACCGGCTGGTGCCCGATGCGACGGTCGAGAGCCAAGCGCAGGATGTCGCCGATGCGGTCGCCCATCTGCGCAGCCGGGCGGCGACGCTGGGCATCGACCCCAACCGCATCATCCTGATGGGCCACAGCGCCGGCGCGCATCTGGTCGCGCTGGTCGGCACCGACATGCGCTATTTCGCCAAGGTCGGCCTGAAGCCCGATGCGGTGCGCGGCATCATCGCGCTGGATGGCGCGGCCTATGACGTGCCGAGACAGATGGCGCAGGGCGGCCGCTTCATGGCGAAGACCTATGAACAGGCGTTCGGCATCGATCCGGCGCGGCAGAAGGCGCTATCGCCCACCTTGCAGGCGGCAAAGCCCAACGTTCCCGATTTCCTGCTGCTCCATGTCGATCGGGTCGACGGCACCGCCCAGTCCAATGCGCTCGCCGCCGCGCTGCGCAAGGCGGGCACACCCGTGGAGATTCATGCGCTCCCCGGACGCGGGCTGCGCGGCCATATGCAGATCAACCGCGAGATGGGCGACGCCGACTATGCCGGCACCGGCATCGTGGACGCCTGGCTGCGTCGACTGTTCGGTCAGTAGGCGCGGGGCTCGCCGCCATCCAGCCAGTGCGAACAGCGCTGGGCAGTGCCATCTTCGCCGTCAGCCAGGGCCGCAACCGTGTGCCAGCCTTCGGCCCGCAGCGCGGCCGCGCGCACGACATCATGGCCGACCGGCAGGAACAGGCGCTTGGGCCGTTCGTCGCCAAAGCCCGCGTCGATCAGCGGATCGGGATAGAGCGAAAAGCCCATGGCGGGCTCGTCCGTTTCGCCGGCACGGGCAATGGCATAGCTGCCGCCACGGCCGATCTCGCCGATGAAGCCCTCGGCAAAGATGGAGAAGCCGAACCAGTTCTGGAATTCGAAACCGTGCCGTTCGGTCGGGTCGAGGGTCAGGGTGATGTCCCAGCCGATCGGCTTGGCGATCGCGCGCAGGCCCGCGATGCGGCTGTCGATGGCGCCACCCAGGCTGGCGCTGAACGCCTCCAGCCGTTCCATCGCGGCGTGGAAGGGGCCGGTCGCCTCGATCAGCGGCAGATAGGCGGCGGCGGCCGGGCTGATCGCCACCAGCGCGCCGGCATCCTTGGCGTCCAGTTCGGCGCGCACGGCTTCCAGTTCCTCCGCCCCCAGCGGCAACGGACCGGCGGCCAGCGCGTCGATCAGGTCGGGCAAGGTGAAATCGATGGTGATGCCGGTGACGCCGGCGGCGGTGAGCGCCTCGATCGCGATGTTGACGATCTCGACCGCAGCGGCGGCGCTGTCGCTGCCGATCAGCTCGGCGCCCAGCTGCATCTTCTCGCGCTCGGGGCGCAACTGGCTCGCCTTCTGGCGGATCACCGGCCCGGCATAGGACAGGCGCAACGGACGCGGCGCGCTGCGCAGGCGGGTGGCGGCGATGCGACCGACCTGCGCGGTCATGTCGGGGCGGAAGGCCAAAGTGCGCTGCGACACCGGGTCGACGGCGCGGACCAGATCCTGCGCGCGCATCGACTTGAGCCGCTGGGTCAGTGTGTCCTCGAACTCCGCCAGCGGCGGCATGACCCGCTCATAGCCATGGGTCGCGACCGTATCGAGCACGCGGCGCGCCAGGCGCGCGGAAGCTTCGGCCTGCGGCGGCAGGCGATCGGAAAGTCCTTCAGGAAGAAGGCCGGGCGGGATCATGGTCATGGGACAGGCCCTTTAGCGGAATTTTGGGGTTAGGCCATCCCCTACCCCCGTTCGGTTCGAGCTTGTCGAGAACTGTTCTCGACGACGCTTCTCGACAAGCTCGAAGCCTGTCCTGAGCGCCTGCCTTGCAGGCAGTCGAAGGGCTGCTCGAACCGAACGGCAGATATTTAGGTCAGCTTAGGCGAAGCGCAGCAGCTTCACCTGCTTCACGCCGGCGAGGTTGCAGATCGCCCAGCGCAGCGGTTCGGTGACGGTGCCGTCGACCGACAGCAGCAGCACGGCTTCGCCGCCCTGATTGCGACGACCCAGATGGAAGGTGCCGATATTGACGTCCGACTCGCCCAGCTTCGAGCCCAGGCGGCCGATGAAGCCCGGCGCGTCCTGGTTGACGATGTAGAGCATGTGGCCGTCGAGATCGGCTTCGACCTTGATGCCGAACAGTTCGACCAGGCGCGGCTGGGCGTGGCCGAACAGCGTGCCGGCAACCGACTTGTCGCCCGCTTCGGTCGAAACGGTGACGCGCACCAGCGTCTGATAGTCGCCCTCGCGGTCATGGCGCACTTCACGCACGTCCAGGCCACGCTCCTTCGCCAGGAAGGGCGCGTTGACCATGTTCACCGTGTCCGAATAGACGCGCATCAGGCCGGCCAGCACCGCGGCGGTGATCGGCTTCTGGTTCAGCTCGGCGGCATGGCCCTCGACCTCGACCGCGACGCCGGTGATGGCATCGCCTTCCAGCTGGCCGATCAGGCTGCCCAGCTTTTCCGCCAGCGCCATATAGGGCTTGAGCTTGGGCGCTTCCTCGGCCGACAGGCTCGGCACGTTCAGCGCATTGGTGATGCCGCCGTCGAGCAGATAGTCGCTGAGCTGTTCGGCCACCTGCAGCGCGACATTGACCTGCGCTTCGTCCGTCGATGCGCCCAGATGCGGGGTGCAGATGAAGTTGGGCGTGCCGAACAGCGGCGATTCCTTGGCCGGTTCGGTCTGGAACACGTCGAGCGCGGCGCCGGCGACATGGCCCGAATCCAGCGCCTCCTTCAGCGCCGCTTCGTCGATCAGGCCGCCACGGGCACAGTTGACGATGCGCACGCCCTTCTTGGTCTTGGCCAGATTTTCCTTCGACAGGATGTTGCGGGTCTGGTCGGTCAGCGGCGTGTGCAGCGTGATGAAGTCGGCCTTCGCCAGCAGCGTGTCGAGATCGGCCTTTTCCACGCCCATTTCCACGGCGCGCTCGGGCGTCAGGAACGGATCGAAGGCGACGACCTTCATCTTGAGGCCGAGCGCGCGGCTGGCGACGATCGACCCGATATTGCCGGCGCCGATCAGGCCCAGCGTCTTGCCGGTCACTTCCACGCCCATGAAGCCGTTCTTGGGCCACAGGCCTTGCTGCGTCTGGGCATTGGCTTCGGGGATCTGGCGGGCCAGCGCGAACATCAGCGCGATGGCATGTTCGGCGGTGGTGATCGAGTTGCCGAACGGCGTGTTCATCACGATCACGCCCTGGGCCGATGCAGCCGGGATATCGACATTGTCGACGCCGATGCCGGCGCGGCCGATGACCTTGAGGTTGGTCGCGGCGTCGAGAATCGCCTTGGTGACCTTGGTCGAGCTGCGGATGGCCAGGCCATCATAAGCGCCGATCATCGCGGCCAGTTCTTCCGGGGTCTGCCCGGTGATGACGTCAACCTCGACACCACGCTCGCGGAAGATCGCGGCGGCGCGGGGGTCCATCTTGTCGGAAATAAGAACCTTGGGCATGGGAATATCCTTGTCGTTCATCGTCACCCCGGACTTGATCCGGGGTCCCGCTCATCTGCGGGAGTGGACATGAAGAAGCGGCCCCCCGGCTCAGGGCCGGGGTGACGCCATGATGTGATTAAGCGGCAGCCTTGATCTCAGCATATGCCCAGTCGAGCCAAGGACCGAGCGCCTCGATATCGGCGGTCTCGACCGTGGCGCCGCACCAGATGCGCAGGCCGGCCGGGGCGTCGCGATAGCCCGCCACGTCATAGGCGGCGCCTTCCTTCTCGAGCAGGCCGGCGAAGGCCTTGATGAAGGCTTCGTCGGCGCCCTCGACGGTCAGGCAGACGCTGGTGGTCGAGCGCGAGGCTTCATCGACGGCGAGATGACCGAGCCAGTCGCGTTCGGCGACGATCTTGCCCAGCGCCGCCGCATTGGCGTTGCTGCGCGCGATCAGGCCATTGAGGCCGCCCAGCGACTTGCCCCATTCCAGCGCGAAGATCGCGTCCTCGACGGCCAGCATCGACGGGGTGTTGATGGTTTCGCCCTTGAACACGCCTTCGGCGAGCTTGCCCTTGGCCATCAGGCGGAACACCTTGGGCAGCGGCCAGGCGGGGGTGTGGTTTTCCAGACGCTCGACCGCGCGGGGGCCCAGGATCAGCACGCCATGGCCGCCCTCGCCGCCCAGCACCTTCTGCCAGGAGAAGGTGGCGACGTCGATCTTGGTCCAGTCAATCTCATAGGCGAAGACCGCGCTGGTGGCGTCGGCGAAGGTCAGGCCCTCGCGGTCGGCCGGGATCCAGTCGGCGTTCGGCACGCGCACGCCCGAGGTGGTGCCATTCCAAGTGAACAGCACGTCGTTCGAGAAGTCGACGGTGGAAAGGTCGGGCAACTGGCCATAGTCGGCGCGGATCACGGTCGGATCGAGCTTCAGCTGCTTGGCAGCGTCCGTCACCCAGCCTTCGCCGAAGCTTTCCCAGGCCAGCGTCGTCACCGGGCGGGCGCCCAGCATGGTCCACATCGCCATTTCGAAGGCGCCGGTGTCGCTACCCGGCACGATGCCGATGCGGTGGGTGTCGGGCAGGTTCAGCAGCTCGCGCATCAGGTCGATGCTGTAGGCAAGGCGGGTCTTGCCGATCTTGGCGCGGTGCGAACGGCCGAGCGACTCGGTGGCCAGCTTGGCGGCATCCCAGCCCGGAGGCTTGGCGCAGGGACCGGAAGAGAAAAAGGGGCGAGCCGGACGGGTTGCGGGCTTTGCGGCAGGCGCAATGGTGGCGTCAACGGCAGTCAGATCAGTCATGTAATGCGTCTCCTTACAGAGAGCACGCGCGGCGTTGGGACCGCGTGGCCCGTCGGCCGCCCTAAAGATTTCGGAAAAAGAGTCAAGCCGCAGCAAAATGCGACGAAATGACAGCGCCGTTAACCCATCAGCCCGGAAAGCCGTGGTAAATGCGGGATTGATGGTAGAGCGGGCGACGAAAAATTCGGTATGGCGCAGCGCGGCCCTGGCCGCGACGATGGCGAGCATGCTGGCCGCCTGCAGCGGCGACCTGGTGCCCAAAGGTCGAGTCGCGCGTGCATCCAAGCCGGTGAAGAGCGCGCGCCCGGCCACCCCGCCCGCGCCGCCGCCACTCGAAACCCGGCAATGTTTCGCCAAGCTGCAATCCCAGTCGGTCGCCTTCACCCCCCTGCCCGATCAGAATTTCGGCGGCGGATGCAGTGCGATCGGCAGCGTCAAACTGCTCGACATCGGCGTGCCGACCTCGGGCCTTGGCGCCATGACCTGCAACCTTGCCGCCAATTTCGCCGCCTGGTCGCGCTATGCCGTGCAGCCTGCCGCCCGGCTGATCCTGGGCGCGGAGATCGAAAAGATCGAGACGTTCGGCACCTATAATTGCCGGCCGATCGCGGGCAGCGGCAAGCTCAGCGAACATGCCCACAGCAATGCGATCGACGTATCCGCCTTCGTCCTGAGCGATGGACGCCGGATCAGCGTCGAGAAGGACTGGAATGGTGACAAGCGCACCCGCCAGTTCCTGGAAGTGGTCCATGCCAGCGCCTGCAAGCGGTTCAACACGGTGCTGTCGCCCGACTATAACGCCGCCCATCATGACCATTTCCATTTCGACATGGGTGGCCGCGGCGGCTTTTGCCGCTAAGCCGAAATAGCCAACTTGGCGGATTTTCCCGCTAACGGTCTTGGCATTGTCACCTGCCGCGCCTAGCTTGTTGGGAATGACCAAGAAAGAAATTGAAGAACGCAAATTCCGCCCCGCACGCCAGGAAGCGGACGACGCCAGGAAGGCGATCGAAACCCCCCAGACCAGCAGCGCCGCCTACAAGCTCGCCTTCCAGGACAATGAGTTCCTGCTGCGCGAGGATCTGCGCCCGGTGCGCTTCCAGCTCGAATTGCTGAAACCCCAGTTGCTGATGGACGAGGCGCGGATCGAATCCACCTTCGTCTTCTACGGCTCCGCCCGCATTCCCGAACCCGATCAGGTCCAGGCGCGGATCGACGCCGCCACCACGCCCGAACAGAAGAAGATTGCCGAAAATCTGGGCAAGAAGGCCCGCTATTATGAGGAAGCGCGCAAGCTGGCGCGGATCGCGGCGCAATATCCGGTGAACGCCGCCGGTTGCCGCCACTTCGTCGTCTGCTCGGGCGGTGGTCCCTCGATCATGGAAGCGGCCAATCGCGGCGCGGTCGATGTCGGCCAGACCACGATCGGCATGAACATCGTCCTGCCGCATGAACAGGCGCCCAACCTGTTCGTCACACCGGAGCTGAGCTTCCAGTTCCACTATTTCGCGCTGCGCAAGATGCATTTCCTGCTGCGCGCCCGCGCGCTCGCCGTCTTCCCCGGCGGCTTCGGCACGTTCGACGAGATGTTCGAGCTGCTGACCCTGATCCAAACCGGCAAGATGAAGCCGATCCCGATCCTGCTGTTCGGCAAGGATTTCTGGAACAAGGTCGTGGATTTCGAGGCGCTGGCCGATGAAGGTGTGATTTCGCACAATGACCTCAACCTGCTGACCTGGGTCGAAACGGCCGAGGATGCCTGGGCCGCAGTGCAGGACTTCTATCACGACAGCGAAGCGCCCGGCTGCGGCTGATGCGGCCCATCCATGGGGCCTTTGCGCCCTTGCCCTAATCCCCGGCGGGGATTAGGGCGCGGCCATGCGCGCGGACCTGGCCCATGTCGACACCTGGATCTTCGATCTGGACAATACGCTCTATCCGGCGAAGGCGGACCTGTTCGCCCTGATCGACGTGAAGATGGGCGAATATATCCAGGGCCTGCTGGGCTGCGACCCGGCCGAGGCGCGGATCGTCCAGAAACGCTATTTCATGGAGCATGGCACGACCCTGTCGGGGCTGATGCACCATCATGGCATCGAGCCGCGCGCATTTCTCGACTATGTCCATGACATATCGATGGAGCGGCTGGCGGTCGACACTGCCCTCAACGCCCATATCGCCGCCCTGCCTGGCCGCCGGCTGATCTTCACCAATGGCGATGCCACCTATGCGGGCCGCGTGCTCGATCGACTGGGCCTCGCCGGCGCGTTCGAGCTGATCCACGACATCCATGCCTGCCGTTATGTGCCCAAGCCCGATCCGTCGGGCTATGCGGAACTGTGCAGCGTCCACGCCGTAGACCCGACCCGCGCCGCCTTTTTCGAGGACATGGCCCGCAACCTCAAGCCCGCCAAGGCGATCGGCATGACCACCATCTGGGTCAATAACGGGTCGGAAGCCGGCAATCACGACCATCATCCCGATTTCATCGATTTTGAAACCGACCATCTGACGCCGTTCCTGGCGGATATTTTTGGGGAAAGACCATGAGCCAAGACCTGATCGCGATCATCGACGCCGCCTGGGAGGACCGGGCCAACATCAACCTGTCGACCCAGGGCGAAGTCCGCCAGGCAGTCGACAAGGCGCTGGCCCTGCTCGACAAGGGCGAGCTGCGCGTCGCCGAACCGACCGAAGCCGGCTGGCAGGTCAACCAGTGGGCGAAGAAGGCTGTACTGCTCTCCTTCCGCCTCAACGACAATGTCATGATCGACAATGGTCCGGGCGCCGGCCACTGGTGGGACAAGGTGCCCAGCAAGTTCGCCGGCTGGGACGAGGCCGCCTTCCGCGCCGCCGGTTTCCGCGCCGTGCCGGGCAGCTTCGCCCGCGCTGGATCGCACATCGCCAAGAATGTCATCCTGATGCCCAGCTTCGTCAACATCGGCGCCTTCGTCGATGAAGGCACGATGGTCGACACCTGGGTGACGGTCGGCAGCTGCGCCCAGATCGGCAAGAATGTCCATCTGTCGGGCGGCGTGGGCATTGGCGGCGTGCTCGAACCGCTGCAGGCCGACCCGGTCATCATCGAGGATGACTGCTTCATCGGCGCCCGTTCGGAAGTGGTCGAGGGCGTGCGCATCGGCAAGGGGTCTGTGCTGTCGATGGGCGTGTTCATCGGCCAGTCGACCAAGATCATCGATCGCGCCACCGGCGAAGTCTTCATGGGTGAAGTGCCGCCCTACTCGGTCGTCGTCCCCGGCTCGCTGCCCGGCAAGCCGCTGCCCGACGGCACGCCCGGCCCCAGCCTCTATTGCGCCGTGATCGTCAAGCGCGTCGACGCCCAGACCCGGTCGAAGACCGGCATCAACGAACTGCTGCGCGACTAATCGAGCGAAGGGGCGGTCCGCCGCCCCTTCACCCCTTGAGCGCGAGCGGCAGGCCGGCCGCAACGAAAACGACCCGATCCACCACCGCCGCGATCCGCTGGTTCAAGGTGCCGGCCAGATCGCGAAAGCGCCGCGCCAGCGCATTGTCGGGCACGATACCCAGCCCCACTTCATTGGCGACTAGGATGATCGCCCCGTCATGGGCCAGGATCGCGGCACAGAGCGCGTCGGCCGCCGCCTCCCCATCCCGATCCGCCAGCAGCAGGTTGCTGGCCCACAAGGTCAGGCAGTCGACCAGCACGGCCTTGCCCCGCGCCGCCGCGATCGCGCCGGGCAGGTCGATCGGCGCCTCCACTGTTTCCCATTCCGGCCCGCGATCGGCCCGGTGCCGGGCGATCCGGTCGGCCATTTCCGCGTCCCAAATCTGGGCCGTGGCGATGAAGACGTGCGCGCCGGGCAGCGCTTCAGCCGCTGCCTGGGCATGGCGGCTCTTGCCCGATCGCGCACCGCCCAGCACCAGCAGGCTGCTTGTCATATCATGTCTCCCGCAAACAGTGCCTGCAGCCCGGCCACCAGCCAGAGCAGCAGGCAGGCCTGAACATAGATGGCCAGCGCCCAGCGCAGGTCGAGCGGATCGGCCTCGATCCGCCCGCTGCCGATCCACGGCTTGTCATGGCGTACGCCATCATAGCGGATCGGCCCGGCCAGCCGCAGGTCGAGCGCGCCCGCCATCGCCGCTTCGGGCCAGCCGGCATTGGGCGAGGCATGATTGCGCGCGTCGCGCCACATCACCCGCCAGCCGCCCCCCCCGGCCAGACAGAGCAGGCAACCGGCGAGCCGCGCCGGGATCAGGTTCATCAGATCGTCGGTGCGCGCCGCCGCCCAGCCGAACGGCCCCCAGGGGGCTTCGCGATGGCCGATCATGCTGTCAGCCGTGTTCACCGCCTTATAGGCCCAGACACCCGGCAGGCCCAGCAACAGCAGCCAGAAGAAGGGCGCGACCACGCCATCGCAGAAGCTTTCCGCCAAACTCTCGATCGCGGCGCGGGTCACGCCGCTTTCATCGAGCGATTGCGTATCGCGACCGACGATCATGCCGACCGCCTCCCGCGCCGCCGGCAGATCATCGGCCGCCAGCGCGTGATGGACTGCGCGGACATGGCTATAGAGGCTGCGCAGCGCCAGCGCCGGATAGGCCAACAGGCCGATCAGCAGCCAGCTCCACAGCTGCGGCAACCAGAGACGGAGCAGATATTGGACCAGCCATCCGCCACCGCCCGCCACCAACAGCAGGACCAGCACGGTTGCCATTCCGCCCATTTGCCGGGCACGATGGCTACGCCTCGGATCATTCCAGCGCGCAGCACAATGGTCGATAAGCCGCGCAAAGCCGCCGACCGGATGGCCGACCCGGCGATAGAGTGCCGCCGGCCAGCCGACCACTGCGTCGAGCGCGAGCGCCAGCAACGCAACCGGATCAGCCATGGCGCAGCGCCCGTTCCAGTCGGGCCAGGCCCATCGCGTCGGCCGGTAGGCCGATGCGCAACCAGCGCGGCTGGGCCTCGAACGGCCGGGTCAGGATCGCCTGCCCGGCCAGCCGCTCGAACAGGGCCATGGCATGGGACGTTTCGATCAGGCGGAAGAGCGGGCTTTGGCCGATCGACTGATAGCCGCAGCGCAACAGCAGCGCGTCGAGCGCCTGCGCCTCCCGCTGGAGCTGATCGCGCATCGCTTCTATCCAAGCGGTCTCGCGATAGGCGGCCGTGCCGATGGCAATGGCGGCGGCCGATACGGGCCAGGCACCCAGCCTGTCCCGCACCCGCGCAATGATTGCACGCGGCGCCACCAGAAAGCCGAGCCGCAGGCCGGCCAGACCGAAAAACTTGCCGAAGGATCGCAACAGCATGAGGCGACGATCGTCGGCCACGAAGGGCGCCAGGCTGATATCCGGATGGCCATCGGCAAAGGCCTCATCCACCACCAGCCAGCCGTCCGGCCCGCGCCGGTCGAGCAGGGCGCGCAGAGCGGCCACGCCATGGATGCGCCCGTCGGGATTATTGGGATTGGCGAGGATCAGCGTCTGCCCATCCGCATGGTCCAGATGGTCGAGATCGACCGGCGCGGCGCCGGGCACCATCGCGCCATGGGTGCGATAGGCCGGGCTGGCATGGCGGACCGGACCGTCGAGCAATTTGCCAACGAGGCGCAGGCCAATCTCCGTCCCCGGCAACGCGCAGACATGATCGGCCGCGACGCCGAAATGATCGGCCGCCGCCTGTTCGAGCACGCGCAGTCCCTGCTCGTCGGGCAAGGCGCGCCAGTCGATCGCCTGCTCGGCAGCGCCGGGCCAGGCATGGGGATTGATGCCTGTGGATAAGTCGAGCCAGCTTGCGGGCGCGCCGCCGAAATGCGCGCTCGCCGCCGCGACACCGCCGCCATGCCAAGTCCAGCGCGTCGTCATGTCGTGCCGCCCGCGATCAGGACGACGAAAAGCAGCCCGCTTTCAACCAGTTCGATACCCGCGCCATGGCCATCGCCGGAAATGCCGCCCAGCCTGCGCTTCAGCCACAGGCCCCAGACCAGCATCAGCAGCGGCGCCGCGAGCAGGGCCGGCAGCCACCAGGCGGCGATTATCAACAGACTTATCCACAGGGCGATGTGAATCGTTTTGACGGCATCGGCAAAGCGCGCGCCCAGCCCGGCATGCAGCGGCGGCAGCATCCGCGCCCACAGCAGCGGCCCGATCCGCGCGGCAAAGGGAATGAGCAGCAGCGGCAACATCATGCCCCGCTCGACCAGCGCATGGAGCAGCAGCAGCTTGACGATCAGTTGCAGGCCGATCGCCACCACGCCGAAACTGCCGACATGCGGGTCGGCCAGCACCGCCAGCAGCCTGTCCCGCCCTTTATGCACCGCGCCGCAGGCATCAGCGATGTCGCCCAGCCCGTCGAGATGCAGCGCCCCGGTCACGCCGACCCAGCAGAGCAGCCCGGCCAGCGCCCCGATCCAGGGATCGATGCGAACGCCAAGATTGACAGCGAACATGACAGATAGACCGACAATCGCGCCGACCGCCGGAAACCATCGAATGGACCGTGCGAAGTCTGTCTCGTTCGCTGTCACCTTCGGCATCGGCAGGCGGGTTAGAAACTGGATGGCAAGGACCAGCCCCTTCATGGGCGCAGGCCCGTGATGCGGGCGAGTGGCGGCTCCCCGGTCCAGCGCTCCAGCGACAGCAAGGCGGCATAGGGCAAGCCGAAGCTCCAGCTCTGCTGGACGCTAAACCCGCACAAATGGGCCAGCGCCGCGCGCATCGCCCCGCCATGGGTCAGCACCAATGTGGGCACGCGCGGCAGATCCTCGACCGCATCGGCGATCCGCCCCAGCAATGCCGTCCATCCCTCGCTGCCCGGCGGCGCGAAGCCATCGGGATCCTGCCAGAAACGGGCGAGCGCCTCGGGATCGACATCGGCCGGGGCCAGGCCATCCCAGATGCCGAAATCCAGTTCCCGCCAGCGCGGATCGACCCAAACCGGCAAGCCGGCGCGCTCGCCGATCGCGGTTGCCGCCTGCCGGGCGCGCTGCAGGTCGGACGTCACGATCATCTCGATCTCCAGCCCCTCCGTCTGCGCCAGACAGGCGTCGATGCCCGCGCGCGTCGGCACGCTGTCGGTCCGCCCCAGCAACAGGCCGGGCGTCTCGGGTGCGCCATGCCGCAGCAGATGGAGCGGCATGCCCATCATGTCGCGGTCGACACCGCCGCTTCGGCAAAGGTCGCCATGCCGCTATGCGCGGCTACGGCCGCACGGACGATATTGGCCGCCACCGCCGCGCCGCTGCCTTCGCCCAATCGCATGTCGAGGCGCAGCAGCGGTTCAAGGCCCATCCGCTCCAGCAGCAGGCCATGGCCAGGCTCGGCCGAGCAATGGCCAGCCAGGCAATGGTCGGCAAAGGCCGGGACCTGGGCCACCAGCGGCGCGATCGCGGCGCAACTGATGAAGCCGTCGAGCAGCACCGGCACGCCCAGTTGGCGGGCGCGCAGCACTGCGCCGGCAATCGCCGCCAGTTCGCGTCCGCCCAGCCGGCGCAGTGTTTCGAAGGCGCTGTCCGGCGCATCGGCATGGAAGGCGAGCGCCCGATCGATCGTCGCGATCTTGCGCCCGATCCCCTCGCCATCGACGCCCGTGCCGGGACCAACCCAGTCACGCACCGCGCCGCCAAAGCTGCGCGCGCTCAGGGCTGCGGCGGCGGTCGAATTGCCGATCCCCATTTCGCCCACGACCAGCAGGTCCAGATCCTCTTCGGCCGCCGCCGCGCCGATCGACAGCGCGGTCAGGCACTCTTCCTCGGTCATGGCGGGGGCAATGGTGAAGTCCGCCGTTGGCCGGTCCAGATCGATCGATCGCACCGCCAGTTCCAGCCCGGCGACACCGGCGAGCGCATTGATCGCCGCGCCGCCGGCGGCGAAATTGGCGACCATCTGCGCGGTCACGGCGGGGGGATAGGCGCTGACGCCATGGACGGTGAAGCCATGATTGCCGGCAAAGATCGCGGCACGCGCCCGCTTCAGGCGCGGCACCGCGCGCCCCTGCCAACTCGCCATGAAGATCGCAACATCCTCCAGCCGGCCGAGCGCCCCCAATGGCTTGGTCAGTTCGGCCTGCCGCGCGCGTGCTGCCGCGCTCGCCAGTTCCTCGGCCGGCGGCAGGTTGGCCAGGGCATTTTCGAAATCGGTGATCGAGGCGAAGCTCATTCGACGACAAATCCTTCCGGCGGGGTACGGGTGATGAAATGGCCCTTCACGCCTTCGGGCCATTCGCGAAAGGCGACGCGGCCATGCTCGCTGGCGGCATAGGCAATGGCGTAATCGAGGATCGCGCGCGCCGCATCGGCATCCGGGGTGAACCGCCCCATTACATAGCCGACCTTGCCCGGTGCGCGCAGATGGACGGTGCAATGATCCTGGCAGGCGAACAGGCAGGGCATGTCCTGCACCGCGACGGTGGCATAGCGCGGGTCGGAGGCCTGCACGCTGCGCAGTGCCTGCGCCAGCCGTGCCCCGCCGCGCACGCCCTCCCCGTCCTCCCGTGCTTCGGCCGAATGGCGGCAGGTGCTGCAGGCGACGATGGCGGGGCCGGGTTCGACGGGGCGCAGCATCAGAAACGCCCCCGGAAGCCGGCATAGATGCTGCGGCCGAGCGTGCCATAGCGATAGGCCGTCATATAATTCTCGTCGAAGAGATTCTCGACGCGGGCGAACAGGCGCAACGCCGGGGTGACCGCATATTCGGCGCGCAAGTCTACCAGCGTATAATCGTCCAGCCGCGTCGTGTTGGCCGCATTATCATAGCTGTGGCCGGACCAGCGCACCGCCGCGCCGGTGGTGAGGCCGAACGGCCAGGCATAGCTGATCGAACCATTGGCGCTGTTGCGCGGCCGGCGCGGCAGCCAATTGCCTTCGTTCGCGGTGCCGTCCGAACGATCCTCCGCCACGGTCCAGCTATAATTGCCGTCGATGGTCAGCCCCTTGACCGGCTCGACCGCCGCCTGCGCCTCTATCCCATGCGCCTTGGCGCGCGCGACATTGAGATAATAGCCATAGCGGCGGGTGGTGGTGCCGGGCGTGAAGCAGAGCGGATCGGTCGAACTGGAGGAACAGCTGTTATAGATGATCTGGTCGGTCGTGGTCCGATCGAACCAGGTCGCGCCCAGCCGCAGTTTCTCGCCAAAGAAACGCTGCTCCGCGCCCGCTTCCCAGCCATGGGCGCGTTCGGGATCGAGCGCCTGATTCCCATATTCGGAAAAGAGCTGATAGAGGGTCGGCGCCTTGAACCCTTCACCATAGCTGGCGCGCAGCACCGTCCCGGTCGGCAGCGCCCAGACGCCACCGGCGGAAAAGAGGGTCCGGCCGCCATAGCGGTTATGATCGTCGTAGCGCAGCCCGCCGGTCAGGGTCAGGCCCGTAATCGGCTGGGCATTGAGCTGGCCATAGACGCTGGTGATCTCCGCCTTGCCGCGGGCCGGGTCGGGAATCGGCACCGAAAGCGACGCCGAAGGCGACACGCTGCGGAAGCGGCTATTCTCATTCTCCACCCCGAACAGCGCGGTCCAGCCATCGGCAATGGCAAAGCTACCCTGATATTCGAGCCGCTGGTTGCGCCCCGCCGCGTCGAACGTCTGCTTGCGCTGGTTGCGCGGATCATAATTGTCGCGATCGGTGTCGGTATAGCCATAGCCGAAGCGGTTGCGGAACCGGCCGTCGAGCAGCGCGACGTTAAGGCCGACATAGCCGACAAATTCGCGATTGGTGCCATAGGCCGGGCTGTCCGCGCTGGTGGCGTCGAAATCGACCCGGCCGTCGGAATAATAGCCGCGCAGGTCCGCGCTGATCCCGTCCGCCAGCGCGACCTCGACCCGGCCGGTGACGCTGCGATTGGTGTAGCCGTCCTTCTCCTTGCCGCCAAAGGCCGGGCTGATCGCGGAAATGCCGTCGGTGGTGAAGCTCTGGCCGCCGATCCTCCAACTGACCGGGCCGGTCTTGCCGCCCAGCGCCGCACGGGCGCTGACCGTGTCACGCGACCCCGCCTCGATATCGAAGCTACCCTCCAGCGCCTTTTCAGGCATGGCGGTCACGACATTGACGACACCGCCGATCGCCTGGCTGCCCCACAGGGTCGACTGCGGGCCGCGCAGCACTTCGATCCGCGAGGCATCGCCGACCAGCAGATTGGCGAAATTATAGCCGCCGCCGGCCGAGGACGGGTCGTTGAGCTTCACGCCGTCGATCACGACCACGGTCTGGTCGGATTCCGCGCCCCGAATACGCAGCGACGTCGCCGTGCCATAGCCGCCATTGCGCGAGATGCTGACGCCGGGCGTGCGCAGCAGCAATTCGGTGACGCCCAGATCCTGCGTCCGGTCGATCGCCGCCTTGTCGAGCACGGTGACGGAGGCCGGCACCTGATCCACTGGCGTGGCGAGGCGGGTCGCGGTGACGAGGATCGAGGATGCCCCGACATCGGCGGCGGCATCGGGCGGCGGCGCCTGCTGCGCCTCTTCGGCGAAAGCGGTGGTGGAGAGAAGGAAAGAACAGAAAGTCAGATATTTGAACACATAAGCCCCCGGACGAGGGACCGCATCCCAGGGACGATATCGGTGCCCGGCCGGGCGCGACATGGTCCCCGCAATGTGCGGTCCACCTGTCGCCACGCGGGTTCACCCCCGTCCGCTCGGCACACCCTGTCCGCGCGAAGGACGACCGCGACGGGCAGGTCTCCTGGCTCACGGGTCATCGCTGATTCATGCCGCCTTCTCAGAACCTTGCGGTCCCAATGGCATGTGGCACAAAGGCTCGCCGCTCACAGTTGCAGGGGCAGCCGGGGTCTTGAACCCCATTCCCTTTTCATCCCCGTTGCCGGGGAACCTGTCGCAGTCCGGGCGATAGGCGAGCCCGACTGGAGCGTCAATCTTCCTTGCCTGGCGGAGCGCGCCGGCTAAGGGAGGTGGCCATGCGGATATTTGCGCCCATCGGCCCCGGCAAGGGGATGATCGCCCTGATGATCGCTCTGGTCGGTGGCGCCACCTTATGGGCGGCCACCGCTCGCCAGCCTGCCAGTGCAGGCAAACGTCCGCAACGGATCGTGTCGCTCAACCTGTGCGCCGACCAGTTGCTGGTCGCGCTGGCCGATCGCGACCAGATTGCCGGCCTGACCCATAATGCCGCCGATCGACAGATGTCGGCGGTGGCGGCCGTAACGAAGGGCCTGCCCATCCTCGACGGATCGGCCGAACAGATATTGGCGACCAATCCCGATCTGGTGATCGGCATGCCGGCGCGGCGCAATCCGGCGATCGCGATCCTCAAGGCACAGCATTATCCCGCCGTCGATCTCAAGAGCGCGGACAGCTATGCCGATATCGTCGCGTCGATCCGCACGGTGGCGCAGGCGATCGGCCATGCCGACCGCGGCGAAGCGATGATCGCGCGGATGGACCGGGAGCTTGCCGCCCTGCCCCGCGCACCCCGGCCCAAGGTGGCGGCCTATTATCAACGGCGCGGTTATATGACCGGCACGGGCACGCTGGTCGACGACCTGATGACGCGGGCGGGGCTGCGCAACCTGGCCGCCGACCTTGGCAAGCCGGCGATCGCGCAGGTCAGCCTGGAGGAGATGGTCGCCGCCCGGCCCGACTATCTGATCGTCGAGAGCGCCACCGACCGCATCACCGACCAGGGCACCGAAATGCTGCACCATCCGGTGCTGCGCGACATAGCGCGCATCAGCCTGCCCCAGGCCTGGACCGTGTGCGGCGGACCGGCCTATGTGCAGGCGGCCCGCGCCCTGTCGCAGGCTGTCAGCGCCCGCTGAAGCTGGGCCGGCTCAGCCCTCGATGAAGTTGGCGGCGACTTCGGCCGGCACCCGCATCAATCGGCCGCTTTCCTTGTCGATCATCGCCCAGGTGGATTTGGCCGACACCTTCACCTTGCCGTCCGGCCCGGTGAACTCGATCAGCCGGTCGAACCGCGCGCCGCGCGGTCCTTCCGGAATCCAGGTGCGGCCCGACACGACATCGCCCTCGGTCACGTTACCGCGATAATCAACCTCATGCCGGGTCACGACCCAGATATAGGCGTCGACATGGGCCGGATCGGCATCGGTCATCCAATGTTCGACCGACAATTGCTCCATCCACTGCACCCACACCGCATTGTTCACATGGCCCAGCACATCGATATGCTCGGGCCGTGCGGTGAACTGCTTGGTGAAGCTCGACGCCATCAGCCTTCCACTCCCAGCTGCCACAGGATGAACGCAAATTCCTCGGCGGTCTCGTGCAGGCTCTCGAACCGGCCCGACTTGCCACCATGGCCCGCGCCCATATTGGTCTTGAGCAGCAGGATATTCTTGTCGGTCTTGGTGGCGCGCAGCTTTGCCACCCATTTGGCCGGCTCCCAATAGGTGACGCGCGGATCGTTCAGCCCGGCAGTCACCATCAGCGGCGGATAATCCTGCGCGGTGACATGGGTGTAAGGGTCATAGGACTGGATGGTGCGGAATGCGGCCTCATCCTCGATCGGATTGCCCCATTCGGGCCATTCGCCCGGCGTCAGTGGCAGCGTTTCGTCCAGCATGGTGTTGAGCACATCGACGAACGGCACATGCGCCACCACCGCGCCCCACAGGTCGGGATCGGAGTTGATGACCGCGCCCATCAGTTCGCCGCCGGCCGATCCGCCCGAAATGCTGATCCTGCCCTTGGCCGAATAGCCAAGATCGATCAGCCCCTTCGCGACATCGACGAAATCGGTGAAGGTGTTGGTGCGCTTGTCGAGCTTGCCGTCCAGATACCATTGCTGGCCCATATCGTCGCCGCCGCGAATATGGGCGATGGCAAAGGCAAAGCCGCGATCCAGCAGCGACAGGCGGCTGGTCGAAAAGCCCGGCTCCATCGCCAGGCCATAGGCGCCATAGCCATAAAGGTGCAGCGGCGCGCTGCCATCGCGGGGGAAGTCGGCCGGATAGACGATCGACACCGGAATCTGCGTGCCGTCGCGCGCCGGGATCATCAGCCGCTCGGTGGCGTAGCGGCTGGCGTCATAGCCCGAGGGAATTTCCTGGACCTTGAGTATCTCCAACTCACCCGTTGCCAGATGATAATCATAGATGGTGTCGGGCGTGACCATCGATTCATAGCCGATGCGCAGCTTCGTCACCTCATATTCGGGATTGTCGTCGAGGCTCGCCGAATAGCTGGCTTCCGGAAACGGAATGCGCTTTGCCGCATGGGTCGCATAATCGCGCAGCTCGATCTGGTCGAGCCCGTCCTGCCGCCCTTCTGTAACGTAGAAGGTCTTGAACAGGGTGAAATCGGTCAGGTAAAAATGGGCGTCGGCGCCGATCACTTCATTCCACTGGTCGGGCGCGTCGAGCGATGCCTTCACCAGCCGGAAATTGGGATGGGTGTCGTTGGTCTTGATGTAGAGCGTGCCCTCATGCTCATCGACATCATATTCGCGGCCGGCCTTGCGCGCGGAGACGAGCAGCGGCGTCGCGGTCGGATTGTCGGCCGGGATCAGCCAGGCTTCGCTGGTGACATGGTCGCCGGTCGCGATGACGATCCATTTTTCCGAGGAGGTGAGGCCGATCGAGACGCGAAAGCCCTCATCCTCCTCATGGAACAGCTCGACGTCGCTCGCGACATCCTGGCCCAGCCAGTGCAGCCGCGCATTGTCGGTCCGCCAATTTTCATTGGCGAGGCCATAGAGCAGCCCCTTTGAATCGCTGGTCCACACCAGCGACGACAATGTGTCGGGAATGACTTCGGGCAGGATTTCACCCGAAAACAGATCCTTGATCCGCGCCTCGAACCGTTCGGAGCCATTGGTGTCGATGGCATAGGCCAGATAGCGGCCGTCCGGGCTAACCGACATGGCACCCAGCCGGAAATAGTCATGGCCCTGCGCCAGCGCCGGTTCGTCCAGGATCAGCTGGTCGTCACCGCCGGCTGCGGGCTTGCGATACCATTTGCGATATTGCGCCCCGGTCTCGAAGGCGCGCCAGTAGATATAGTCGCCATCCTTCTGCGGAACCGACTGGTCATCTTCCTTGATGCGCCCCTTCATCTCGTGGAACAGCGTGTCGAGCAGCGGCTTGTGCGGCGCCATCGCGCCCTCGAACCAGGTGTTCTCCGCCTCCAGATAGGCCAGCACATCCCTGTCCTTGACGTCGGGATAGCCGGGGTCGCGCAGCCATGCGTAGGGATCGTCCACCGTGATGCCATGATGCGCGAAACTGTGCGGGCGGCGTTCGGCGATCGGCGGGGACAGGGGCGGCTGCATTTGATCGGTCATTAACTATCCATGGTCCAGACGGGGGCTGCGCTGGAATAAGCGCGCCGGCCCCTCTATGTTGTCGGCATTATGGCCAACGCAAGAGGCCGGAATGATCCAAGGGAAGTTCGATGTCCAGTTATGAAGATCGCCTGAAGGCCCTGCGCGCCCAGCTGGTACGCCAGAAGCTCGATGGTTTCGTGGTCCCCCTGACCGACGAGCATATGAGCGAATATGTCGGCGCCTATGCCCAGCGGCTCGCTTGGCTGACCGGTTTCCAGGGTTCGGCCGGCAGCGCCGTGGTCCTGCCGGAGGAGGCCGCGATCTTCGTCGACGGCCGCTATACGCTGCAGGTGCGCGAGCAGGTGGACGGCGCCCATTGGCAATATGAAAGCGTGCCGCAGACCTCGATCGCCGCCTGGTTGAAAGACCATGCGATCGAAGGCGCGCGCATCGGCTATGATTCCTGGCTGCACACCCGCGCCTGGGTGAAGCAGGCCACCGAAGCGCTGGCCCAGAAGGGCGCGGAGCTGGTGGCAGTCGACACCAACCCCGTCGATGCCGTCTGGCCCGATCGCCCGGCGCCCAGCGACGCCAAGCTGGTGGTCCATGAGGATCGCTATGCCGGCAAGAATGCGGCCGAGAAGCGCGCCGACATCGCCGACTGGCTGGTGTCGAAGAAGGCCGATGCCGCCGTCCTCTCCGCGCTCGATTCGATTGCCTGGGCCTTCAACATTCGCGGCAAGGATGTCGAGCGCACCCCGGTCGCGCTCGCCTATGCCATCGTCCATGCCGATGCGACCGCCGACCTCTATGTCGCGCCGGAGAAGATGGACGAGGCGGTTGCCAAGCATTTGGGCAACGCCGTGCGCATCCATGACCGCGCGGCCTTTGCCGATGCGCTGGCCGACCTCAAGGGCAAGACCGTCGTCGCCGATCCCGAGCGGGCGGTCGCCGCCATCTTCGAGGCGCTCGACGCCGGCGGCGCCCAGATACTCAGCCTGCGCGACCCCGCCGTGCTGCCCAAGGCGATCAAGAACGACACCGAGATTGCCGGCCACAAGGCCGCGCAGGAGCGCGACGGCGCGGCCCTGAGCCGCTTCCTGCACTGGATCGCGGTGGAAGCGCCCAAGGGCGGCCTGACCGAACTCTCCGCCTCGGACCGGCTGGAAGCGTTCCGCAAGGATACCGGCCTGCTGGAGGATCTGTCCTTCGACACGATCAGTGGCGCCGGTCCCAATGGCGCGGTCGTCCATTATCGCGTCGAGGAAAAGACCAATCGGCCGATCGAGACCGGCAGCTTCTACCTGGTCGATTCGGGCGGCCAGTATCGCGACGGCACCACCGATGTCACCCGCACCATCGCCATCGGCAGCCCTAGCGAAGAGATGAAGCAGCGTTTCACCCTGGTGTTGAAGGGCCATATCGCCTTGGCCCGCGCCGTCTTCCCGGTCGGCACGCGCGGTGGCCAGCTCGACGTGCTGGCGCGCCAATATCTCTGGGCGCAGGGTCTGGATTATGCCCATGGCACCGGCCATGGCGTCGGCAGCTTCCTGTCGGTGCATGAAGGGCCGCAACGGATCGCGACCTTCGGCGGCGGCGACGAGCCGCTGGTGGCGGGCATGATCCTCTCGAACGAGCCGGGCTATTACAAGACCGGCGAATATGGCATCCGGATCGAGAATCTGGTGCTGGTCGAGGAACGGGCGATCGCCGGCGGCGAAAAGCCGATGCTGGGTTTCGAGACCCTGACCTTCGCACCGATCGACCGCAACGCCATCGCCACCGATCTGCTGGATGCGGGCGAGCGCGCCTGGGTCGACGCCTATCATGCGCAGGTGCTGGCCGTGGTCGGCCCGCAGCTCGAAGGCGAGGCGCTGGCCTGGCTCCAGTCGGCCTGCGCGCCGCTCTAATCCGAATCAGTCCTTGGACGATTCCGGCGCGGGGGTGGGCTCAGCCCCTTCCCGCGCCACATCGCGGCTCTGGGCCTTGCGCCGCCGCAGATTGTCGCGCAGCGCCTGCGCCAGCCTTGCTTTCTTTTCGTCCTGGGTCTCGCTCATGACAAAGCGCATAAGCAAAATGCATTATCTGCCGCAACCCGCCTTGACAGGAGGCAATGGGGCGGCCATAGGCGCGACCTCCGAAGCGCACGGCGCGACGGAGACGAAATAGAGTGCTGCCGTAGCTCAGTGGTAGAGCGCATCCTTGGTAAGGCTGAGGTCGCGAGTTCAATCCTCGCCGGCAGCACCATTTCTCCCCCGACAGATGAAAAATCAGATCATCGCCCATCCGGCGAGAACCAGCCCCTGCGCCGCGGCGATCAGCCATAGCCACCGGGTGAAAGGCTGTTTGCGCGTCTTGTGACGAAAAAGGTGGCGGGCGGCAAATGCACCCAGCGTCCCCCCTGCGAGCGCCCAGAGCAGCAAGGTCCGCTCGCGGATTCGCGCCATCCCCCGCACGGCCCGGCGCTTGTCGAACCCGAACAGCATGAAGGCCATCAGGTTCGCCAGCAGCAGCCAGGCGAGGGCAAGAAACTGCGCGACGGGAATCGGCTCAACCGCGCACGGTGACGCCGATCCAGAGCGTCCTGGGCGTACCCAGATCGATCGATCCACCGGCATTGCGGGTGACGACATCCTCGTCGAACAGATTCTCGCCGCGCGCGACCAGGCTGATGCCATGGCCGATCGGCAGCCGGGCGATGGCGTCGAGCGTCAGCGCATCGGGCAGCGCATCGCTCTGCAGATCATCCTCATATTGCTTGGCCGTGTAGCGCAGCGTCGCCGACAGCTCCGGCCCGGCCTTGGGCGCCCAGGCCAGCGTCGCGCTGGCGAAATGGCGCGGCACCTGCGCCGGCGCGAAGCCGTCGAATGCCATGCCCGGCGCATCGACCTTGCTGTGGCTGTAGGCATAGG
>NZ_QLJK01000024.1:0-85980 GCF_003950715.1 Sphingomonas sp. S-NIH.Pt3_0716 | reverse complement strand
CGATCATCTCCAGAAGCTTGGGTCGGTCCCACCGCCCACCGCTGGCGGTCTCCTCGAACACCCGCTTGCAGCCGGCCGCATCGAGCGCGCGCCGCTGCGCGGCGTTCGACTGGTCGTCGCCCTTCGACACGCGGGCATAACCGATCAGATAGGGTTCGCGCGTCATCTGCGTCTCTTTCACAAACGGCCGTATCTGGAGGCGGAAACAGCATGCACCAATTTCCGCAGCCTTGGGTCTTTCACAATCCTCTTTCACTAAGCCAACAAAAGGCAAGAGGTTTTTGGAGGATGAAACATGCCCGCACGTATTCCGATGACCCAGCGGCAGCGCGCCGCGTTGCTTGCTTTGCCCGACAGCGAGGCGGCGGTGGTGCGACATCATGGCCTCGATGCCGAGGACCTTGCTGCGATCGGCTTCGCACGCACTCCGGCGACCCGCTTGAGCTATGCCCTGCAACTCTGCTGCCTGCGCTATCCGGGGCGACATCTGCGCACAGGCGAGCTGTTGCCTGCAATCATGCTCGACCACATCGCCGAACAGGTCGGAGTGGATGCAGGCGTCGTCGCCGACTTCGCGCGGCGAGCGCCGACCCGCTACGATCAGCTTGCCGCCATCAAGGCGCGCTTCGGATTCACCGATCTGAGCCGGCCAGCGCGCGGCATCATGATGACTTGGCTGGAAACCGAAGCCATGGCTATCGTGGACGGGCGCATTTTGCTTGATCGATTGCTGGACGAGCTGCGCACGCGACGCATCGTCATCCCTGGCATCAGCGTCGTTGAGCGGATGGCGGCCGAGGCGATGCTTCGGACGGAAACCGATCTGGTCGCCGCGGTCGATGCTAAACTCGATGCGGATATGCGTCAGCGTCTCGATATGCTGATCGATGAGAAGGTACATGACCGGCAGAGCCGCTTGTCCTGGCTGCGCGAACCAGAGCCCCGCGTCGCGTCAGCCTCGCTTGCCGAAATCCTCGAGAAGGTCGCGATAATCCATAGGACCGGTATTTCCAGCATTCCGGTCGATCCCCTGCACGAGCCCCGCCTGACGCAGTTCGCCCGCGAAGGCGTGCGATATACAGCCCAGGCTTTCCAACAGATGCGCGTCTCCCGCAGGCGGGTCATCCTGCTTGCAACGCTGCGCGAGATGGAGGCCACGCTTACCGACGCGGCGATCGCCATGTTCAGCGCCTTGATGGGACGCGCTCACCTTCGTGCTCGCAAACGCCTGGAGCAGAGGGTCGCGATTTCGGGACGCGAAGGCCGCGATCGGCTGATGCGGATCGCCACTGTGCTGGAAACAGTTAGCCAGGCAGCACGCGCCGGCGGAGATATCGGTGCGGCCCTCAGGGATATCGTGCCTCTCGACATGCTCGATGCTGATGCCGCAATCATCCGTCGTACCGCGGCACCTCACAGGGACGATGTGCTGAGCGAGATCGCAGCCGAATACCGGACCTTCAAGCGAACAGGGCCTCTATTCCTGCAAGCGCTCGATTTCCACGGTCGGGCCGGCACCGCGGCATTGCGCGACGCGATGGCGATCCTGTCGAATCTTGATGGCGACTGGCGCAAGCCCCTCCCTGCCGACGTTCCGCTCGGTCATGTCGAGCGGCGCTGGCACCGCCATGTCGTGGTCGCCGGCAAGATCGACCGGACGCACTGGGAGATGGCGACTTACGGCGCGCTCACCAATGCACTGGCCTCGGGTGATATCTGGGTGCCGAGGTCAAGGCTGCACAGGTCGCTGGACGTGCTGCTCGCGCCGTTATCCGGCGCAGCGCTGCAACCGCCGTTCTCGCTCGGTAATCCACACGCATGGCTCGATCAGCGCGCCGCGCAGCTCGACAGCGCCTTGCGCGACGTCGCCCACAATCTGGCCGGACGCGATGCTGCCCTGTTCGCTGGCGAGCGATTGCGATTTCCCAAGGAACTGAAGGACGATGATGCCAGGCACGACGAAGGACGGCGCCTGACGCTTGCCTGCTACGACATGCTGCCTGCCACGCGTATCACCGACGTGTTGTCGCAAGTCGAACGCTGGACCGGCTTCACCCGGCACTTCGGGCACGTCTCGACCGGGTTGCCGCCTGGCGATGAGCAGGCCTTCCTCGCCACTCTGATTGCCGAAGCGACCAATCTTGGGCTGTCGCGCATGGCCGAGGTATGCGGCGCAGGGTCACGCCGCGCGCTGCTGCGCATGCAGACATGGCACATGCGCGAGGAAACCTTTCGGGCGGCGCTCGCCTGTCTGACCGACGCCATCCACGCCGAGCCGATCGCCGCCTGGTTTGGGCAAGGACACCGGGCTTCCGCGGATGGCCAGGCCTTCTACCTGGGCGGGCCGGGCGAAGCCGGCGGAGCGGTCAACGCCCATTATGGTCGCGACCCAGTGGTCAAGATCTACACCACCATCACCGACCGCTACGCGCCGCTGCACCAGACGGTGATCGCCGGCACGGCAGGAGAAGCCATCCATGCGCTCGATGGGCTCCTCGGCCATGACAGCAACGCCGATCTGACCGCGCTGCACGTCGATGGAGGCGGCGTTTCCGACATCGTATTCGCGACGATGCATCTCCTCGGGCTCGATTTCGAGCCGCGCATTCCTCGCCTGTCCGACCGGCGCCTCTACGCTTTCGAACCCTCGAAGCGCTATGGCAGGCTTGCGCCACTGTTCGGTCACAGGCTCAACCGGGACCTGATCGTCAGCCACTGGCCCGATATTGAACGTGTCATTGGCGCGATCCGTCACCGCACCGTCACGCCATCGTTGATCCTGAAGAAGCTGTCCGCCTACCGCCAGCAGAACAGCCTCGCTGCGGCGCTGCGGGAGATCGGGCGGATCGAGCGCACGCTGTTCACGCTCCGCTGGTTCGAGGATCCGGCTCTGCGCCGTACCGTCACTGCCGAGTTGAACAAGGGCGAGGCCCGCAACAGCCTTGCCCGGGCGGTCGCCTTCCATCGGCTCGGCCGTTTTCGCGACCGTGGCCTGGAGAACCAGCAGACCCGAGCGGCCGCGCTCAACCTCGTCACCGCAGCGATTATCCTGTTCAACTGTCGCTATCTGGGGCGCGCCGTCGACGAAATGCGTCGTCGAGGAAGCCCCATCGATCCAGCTATGCTGTCCCGGCTCTCGCCGTTGGGTTGGGATCGCATCAATCTCACCGGCGATTATGTCTGGTCCGATCACCTCGATCTCGACGCCAACGGCCTCATGCCGCTGCTCATCAAACCGCTACCGTGAATCCGTGTCCTGATAATGCACAGGGGCCACCTTGGCCTGACAACTCGCCAGGCGAACCCTCCCAAGCGCTGGACGGCGCCGTGCGCTGCCCGCCCCTCCGGGGCCGTTTGCCCAGAGCACTTTCAGTCCAAGGAGAGGAATCATGAAGACCTTGATATTCAGCGCTACGGTGGCCGCATTCACGATGCTCGCCGCCGCCCCAGTTCCGGCATTGGCACAGGCAGATGTCGAGAAACCGGCTACCATCAAGTGTGAGTGGCAACCCCAGGCTCCTGGTCCGCGTGCACCGCTAAGTGCACGGGTCTGCAGGAAGGTCGCCGACCAACGCGAGCAGTGGACAGGCAAAGGTGGACCGGAATGCGATCCGGCCTATACCGGCAAAACCGGCCGTTATGTGTGGCGGCAGCGGCCGCAATATGGTCCGCGTGCGCCGTTGCAGGGACCGGTCCGCGTTTGGGTCGATGGGAGCGATGTCTGCTGATAGCGTGAAGTGACGGCGAGGCGCTAACTTCCCCTCGCCGTCGATCATGGATTGGCGAACATTGCCTGTTCCAAACTTGTCGGAGCTCTTCGGGAGGCTCTTTCATGGCTCCTCCCGAAGAGCTCAGCGACTGTCTATAGTATCCGGGTGGCCGTCACGTCGAACGCGACCTTGCCGCGACGGCAATGCCATCGAGCAGTGAAGGCTTGCCGTCGAACGCCATGTTCATCGCCGCCGACCGTCCGCGCCGGCTCGTGAAGCTGACGGGACGCGAATTGCAAAACTGAGAGTGCAGGCGTGTCGTTGAACATGTTCAAGATGCCAGGTGCGTCAGGATCGGACATTCCGGTCGGTTGTTGCCGTCACAGCTCTTCGCCAACCCCATCAGCGCTTCTCGCATCGCATTTAGCGCATCCGCCTTGCGGCCAAGGTCGGCCGCTCGGGCCTCTGCCAGCGCCTTGACCTCTGAACTGGCGCGTGCACGATCGGACCATAGATCAAGCAGCTTTTGGATTTCTTCGATCGGAAAGCCGAGATCGTGGGCATTGGCTATGAAGCGCAGGCGATGGACGTCGGCGTCGCTGTAATCGCGATAGCCACTATCCCGCCGCACAGCCGATGGGACCAGGCCGATCTTTTCGTAGTGGCGGATCATCCGCTGTGAGACCCCGCTCGCGCCCGACGCACCGCCTATGTTCATAGCGCCGCCCGATTAAGGCGCAGCGCGTTGGTGACCACGCTGACTGAGGACAATGCCATCGCTGCTGCAGCGATGATCGGCGAAAGCAGGATGCCGAAGATCGGATAGAGCAGCCCTGCCGCGATCGGGATCCCGGCGGCGTTGTAGATGAAGGCGAAGAACAGGTTCTGGCGGATGTTGGACATCGTCGCCTCGCTAAGCCGGCGCGCACGCACGATGCCGTTAAGGTCGCCCTTCAGCAGGGTCACGCCAGCGCTTTCGATCGCGACATCGGTGCCCGAACCCATCGCGATGCCGACATCGGCGGCGGCGAGCGCGGGCGCGTCGTTGACCCCGTCGCCAGCCATGGCGACGATGCGCCCTTCACTCTTCAATCGCGCGACCACCGCGCTTTTCCGATCCGGTAGCACTTCGGCTTCGACGTCGTCGATCCCGAGCTTTCGCCCGACCGCTTCGGCCGTGGTGCGATTGTCGCCGGTCAGCATCACGACCCGTATGCCCTCCTTGCGAAGCGCCGCGATGGCCTCGGCCGTCGTCGCCTTGATTGCATCGGCGATGGCCAGAATGCCGGCCGCCTGCTTGTCGATGCCGATGAAGATGGCGGTCGCGCCATCCTGGCGCAGTTCGTCCGCCTGGGGCTCGAGTGCGCTGACGTCGATCCCGTTTTCTGACAGGAAACGGGCGTTGCCCAGGGTGATGCGCTTGCCATCCACCGTGCCGATCGCGCCCTTGCCGGTCGGTGAATCAAAGTCCGCGACCTCGGGAAGCACGATTCCCCTGTCCTTGGCGGCGGCGATCACGGCGAGCGCCAGCGGATGTTCGGACGCCCGCTCCACGCCGGCGGCGAGCCGCAGCAGTTCGGTCTCTTCATAGCCTGTCGCCGGAATGATGCGGGTGACCGATGGTCGCCCCTCGGTCAGCGTACCTGTCTTGTCGACGACGAGCGTGTCGATCTTCTCCATCCGCTCCAGCGCTTCGGCATTCTTGATGAGCACGCCGAGCCCCGCGCCCCGGCCGATGCCGACCATGATCGACATTGGCGTCGCAAGCCCCAAGGCGCAGGGGCACGCGATGATAAGCACGGCGACGGCGGCGATCAGGCCATGGGCCAGACGGGGTTCTGGCCCCCAGATACCCCATACACCAAAGGCAATGAGCGCGATCAACAGGACGGCGGGCACGAACCATCCCGCGACCTGGTCGGCCAGGCGTTGGATAGGTGCTCGCGAACGCTGCGCGTCAGCGACCATCTGGACAATGCGCGCCAGCATCGTGTCGCGGCCCACCTTCTCGGCGCGCATGACGAGGGCACCGCTCTGATTGATCGTTCCGCCGATGACAGTGTCGCCGAGCGCCTTCGTGACGGGCATCGACTCACCCGTCACCATCGACTCGTCGAGCGAGGATCGGCCGTCTTCGACCTTGCCATCGACCGGTACTTTTTCGCCCGGCCTGACACGGAGGAGATCGCCGACGGCTACCTGGTCGAGCGATACCTCCTCGTCATTCCCGTCGGCGCCAATGCGGCGCGCGGTCTTGGGGGCGAGGTTGAGCAGCGCCTTGATGGCGCCTGAGGTCCGCTCGCGGGCGCGCAGTTCGAGCACCTGTCCCAGCAGCACCAGCACGGTGATGACGGCGGCGGCCTCGAAATAGATAGCGACTGTGCCGTCCATCATTCGAAACGCTGCGGGGAACACCCTCGGGGCGATGGTCGCGACCACGCTATAGGCCCAGGCCACGCCCGTCCCCATCGCGATCAGCGTGAACATGTTGAGGTTGCGCGTCCGGATGGACACCCATCCCCGTTCGAAAAATGGCCAGCCCGCCCAGAGTACGACCGGGGTTGCCAGTGCAAGCTGCAACCATCCGGACATGCGGGCCGGTACAAGATTGTGCAGTGCTGGGAACAGGTGGCTGCCCATTTCCAGGACAAAGACCGGGATGGTGAGCAGCACCGCGATCCAGAAACGCCGCGACATATCCAGGAGTTCGCCGCTTGGTCCGGTGTCTGCCGTCACAAGTTCCGGCTCGAGCGCCATGCCACAGATCGGGCATGGCCCGGGATGGTCTTGACGGACCTCCGGGTGCATGGGGCAGGTCCAGATCGCGCCTGGTTGAGCGACCATCGCCTCTTTGTCACCCGCGGACAAGTAGCGCACCGGCTCGGCGACAAACTTCGTGCGGCATCCGGCGCTGCAGAAATGATATTGCTCGCCATGATGCGAGGCATGATGAGGCGTTGCGGCCGGATCGACCATCATCCCGCAAACCGGATCCTTGGCCGTCTTCGCGTCCGTGCCGCCGCCGTGCTTGGCCGCGCAGCAGCTGTGCGCACCCGAATTGCTTGCAGGAACAGGGTCAGTCACAGGCTCGTCTCCTTATCGACGAAAAGCAATCTGGGGCCTGACATCGTGTCAGGGTCAAGCCCGACGAAAATATATTTTCGCGTGGCTGACTCTGCGCTGCCGCGTCAGCCGGACAACAGATTGTGGATGGCCGTCGCGGCCTTAGCCGCCTGACCTGCCGCAACGGCAATTTGATCCAGTCCTTCAACCATGTCGCCGGCCGCGAACAGGCCGCCGACTGTCGTTTGCTGGTGCGCATCGACGACGATGCCACCTCCCCGGCTCAGGCCAGCGCCAGCCATTCGCGCCAATTCCGAGCGAGGGGCGGTTCCGAGGGCAACATAAAGGGTGTCGAATTGGAGCAATTGGCCATCGGCCAAATGGGCGTGCAGGAATTCTCCATCGATCGACAAATCTCGAACCGGCGCGCGTTCGACGGCAATACCGCCTCGAGCCAGATCTGCCGTCTCGGCTACCGACAATTGCGAACTGTCTTGCGCGAGCAAGGTCACGGTGTCGCTATAGTGGCGAACGAACAAAGCCTCGGCCGCGCCATGGTCGGAGCAGCCCAGCACGGCCACTCGCTTGCCGCGGACCTCATAGCCGTCGCAGATCGGGCAATAACGTATCAATCCCTGGGCGACGCCTCGATCATGCGATTCCTGCCTCATTCGGGGTCGATGATTTGTGACGCCTTGGGCAAGCAATATTGACCGGGCACTGAAAGTCTTGGCATCTGTATCGACGACGAAACCTGTCCTGACCCGGTCGATGCGATCGACGAGCCCAGGGACCAATTCGGCACCGTATTGGGCGGCATGTCGATGCATACGGACAAGCAGATTTTCGCCAGAGATACCGTCTGGAAAACCGAGGAGGTTATGTGTCGTCGGGATGCGGGTCGCGCGGCCATCGCCAGCATCGATGACCAGCGTAGAACGCAGAAACCGGGCTAGATAGGTGGCTGCTGTCAGCCCTGCGGGGCCGCCGCCGATGATGACGCAGTCGTACATGCGTGCCTTTCACTGAGCGCGGTCTTCACTGGTATTACGCGGAATGAGGCTTCTTCCCTCAAACGAGTGCGCGTTCTTCGAAAAAAAGGTCGGGTCGTGAGGGGTAAACCCCGTCGCTGCGTAAAATCAGATGAAGCCCATCGCCTAGCAGGATGGACAGCCGAGGTGCCCACGGGTCGCAGCGTGGCGCGGGGGCGAGCGGATGTGGGGAAGACGGATTGGAATAAACCGATCGCGCTCCATGTCGCTCGCCCCGCAACAACCACAGGCCGCAACGTCAGGGGGCGACGAAACCATCATCGTCGGGGGAGAGATGGAGACCTACAGCCCTTTTTCGGTTTCGATGGGCCAGGCGCTTTGGGTGATAATGGTTGTCGCTGGACCCCCGCTGATAATCATGCTGGTGGTCGGGCTCATTATCTCCATGATCCAGGCTGCGACTTCGATCAACGAACAGACTGTGAGCTTCGTCCCCAAGCTCCTGGCGTTCATTTTGTTCCTCGCGCTTTACGGGGCAACCGTTGGCGATCTCCTGATCGGCTACACCCGTGACCTGCTGACGCATATTCCGGACGATATCAGATGACGCGGGTCGCTTTTCGTCCTGGGCGGCCGCGCAAAAACTGTTCGTATACGGGGCGGAGTGTTAGCGTTGGAGAAGATCGACGCGAATGGGGGAACGGGGTTTGGCGGAATTTGAATTGCTGGCGCGGCAACTGATCCAACGATGGAGGGAAGATCCGAACGCGACGTATCAGAGCTGGTTTCTATGGGACGAGCGCATCAAGAATTTTCGTTCGATACGGCGTGGTCTCGCCCAGGTGGTCGCTGAAATCGAAGCCGGAAGGTTCGGCGTCGCCTATCGCGGATCTTCGCTGGAAACGGTCGTTCATTCAGTCGCAGAACAGAGGCAGATCTTCAAAGGCGCGGACCATGCGTTTCTCTGGAAGCCCAAATTGCGGATCCCCGACATCTATGAAAACCCGGCGAACCAGCGCGCCTTTGGCCGATTGCTCGATCACTGCGCCTGTTGCGACACCGCGGAAGAGATTATCGCAGGTATCCACACGATTGATCGCCTGAACATCAAGGGGCTGGGGCCTGCGGTCGCCAATCTCCTCTATTTCCTGCATCCGACCCTCGTGCCGCCGTTCAACACCGCGATCGTCAACGGCTATAACAAGCTGACCGGCGGCAAGGTGAAGCTCGGAAGCTGGCACCATTTTCTCGCCATGCGCTCGGGTGTGCTCGACCTGAACGAGCGGTTTCGCGATCTTCTGTCAAACGATCTGGGCGCTATTGGCGGCCTCCTGTTCGATATCGGCTCTGGCCGTTATCCGGCGCCGCCCCGCGACGAGGAAGACCAGACCCTGGGATCCTGGACCGCACGCCTCGAACAAGCTCGGGCGGAAGCACAAACGCTCAACAAAGCGCTGCAGAAGCAGGGCGAGAGTGATCGAACCCATTCGGAAATCCAGGCATGGCTGCGCGATATCGGTCTGGCCCTGGGGTATGACGTCTGGATCGCATCCAATGATCGGGGGCGACTGCATGACGGTGTGCGTTTGGGGGAGGGGTGCCTCGAGAGCTTGCCGGCTTCAATTTCGACGTCGACCGGAGCGGATGCTATCCGCCTCATTGATGTTTTGTGGCTGGAGCGGGGTGGTGACCGGGTCGCGGCAGCCTTCGAAGTCGAACATTCGACTTCCATCTATTCGGGGATCGTCCGGATGCTCGATCTTGCCCTGAGCGGCAGCGACCTGCATGCCACAGCCGGATTGTTCCTTGTCGCTCCAGATGCTCGCGAAAGCGAAGTGCGCGCGCAAATCGCAAGGCCGGCGTTCAGCCGGATCGCGGACCTGGAGATCGCCTATCTCCCTTATGGTGAGCTAGAACGGAACAAGGACGCGATTTCCCGGTTTGGCTCGGGCCTTAAAGCGATCAAAGCTATTTCGCGCGCGCTTCCATGAAGGCGGATTACATCCCCGATGCAGGTGGGGCCAGCAGTCCTAACCATGCAACGAGGGCTAGAATGACAAGAGCGCATCCGGTTTCAATGGCGAGGCTGCGACGAAGTGTTCCTATCGCCGAGGATGTATTGCCCGTTTCAATGGCTGCAGCGAGGGAGGGGGTCAGGAAGAAGCGATTGGCGGCGGCCAGCGTCAGCATGACGCCGAACAGTATCAGCTTTGCCCCCAGCAGAAGGCCGTAGAGACTGGCAAAAAGGGAACCGAGCCGGGATGGTCCGATCAGGATCCAACTGTTGATGAATCCCGACAGGATAAGCAGCCCTACGACTACCGATCCGACCTTTGCAAAGCCATCCAGCGCGCGGTGAGAAAGGTGGATATGATCGATCGCCATGCGAGCTGCAGGGCGGAAAATGAGAAGGCAAAGGGCGAATAATGCGCCTACCCAAATCCCCGCCGCCCAAAGATGGGTGATGTCGGCCCCAAGATGGACCCATCCCCGCAAGCCTTCGTCGGCAGCGCCATGCCCCGTCCAGGCCAAGGTCGCCAGAGCGACAGCGGCGGTCGCTGACAGCGACCACAGGGCGAAAGCGGGACGCCGCCAACCGACGATGGAAAAATAGAGCACGAGCAGGAGGGCCGCGACCCGTACCTGCCAGACCGTCCCGATCGCAGTGCCCGATATGAGAAGATTGACCGTGGCGCGGTCTACCTGATCGAGTGGCACGCCCCCCATCGAGGCCGCCAGGACCATCATGCCCAGGATAGATAATACGATACCGGCCAGCGCGATTGTCGCCAACACCGACCGGAAACGCAGGACCGAGCCGGATGCCCGCTCAGTCCCGCGCAACGTGTAGAGGCCGAACATCGGCAACCCGAAGAGGAGCATGAGATCGAGGAAAAGTCCCAGCCTCACTGCGATCGCTATGATGTCCGGCACGGTCTTACTGGACCTTGAAGGTGTAGCTGCCCTGGATGCGATGGGTGTCAGCAGAGACGACGTGATAGTCGACCTTGTAGGTTCCAACCGGCAACGGCTTGGCAAGCGTCGCGACGAGCGTCTTGCCATCGGCGCCCACGGTGGCCTTGACGCCGTTCATCTTCATCGGCGCCATCTTCATGCCTGGCATTTCGGTCATCGTCAGGTCGAGCCCGGAAAATTGTGCGACGAGCGCTTCAGAAAAGACGAGCTGAATTCTGGTCGGGGCGGCGACCACGGCATTTGCGGCAGGGGTGGCGGCATTGAGCTTAGGGTGAGCCTGCGCAGCGGTAGCGGTGAGGACAGACGCCGCCATGGCGACGGCAAAGATTGTTTTACGAAACATCGATTTCTCCATGGGCGGCGAGACTGCCGACACATCGAATTACCCACCACGCGGCGCCACCCCTCATCAGGCGCGCAAGAATTCTGCAAATCAGAACCCCGGCGGGATTTGCGAATGAGATCTGCGCGACAGATGAGGGATCGAAGCTTGCAGTGCGTATGGACAATTGGATGGGTGTGAGAACCACCCGGATCCAAGGGACGCTGCCGCTCGGGAGGAAGCTATGGAGAATGCTAGGACGACTTGGCTGCGCAGGCACTTTCCAAGTGTAGGTTTTATCGCTGCGACAGCGCTGGTCGGCGGCGCGCTAGCGGGGATCGTCGTCTATGTGGGTGCCTATGACATCGGGGCGGATTCGCCGCACACCAAACCGGTCTATTGGCTGATCGAGCAGCTCCGAGATCGTTCCATCGCCGTGCGATCTCGTGATGTGAATGTCCCGGCCAACCTTGGGGACGTGAAGCGGCTGCAGAGCGGGGCGGGGCTCTACACCGAGATGTGCAGCGGCTGCCATCTCGGGCCAGGACTGGAAAAGTCCGAAATCAGCCAGGGACTCTATCCGAGGGCGCCGGAGCTTTCCCGCGAGGAGCAAAGATCGCCAAAGGAGCAATTCTGGATCATCAAGCATGGGGTCAAGCTGACCGCGATGCCAGCTTGGGGTAAGACCCATAGCGACGAACTGATCTGGGATATGGTGGCTTTCGTAAGGCAACTTCCGCGTATGTCACCCGCCCAATATCAGGCGGCAATAGCCAGTGCGCCCGAAGACCATGACGCGATGATGAAGGATATGCCCGGCATGACGAAGACGGCGCCATAGCGTTGCGGCTGCTCCGTCGCTGTTGCTCAGATCTGCCCGCTATGTGCGATGCTTTGACGGACAGGCTGATAGAGGGGAAAGTAAAGAACACGTCCTGGGCCGTTGCCCCGGATTGATTGAGGATTGGACTTTTCGATGGATACCGACCTGGACCGGCTGCTGAGCCGCTTACGCAACGAACCGACGCATCCGGGGCTGATTGGTCTGGAGGATGCTGTGTTCCGACGCATAGCGGCATTGCCGCAGGTTTCGACCGCGTCTCAATTCCGCCTCGGTGCGGTCGCGGCTTTCGGAGCGGTACTGCTGGGTATCGCCAGCAATGGCTTTACGCCGCGTGCCGAGGCGTCGGTCACGCTATCGCCTTTCGGGCCATCAAATCCGCTTGCCCCTTCGACGCTGCTGGTAGGTTCTCAATGAAGCCCAAATTGCTCCTCCTCGTCGCCATCGTCGCCTTTGCATCGGCGGTTGCGGGCGTGTTCCTGGGCCGCTACTTTTTCCCGCGGCCCAAGGCAGCCGGCGTCGAGCTCCACGATGTCTTGCACAGCAAGCTCGATCTGGATGATCGTCAGAAGGCCAAGATCGAGCTGCTAGAGCAGGGTTTCGCCGTGCGTCGGCGCGCGCTGGAGCTTGAACTGCGATCGGACAATGCGCGTCTCGCAGCCGCGATCGAGGTCGAACATGGCGAAGGGCCGCGTGTGACCGCGGCCGTCGATCAGTCGCATCAGGCAATGGGCGAACTGCAAAAGGAAACGCTCGGGCACATCTTCGCCATGCGGCAAATCCTTCGCCCCGATCAGGCCAAGACCTTCGATCAGGCGGTGGTTCATGCGCTCACCGACGATGCACGGTGAGTCTGGATCTCCAGGCGTGTTCGGACGGTGAACTAGCGGCACTGACGCTTGCCGGTCGGCAGTCGGCTTTCGCCGAGATTATGCGTCGGCACCAGACAGCGATATTTCGACTGGTGCGCGGCCTGGTCGGGAATGCCGAGGAAGCACTTGATCTCACGCAGGACTGCTTTGTATCCGCGTTCAGCCATCTGCGGAAATATGATGGTGCGCGTCCGTTGCGCGCCTGGCTATCCCGGATCGCGATTAACAAATGTCGCGATTGGCGCCGCCGCCAGAGGGTGCGGCAGCTCTTCACATTTGGCTCCGCGCCGTCGGATGATGAGATTGAGCAAGTGCCGGATGACGCACCCTCCGCACATGCCAGTGCTGAATCGAAAATAGAGGTGGAGCGACTGTCGGCGGCGATCAGCGCATTGCCTGCCACGTTGCGTGAAGTCCTGATGCTCAGGACCGTCGAAGGGCTCAGTCAATCAGAGGCCGCCAAAGCGCTTTCCGTCAGTAGCAAGGCTGTGGAGACGCGCCTGTATCGCGCGCGCGCGCGCCTCGCAGAAATACTCGCTGAGGAATGAGGGGTGCGCGCTGCTCGCGCGTAAGGATAAAGAGATACCGCGCTTAAGCGTCTTTTCAGACCCAAAGTGCTGCACGTTGAACAAGGAGATATTATGTCCCCCGGATTGAACCGCCGCGACCTTTTCCGCGGCGCTGCGCTGGCCGGCGGTGGCCTCGCATTGTCGGCATGGCTGCCGGCATGGGCTCAACCCATTTCGTCCGGGATTGCCAAGCCACTGCCAACGGTCAGCGGGAACGATATCACGCTCAAGATCGCGCATCAGATGATGATGATCGACGGCCGACAAAGCCATGCCATCGGCATCAATGGCACTGTGCCTGCGCCCCTCATCCGTCTGCGTCAGGGCCAAAACGTCCGCCTGTCGGTGATCAACGATCTCGAGGAAGACAGCTCGATCCACTGGCACGGCCTGCTTTTGCCGTTCCAGTTCGACGGCGTGCCCGGCATCAGCTTCCCCGGCATCAAGCCCAAGTCGACCTTTGTCTATGAGTTCCCCATCGTCCAGGCTGGCACCTATTGGTATCATAGCCATTCGGGGCTGCAGGAGCAGTTAGGTCATTACGGACCGATTGTCATCGACCCGGAAGGCGAGGATCCGATTCAGTCGGATCGAGAGCATGTCATCGTGCTCTCCGACCATAGCCAGATGCATCCGCACGCAATTTTCCGGAAGCTCAAGCAGGTCGGCGGTGGCTATTTCAATTATCAGCGGCAAACGCTGGCCGGTTTGCTGGCCAAGGAAGACCAACCCCTCAAGGACCGACTTGACTGGGGCAATATGCGGATGGATCCGACCGACGTGTCCGATGTCACGGGCTCGACCTATACCTATCTCGTGAATGGGCATGGCCCACGGGACAACTGGACCGCGCTTTTCAAGCCAGGTGAGCGCGTTCGCCTGCGTTTCGTCAATGCCTCCGCGATGACGACGTTCAATGTCCGGATTCCCGGTCTCAAACTTACGGTTGTTCAGGCCGACGGGCTCAATGTCAGGCCGGTCGAGGTCGACGAGTTTCAGATCGCGGTTGCCGAGACCTATGATGTCATCGTTACTCCGACCGATGATCGCGCCTACACGCTGGTCGGTGAATCCGTTGATCGTTCGGGCATGGCACGCGCCACACTGGCTCCGCGTGAAGGCATGACGGCCGAAGTTCCGCCGCTCCGCAAGCGGCCCCTTGCCGATATGAAGGACATGGGCATGGGGGACATGGATATGAGCGGCATGTCCGGCATGGACCACGCAGCAATGGGGCATGACATGTCTGCCGGCGGAGCTGCCGCGGGCGGGATGGCAGGCATGGATATGGGGGCCGGCGCGTCGATGCCAAGCATGCAAAAACCGGCGGATAGTTCCATGGCCAACATGCCCGGAATGGGCAGCGGGTCCGGTGATACAATGGGCGGCATGGCGATGGGCGGAATGGGCGGCATGAACATGCGCGACGCCAGCAAAGCGCCGCAGGTTAAGATGGGACCGGGTGTCCAGACGATCTCGCCCATGCCGATGGATCGCACGGGAGAACCGGGACAGGGTCTCGAAGACGTTGGCCACCGGGTTCTTGTCTATCGCGATCTCATGGCGGTGGAGCGCAACCCCGATGTTCGCGCGCCAGACCGCGCGATGGAAATCCACCTGACCGGGAATATGGAACGCTATATGTGGTCGTTCGATGGGGTGAAGCTCAGTGACAAGCGCGAGCCCATTCCCTTTATCGAAAACGAAAGGGTCCGCGTCACGCTCGTCAATGACACGATGATGTCGCACCCGATCCATCTTCATGGGCATTTCTTCGAGCTGGTGACCGGGCATGGCGAGTATTCGCCGCGCAAACACACCGTCAATGTCGCACCAGGAGGCAAGGTAAGTTTCGACGTCACCGCAGACGCAGTCGGCGACTGGGCGTTTCACTGCCATATGCTCTATCACATGCATGCCGGGATGATGCGCGTCGTCTCCGTCCGTCCCCGGGGAGATGCCGCATGAAGTCGCTTCTCCTTCTGATCGGCGCGGCCCCGCTCGCCTTGGCGACCCCAGTCAGCGCGCAGTCGATGCAGAATATGCCGGGCATGAACATGCCTGCTGCTCAGCCAGCGGCGAAGAAAAAGCCGGTGGCCAAGCCAGCAAGCCAGCCCAGGCGCGCCGCTGCGCCCACGGCTAAGGGCAAGCCTGCCACCCCGAAGCGCCGGGCACCGGCAGCAAAACCCAAGTCGGCGCCGCACGACATGTCGGGCATGGGGGCTATGTCCGGCATGGAGATGCCCGGTGACAAGACGCCTCCAACGGCTGACCCGCATGCCGGCCACGACATGTCCGGCATGCCTGGCATGACCATGCCCGATGGGGCGGGCGGTACGATGAAACACGACATGCCCGGCATGGACATGCAGGCGGCACCCGGCGGTCAGCCGATGCAGCACGATATGTCGTCGATGCCCGGCATGGCGATGGATGGGCCGATGGCAGCCCATGGCGCTGGTGGCACCAGTCTCATGCCCGGCAACGCCCCTGCACCCCAACCTCCTACCGACAACTATGCCGACCGCGTCTACAAAAACGGCGAGATGGCGGCTTCGCGTACCATGCTGCATAAGGAACATGGCGGCTCATCCAGCTCGATGATCCTGTTCAATCTGGCGGAATATCAGGTCCGTAACGGCCGCGACGGCTATCGGTGGGACGGGGAGGCGTGGTTCGGCAAGGATCTCGATCGGCTGGTGGTCAAGACAGAGGGTGAGGGCGTTCTTGCTGGCAGAAGCGGCACCTACATGGAGACCGCAGAAGTTCAGGCGCTCTACAGTCGTGCACTCGACCCTTATTGGAACCTCCAGGCGGGTGTCCGTTACGATTTCAAACCCAACCCATCCCGTACTTATGCGACGATCGGTATTGAGGGGGTGGCGCCTTACTGGTTTGAGACCGAGGCTGCCCTGTTTCTGTCGAACAAAGGCGAGGTGTTGGGGCGGATCGAGGGCTATTATGATCAGCGTATCACGCAACGCCTCATTCTCCAGCCGCGCCTGGAAGTGAACCTTTCAGCACAAAATGTCCCGGAGACGCGGATTGGAGCGGGCATCACGAACGCCGAATTGGGACTGCGTTTGCGTTACGAACTGCGCCGCGAATTTGCCCCCTACATCGGCGTTTCTTACGACCGAAAGTTCGGGCGGACGGCGGACTATGCACGCTCAGACGGAGGGGACGTGAAGGCGGCCAGCTTTGTAATCGGTGTTCGGACCTGGTTCTGAGAAGCGCCAAACTCCGCTTCCACATCGGGGCTAGCCGCGTTCATCGCTGGTTAGCCCTGGTTATCGGCGTCCAGCTGCTGCTTTGGTTTGCGAGCGGTCTTGTCATGAGCCTGTTGCCGATCGAGCGAGTCCGCGGTGAACATCTCGTCGAGCGATCGTCGCCGGCGATATTGGAACAGTCGAGATCGCGCGCGCCGTTGGACCTAGTGTTGCGCGCGGCGACCAGACCCGTGCGTGAAGTCCGATATCGCGCGCTGCTCGGCCGCGAGATTGCGGAGGTCGAGTCTATCGATGGGACGATCTCACTCCACGATGCAGAAACAGGTCGTCGACTTGGTCCCGTGAACGCTGCGATGGCTCGCGCGGTGGCGATACAGGCCTACCGTGGTACGTCGGAGCCGCCGAGCGTGCGCCTGGTTGTGGCGTCGACCCCAGAATTCAAGGGCGTCCTGCCGGCCTGGCGGGTGGACTTCCCTGACCGCGAAGCGACCCGCGTCTATGTTGCCCAGAATAGTGGTCGGATCGTCGCTGTGAGAAATGGAACGTGGCGCCTGTACGATTTCTTCTGGGCGCTCCACATCATGGATTGGAAAAACCACGAAAATTTCAACACGCCGTGGTTGATGGCGTTTGCCGCAGGTGGTCTCGCATTGGCGATCGCGGGTTCGGCACTTTTGTATCTTCGGTGGCCGCGAAAGCGACGCCGCACGGGTTGAATAGTCAAGCAGGATCGGGGCGGGGGCCAAAGGAGACGACCAATGATGAAAAATGCCTATGCGAGCCTCGCCCTGCAGACCTTGGTTGGCGGCGTCATCATGTATCTGGTGATGTTCGTCATGATCGACAGCTTGGGGAGCTTCTACAACAACCTGAATATGCTCTACATGACGCTAATGATGGTGGCGCCCATGGTGGTGCTGATGGTCCTCGCGATGGGCCATATGTTCCCGTCGAAAAAGGCAAACGCGGCCCTTATATTAGGGTCAGTTGCGATATTCGCCGGATCATTTGCCCTCATCCGCACGCAAACAACGATCGGCGATACAGCATTCCTCCGATCGATGATCCCGCATCATTCGGGCGCGATCCTGATGTGCCGCGAGGCCTCCTTGAAGGATCCGGAAATCGTTCGTCTGTGCAGCGGCATCGAGGAATCTCAGCGCCGCGAAATCGATGAAATGAAGGCTATTCTAGCCCGCAAGTAGGCTTCGCGCTCCCGTTCCCGTAAATTTTGTGCCGCCTCACGAGGGAAATGGCGCGCCCATGCGTATTATCAATGCGGGGCGCTGAGGAGAGAATTGTGAAGAAAATAGTCCCCATCATCATCGCTGGACTGGTGGCCGCGCCGGCGATCGCCCAAATGCAGGGCATGGACCATAGCAAGATGGACATGCGCCAGACCATGAACCCCACGCCAGCCAATCCTTACCCGCCTGCAGAAATGGAGATGCATCAGAAGATGATGTCCGCCACGGGCAGCGATGCAACGGAGACCTGGGTGCGCAAGATGATCGAGCATCATCGCGGTGCGATTGCGATGTCACGCATCGTTTTGCGCGACACCAAGGACGCGCAGGTCCGAATGATGGCGAACAAGTCAATCACCGAGCAAACGCGAGAAGTGGGCGAGCTTCAAGGCTGGCTGAGAGCCCACAACAAGCGCGCCCAATAGACCTTTCCTCCCCGCCCAGGGGCGGGGGAACCAATAAGGGATCGTATGACACTCAAATTTGCCCTCGCTGCGTTCATAGCAGCCTTCTCCGTCGCCAGCGCCGAAGCTGCCCCGATCATCATGCATCGTGACCCTGGTTGCGGTTGCTGCGAACAGTGGGCGGCCCAGGTGCGCAGACAATTTGGACAAAGCGTCAATATCGTCGACGACCAGCAACGCGGCCGCTTTCAACGCGCTCAAGGCGTGCCCGCTGCGCTGGCATCATGCCATACTGCAATTGTCGATGGCATGGTTTTCGAGGGCCACGTTCCCATTGCCGACATGAAGCGCGCGATCGCGAAGCGCCCGAAGGGCGTAAAGGGATTGGCCGTAGCGGGCATGCCGCTGGGTTCTCCGGGGATGGAAGTCCCCGGCCAAAAACCACAACCCTACTCTGTCATCGCCTTCGGATCGGCGGGTCAGACGGTATTTGCCCGACACGGCGGGTGACCATCTCGTTGATCTTTGATGCTACGAGGCGTAATAAATAACGGCTGTGAAACGCGTTTTGCAACTTCTTCTCCTTCTGGGAGCCATGGTTGGCTTGATTGGCCAAGCGGCGGCCTTTGCGTCCGCTCCGCCTGCGATGTCCGCCCCAATGGCCACGTCTGTGCAGGCCGTGGCTGGGATGTCGGAAGACTGCATGAAGATAATGGCACAGCAGCAACAACCTGCTCAGAAGCCTTGCAAGGGCATGACCCTGGAATGCATCGCGGCCATGGGCTGCGTCGTTCCGCTGGCCGTTCGTAATGACGCGCCTATGCTGGAAGCACGCGAAGCCAGTCCAGCTCTGCCCTTCTGGGCAACCATCACTGTCCTGCACGGCAGTGACCTCACTCCCGAACCGGAACCACCGACTCTCCTTGGCTGATCGACACCGGCTGCCAGGCAGACAGGATTCTTGCGTCTATCGCGCATCTGAAAATCCTGTCTGACCCGCGGCTACCACGATATTTTGCCCAAGGATTACAGTCATGAAGAACCGTGTTTTCTATGCCCTGCTGGGCATTGCGCTTGCCGCTCCCGTTGCCGCTTTCGCCGGCGAACCCAACACAAACTCGCAGTCTGGCCATTATGAATGGCGTTAATCGCCAAACTATGGCCCGCGTGCGCCATCTATGAGCCCCCGTCGCGTCTGGGTGCCCGATGCTCCGCAGATGGCGAACTGCAACTGCGACATGATGAAGATGAGCGCGGCGGACTGCATGAAGGAGATGCATAGCATGGCATCGCCTTCGTCGGCTCCCTCGGCCGGCTAGGCACAGCCTCTGGCCGTGTAAGGTCGCATAGACGGCCAGGCCAGCAGTGGCGGCGGGATTGCCCCCATCCCGCCGCCACTGACATGCCTGCCAGAGTGCGCGACGCCGGCCTGATCCTCCGATCAGGAGTTTTCCATGCGATTGTTTGTTTGTCTGCCGCTGCTCGCGGCGATCCCCGGCGTTGCATTCGCTGGTCCCCTCACTTTCGACGCTGCGCTCCAGCGCGCGCGGCAGGAAGCGCCGTCGATCAAGGCCAAGGCGCTCGCCGCCGAGGCCGCTCGTTCCGCTCGTGGCGGCGCCGGATCGCTACCTGATCCGACTCTGGCCGTTGGGCTCGACAGTTTCCCGATCTCGGGGCCATTGGCGTTTGCTCCCGGGCAGGACAATTTCACGATGGCGCGGGTGGGCGTGTCCCAGGATATTCCCAACCTCGCCAAGCGCCGTGCGCAACGCGCCCGCGCTGACAGCGATATCAAGGCTGCAGATGCCGACACCGCATTTGAGGCGCGTTCGGTTGAGGTCGGCACTGCGCTTGCCTGGATCAACCTTGCCTATGCCGAGCGCCGGCTGACCGCGCTTGATGATCTTCTAGCCCGTCTGGAGCGCGTGGTGCGGACAACGCCCAGTGCCGTCGCGTCGGGCAATGCCCGGCCTGCGCAGACTCTTGCCGGCCGACAGGCTATCGCCTCATTAGAAGATCGTCGCAGCGAACTGGTCTCAAACATAGCGCGGGCACGGGCTGCTCTGACGCGATGGACGGGTGACCCGGCGCCTGAAATTGCCGGATCTATTCCCGACTTCCCTGTCGATGGGGCCGAACTGCGCGCTGGCCTGGATCGCCTTCCCACCATGGCAATGATCGACGCCCAGTCCGGTCAGGCAATGGCCGATGTGCGTATGGCCGATGCCAACCGCCGTTCCGACTTCGGGGTGAACCTTGCCTATCAACGCCGCGACCCTCGTTTTGGAGATTATGTGTCAGCCGGTGTGACGGTCAGTCTGCCCTTCTTTACCCGCAGTCGACAGAATGCGGGCATTGCGGCGGCCCAGGAGAATGCCGGACGCATCCTGGCCGAACGCGACGCGGCCCTGCGGGCGCTGGCCGCTGATCTCGAAACCGATCTTGCGGACCATATCATGCATCATGAACAGTGGCTGCGCGCGCGGGACACATTGCTGCCACTCGCCGAGCAGCGGGTGACGTTGGAGACGGCAAGCTACGGGGCAGGTCGCGCCAATCTTGTCGATATCGCGGATGCCTATGCGGCCCTTGCCGACGTCACCCTCAACACTCTCGACCGTGAAGCCCTTGTCGCTGCTGACGGTGTTCGACTGAACCTTACGTATCGGAGCGAATCGCAATGAGCCATTTCACAATCCCTCGGGGCGGCCTTTTCGGTGCCGCGGCGCTGCTCGCGGTCGCCGCTGGCGGGGTCGGTTTCACCATCTCTGAATGGAGAGGAGGATCACCCGACGCTACGGCCGCCAAACCGCCGGCACGCAAGATCCTCTATTGGTATGACCCGATGATCCCCGCTGAGCATCATGACGGTCCAGGCCTGTCGTCGATGGGAATGCAAACAATCCCGCGCTATGCGGATGAGGTGGGGGCAAGCGCGGCACAGCCGGGAATATCGATCGACCCGTCCGCCTCCCAGGCGCTCGGGATGCGAACGGTGGCTGTGCGGCGCGGCGAATTGGCGAGCAGTCTCACCGCCACCGGCACGATCGACTTCAACCAGCGCGACGTTGCGATCGTTCAGGCGCGTGCAGGCGGCTTCGTTTCCCGTGTCTATGGCCGCGCACCTGGTGATGTGATCGGTGCAGGCGCGCCGCTTGCCGATGTTCTGGTGCCGGAATGGGGCGGCGCACAGACCGAGTTTCTGGCGGTCCGCCGCACCGGCAACGCCGCTCTGATCCAGGCCGCGCGTCAACGGCTCATGCTGCTCGGCATGCCCTCCGGCACGATCGCATCGGTCGAGCAAACCGGACGACCGCATAATGTGATCACCATCTCCACGCCCACGGGCGGCGTGATCAAGACGTTGAACGTGCGGGGCGGCATGACCTTGATGGCAGGCCAGACGCTTGCCGAGGTCAACGGGCTCGGCACGGTCTGGTTGAATGCCGCCGTGCCGGAAGCGGTCGCCGGTCCCTTGAAGCCTGGACAAGCGGTGCGAGCCGCGCTTGCAGCCTTCCCCGGCGAAACCATCTCCGGGCGCGTTTCGGCGATCCTCCCCGAGACACAGGCCGACAGCCGCACACTCACCGTTCGGATCGAGCTGCCCAATCGCGGCGGGCGACTGCGTCCCGGCATGTTTGCGACCGTCTCGTTTGGCGGGAGCGCGCAGCCGGCGTTGCTGGTGCCGTCCGAAGCCCTGATCCGCACTGGCAAGCGCACGTTGGTCATGCTCGCGCTCGACAAGGGGCGCTACCGCCCTGCCGAGGTGCAAACTGGGAGGGAAGCTGGCGATGATACGGAGATTCTGGCGGGCCTGAGCGAAGGCGAAAAGATCGTCGCTTCGGGTCAGTTCCTGATCGATTCCGAAGCAAGCCTCTCGGGCGTGGAAGCACGGCCGATCGGTGCTGACATGCCAAAGAGTCCTGCCAAACCTATGCCGACCGGCGCAGTCTATGAGACCGTCGGTACGATCGAAAAGATCACCGCCCAGTCGGTGACGCTGAGCCATCAAGCCGTGCCAGCCATTGGCTGGCCAGCGATGACGATGACGTTTCAGCTCACAGACCCGAAAGTCGCGCGCGGCTTAAAGACGGGCGACCGGGTCCGGTTCGGGTTCGATCAACCACCGAGTGGACCAACCGTGCGACGCATGGCGAAGGTAATGGGCCAGTGATCGCCCATCTCATCCGCTGGTCAGTCAGAAACCGCTTCTTCGTCATGATCGGGGTGCTGACGCTGATCGGCGTGGGCGTCTGGGCGGTGCGATCGACCGCGATCGATGCGTTGCCCGATCTCTCGGACACGCAGGTGATCATCCGCACCTCCTATCCCGGGCAGGCGCCGCAGATCGTCGAGAACCAAGTCACTTATCCGCTCACCACCACAATGCTCTCTGTGCCCGGCGCAAAGACCGTCCGCGGCTATTCCTTCTTCGGCGACAGCTTTGTCTATGTGATCTTCGAGGACGGCACCGATCTCTATTGGGCGCGCAGCCGCGTGCTCGAATATCTCAACCAGGTACAAGGCCGGCTGCCGGCCAGCGCCCGCAGCGCGCTGGGGCCGGATGCGACCGGGGTGGGCTGGGTCTATGAATATGCGCTGGTCGATCGCACTGGCCGCCACGATCTCTCGCAGCTTCGCGGGCTTCAGGACTGGTTCCTGCGCTACGAGCTGAAAACGGTAACGGGGGTCGCAGAGGTCGCCAGCATTGGCGGCATGGTGAAGCAATATCAGGTGCTGCTCGATCCGGTGAAGCTCGCCGCCTACGGCGTGACCCACGCCCAGACGGTCGATGCCATTCAGAAGGCCAATCAGGAGAGCGGCGGCTCGGTACTGGAGATGGCCGAGGCCGAATATATGGTCCGTGTCTCCGGCTATCTGAAGACGCTCGACGATTTCCGCGCCATTCCCTTAAGGACCGCAGCCGGCGGTGTGCCGGTGCGACTGGGCGACGTTGCCACGATCCAGGCCGGCCCCGAGATGCGGCGCGGGATTGCCGAACTGAACGGTGAGGGCGAGGTCGCGGGCGGCGTTGTGATCCTGCGCTCGGGCAAGAATGCGCGCGAGACAATCGCGGCGGTCAAGGACAAGCTCGCAGAGCTCAAGAAGGGCCTGCCACCCGGCGTCGATGTGGTTACGGTCTATGATCGCTCGCAGCTCATCGACCGCGCCGTTGAGAATCTGACCCACAAGCTGGTCGAGGAATTCATAGTCGTTGCGATCGTCTGCGGGCTCTTCCTTTGGCATGTCCGTTCGGCGCTCGTTGCAATTCTCACGCTTCCGCTTGGTGTGCTGGCAGCCTTCGTCGTCATGCGTTTCCAGGGGGTCAATGCCAACATCATGTCGTTGGGCGGCATCGCGATCGCCATCGGCGCGATGGTCGATGCCGCGGTCGTCATGATCGAGAATGCCCATAAGAAAATCGAGCGATGGGAGGAGGATCACCCGGACGAACATCTCGAGGGGGATACCCGATGGACCGTCATCACCGAAGCGGCAGCCGAAGTTGGGCCAGCGCTGTTCTTCAGCCTTCTGATCATCACCCTGTCGTTCATTCCGGTGTTCACGCTGGAAGGACAGGAAGGACGGCTGTTCGCACCGCTCGCTTTCACCAAGACCTATGCGATGGCGTCGGCGGCGATCCTGTCGGTGACCCTGGTGCCGGTGCTCATGGGTTTGCTGATCCGGGGCAAGATTCCGCCCGAGCAGTCCAACCCGGTCAATCGCTGGCTGACGAACATCTACCGGCCCGCGCTCGACTGGACGATGCGGCGGCCAAGGACCGTACTGCTGATCGCGGCGCTCGCTTTTGCAACAACCGCCTGGCCGCTCACCCAGCTTGGCGGCGAGTTCATGCCGAAGATGGAGGAGGGTGATCTGCTCTACATGCCCTCGGCGCTGCCGGGTCTCTCGGCGGCGAAGGCGTCGGACCTGCTCCAGCAGACCGACCGCCTGATCAAGACCGTGCCCGAGGTCGAGAGCGTGTTCGGCAAGGCCGGCCGCGCCGAGACTGCCACCGATCCTGCGCCGCTTGAGATGTTCGAGACGACGATCCAGTTCAAACCTCGCGACCAATGGCGACCGGGCATGACTCCGGACAAGCTGGTCGAGGAGCTTGATCGAACGGTAAAACTGCCCGGCCTCGCCAATGTGTGGGTGCCGCCCATTCGCAACCGGATCGACATGCTGGCGACCGGCATCAAGAGCCCGATCGGGGTCAAGGTGTCGGGTGCTGACCTCGCTGAGCTCGACCGCATCGCGCACGATGTCGAGACAGTTGCGAAAACCGTGCCTGGGGTCAGTTCGGCGCTCGCAGAGCGCTTGACGGGCGGGCGCTATGTCGATGTCGATGTCGATCGGGCCGCTGCCGCCCGATTTGGGCTCAATATTACGGACGTGCAGCGGATCGTCTCTGGCGCGATCGGCGGCGAGACGATCGGCGAGACGGTCGAGGGGCTGGCACGGTATCCGATCAGCGTCCGCTATCCGCGGGAGCTACGCGACAGTCTTGACGGAATACGGATGCTGCCGGTCCTGACCCCGTCCGGACAGCAGATCACGCTCGGCACCATTGCGCGCGTCTCGATCGCTGAGGGGCCCCCGATGCTCAAGACCGAAAACGCCCGCCCATCGACCTGGGTCTATGTCGACGTGCGCGGACGCGACCTTGCGTCGGTCGTGAGTGACCTGCAGCATGCGATCGCAAGACAGGTGACGCTCTCGCCAGGGGTTAGCGTCGCCTATTCGGGACAGTTCGAATATCTCCAGCGTGCCGTTGCCAAATTGAAGCTCGTCGTGCCGGCGACGCTGCTGATCATCTTCGTGCTGCTCTACATGATCTTCGGGCGGTTCGATGAAGCAGCTTTGATCATGGGGACGTTGCCGTTCGCGCTCACCGGCGGCATCTGGATCCTCTATCTGCTCGGCTTCAACCAGTCGGTCGCCACCGGGGTAGGTTTCATCGCGCTCGCTGGCGTCTCCGCCGAATTCGGCGTCGTGATGCTGATCTACCTGAAGAACGCCTTGGAAGAGCGCACCGATCCGGATGTCGCCGAGGTCGAGACGGCAGTGCGCGAAGGCGCACTGCTCCGCGTTCGGCCCAAGGCGATGACGGTCGCCGTGATCCTCGCTGCCCTCTTGCCGATCCTGCTGGGATCGGGCGCCGGATCCGAAGTCATGAGCCGGATCGCCGCGCCGATGATAGGCGGCATGCTGACCGCGCCGCTGTTGTCGATGTTCGTCCTGCCTGCCGCCTATCTGCTGCTTCGGCGGCCGAAGATGAAGCCCAATGACCAACACGTTTCATTATAAAGGAGAAGACCATGAACTACGGACGACTGACCTTTGCCCTCGGCCTCGCGGCACTGACCGTCGCTTGCGGGAAAAAAGCCGAACCGCCCGTTGCGGTCGAGACCAACAAGGCAGAACCCGCCGCCGCTATGAGCGGCAACATGGCAAATATGGCGATGGAGCCGTCGGCTGCCACTGCAATCAAGGTGAAGGGACACGGCACGGTCACCGCGATCGACAAGTCTGCGGGCACGATCACACTCGATCATGGCGCCATCCCCGAAGCCAAATGGCCGGCAATGACAATGGCGTTCAAGGCTGCCCCGGCGATCACAGATGCAGTGAAGGTTGGCGATAAGGTCGATTTTGACCTTATGTTGACGGGCAACGCCGGCGAGGTAACGGCGATCCAAAAGCAGCCGTAAATCCGCGCTACTACGGGCGTTCTTAAATCGTAATTAACCTTGTTCGTTCACGCTTGCACTATGAAGAAAGATAGAGCTGGGCGCGAAACGCAGGTCTTGAGCGAAACAACCGGGTGGCGGCAATCATGATTGCCACCGCGTTCGGCTGCGTCGCGCTTTTGTGCGTCATTAGCTGGCCGTTTTTCGACGACTATCGAACCGCGGTGAAAATCCAGAGCGCGGGTGCTGCCGCCTTCGCGCTCTATTTTTTGATGCTCGGCTCACCCACTGCGGCGATAGCGTGCCTCATTTCATGTTCGCAGCTCGCATTTCCGCGTCAGTGCGTGATCGCTATGTGGTGACGAGGCTTTACGGCGCTAGTCTGATTTTGATGGCTTTTCTGTCGGTTGTGACCTGGCACGGTCTCCCCTCAGCTCTGGCGTTCACGGGCAGTTCGTTGGGCAGCTTCGCACGGCTCCAAACCTCGACTACGCGGATGAAAGGCCTTTTTCTCGTAGGGGCCCCATTCTGGCTCGTCCACAATATGATGGTCGGAGCTTTGTTCGCCTTGGGCACTGATTTGGTATCCTTGGTCTCGAACCTCGCGAACCTGATGAAGTTCGTTGTCCGGAATCGAAATCCTTTGTTGTCGATCTCTGTTTGGAATACGCTGATCAGCACATTCATCCCGGCACCAACGCGTTTGAAGCGGACCGGATGACAGAGTTTCGCGCGACGATGGAATGAGGGTGGCTCCTTCCGGAAGTGAGCAAAACAGCGGATGGCGCCGCGCCGCAATTCGCGATTTCAACGAGGACGCCGAAGGCGTTCCGGATGTTGTTGATCGGGATCGATCCCGGGACCGGTCGCGCTACGCGTAGCCCCTGGCCGCCGCCTGACTTGGCTGGGGCCATGCCTAGATGCCATCAGTTCCGGTCGAGGTCGAAATGAAATTGTCAGCAGAGTGGGGCCTTTGCCAGGTCTGGTGGATTCCGGAAAGGCCGCCACAGTCTTTCGCTCCCGTTGATGATGGCGGGGCTTAGGGGTGCGGCAGGGAGCACTGGAGTAGGCTGGAAAGGCGCTTTCTCCGGAGCTGCAGGCACCGCCTGCTCCGCCTGCCCGGGTGGCATCTGTTGCGACCGAAATGGCAGCCCGCAAGGAATTGCTCGTGAGATACGAGGGAGATAGCGAAGCGTAAATTCGTCGGACGAACCTTCGACGACCTTCTTCTATCGCCAACGTAGCCGTTTTGCGCGGCCAGCTGGACGTAAAGCGCTTGTCCTCAGGGGTTAAGGCCTGGTTCCAGACTACGTTTCATAAACACGAAAGTCGTGCCCTGGATCGTTACGTACGAGTAAGCCCGGCCTTCAGACACCTTGCCCGAAAAACTTCGGCTGCGAACACTACGTATACCGAGCTTGGACCCGGGACCATAGTCCTGTGGGCGAAGAAACAAAATCTTCCCCTCGAGAAATCGAGCAGCAGTTCTCAACGCTCACTCAAGGAGTCAAGATGATGATGAAGAAGTCCATCATGGTGGCGCTGGCCGGAATCTCGATGCTCGGCGCCTCTCCGCTATTCGCGCAAGGTATCGGCCACACCTGGTTCATGCGCGGTTCGATCGTCGACACGGGCAGCAACGGCACGGTCGTCTGCATCGGAAAGGCCGATGGCGCCGAGGTCGGCCAGAAGCTCGAGGTCTATCGCGTCGTGACCCATCCGGGTCCGTCCAAAGGCGTGGCGCCGACTTATCACCGCCAGCTCATCGGCCATGTGACGATCGATCATATCTTCGATGATCACTTCGCGCACGTGTCCGTCGCCGACGGTACGCCTGCCAAGCACGACATCGTCGAGCTTCGCAAGAACTGACGAGCCGGTGGCCCGCCGGCACAAGCTGCCCGGATGCGAGACGTCGGGGCAGCGGGCTGCCGGCGGCAACGGACCGTTCGGGGTCAAAGCGAACCGCTTGACCCTGGACACAACCGGCATGATGATCGAGCGGATGACATGGGCAATTTCAAGATCGGCGAACTGGCCGCCGCTGCGGGCGTGGGCCGCGACACGATCCGCTATTATGAGCGGATGGGTTTGCTGCGCGAACCCGCGCGCACGGCAGCGGGCTACAGGCTCTACGACGCGACCGACCTCGAGCGCGTCAATTTCATCCGCTCGGCGCAGGAGCTTGGTTTCACACTCGAACAGGCCCGGCAGCTGCTGGCGCTCAGGGCGTCGGACACCGCGCATGCCCAGGCCGTGCTCGATATCACGCTTGCCAAGATCGCGGACGCCGAAGCCCGGCTCGAGCGCCTGTCGGATATCCGCGACATGCTGCGGATGCTCGCCGACGAATGCCCGGGCGAAGTGCCCGTCTCCGATTGCCCGATCCTCGCCTTCCTGACGGCGCGGCGGAAAGACCAACAGCATAACAAGAAACATCAGGCAGCGCAGGACGAACGATCATCACTAGCGAAAGGGCTTTTGTCATGAAGAAAATGCGTTTGATCGCCGTCCTCACGCCGGCGCTGCTTCTAGGCGCCTGTGTAACCACGCGGCCGACCTCGGCGCAGGTCGAGAGTTGCCGGGCGATGGAGGGCAATATGGGTCTCCAGACGCCGCATGATCATGGCGAGATGAAGGGGCAGGGGCGCAACCCGATGAACCTCTCGCACGACCGGTGCCTTCAGATCCTGCGCAGCGCGCAATGAGCCGGTCCGGGCGCCATCCCCGGCGCCCGGGACCACAGTTTTCAAGCCAAGGAGCAAGCTATGATCGACCATGCGAAAAAAGCCCTTCCGCTTGTCGGCGGAAGCCTGTTGCTGGCGCTCGCGCTTTCGGGCTGCGACCGCCAGGCCGACCAGACGGTGCCGCCCGCGGCGAACAGCGTCGCCGCCACCCCGGTCCTGACCGACAGCGGCAACGCTGCAGACGCGGCGTCGATGGACGCGATGAGCAACCAGGCCGAGATGGAGCGGCATCACCGTCAGGCGATGGACCATGACGCGATGCGCGCCGGGGCCGGCAACCAGACCGCGCCGGCACCCGATCCCGCGCCGGGCAATTCGGCGATGCCGATGAAGGATATGTAAGCGCGCTGAAAAAGGGGATGAGGATGTCCAGGCGGATCAGCCTTCGACGCTTGAGCCTCGGCTGCGCAATCGCTCTCAGCCTGTCCGCGGGCGCGGGCGCGCAGGAGGGCGAGGATCATGCCGCGCATCATGGCGCAGGCATGCCGGCCGGCGGGGGCATGTCCGCACCGGCATCGTCGGGGTCGTCGGACATGGCGAAGATGATGAACCCCATGATGGATCGCATGATCAATGGGGAAGGGGAGAATGAGCACGGCCACGAATCGCGCCGGACCGGCTTCATCTCGCAACTGCTCGCCTTTCCCGCGCTCGACGAAGCGGCAAGGCAGCGGGTCGCTGCGCAGGCTGGCGAACGGGTAAGCACGGGCCTAGCGATGATCAACGCCGCCTCGGCCGACGGCGCGCGTGCAACCACGGTCTCGGCCCGGCTCGATGCGGCGCGCCGCCTGCGCGAGGGAACCGACCTGTTCCGGTCCGGCACCGCCGCGCAGGGCGCGATCGGCGGCTTGCAGCCGCCCCGGGAGGTCGGGCTTGCCTGGCTGCGCGATCAGCTCGACATCGACCAGGCCGCGCCCGGCCATGCCGACCACTGGTTCGGCATCTCGCCCTCACACCTCCTTCTCATGCTCTTCCTGGGGCTGGTGAGCGCCACGCTGATCGCGCTGCAGATCTTCCGCCTCCGGCGGATCGGGGCGATCGCCGGCGGTGTCGCCACCGCCAAGACCTCGGAAAAGCCGGAGCCGAAGGCTGTCCCGCCCGCTGCGAAGTTCGCGCCCGCACCTGCCCCCGTTGCCGGCAGCGCCGGGCTCGCCTCGAGCAATGCGGCCGCGCCCGCGGGAGCTTCGCTGCGCAAGCCCAAAAGCTGGGCGGGGCAGCTGCGCGTGGTCCAGATCGTGCGAGAGACGCCGAGCGTGCTGACCTTCCGGCTCGCGGACCCGGCCGCCGACCGGCTGCCGTTCGACTTCCTGCCGGGCCAGTTCCTGCAGGTCGAGGTAGAGCCCGAAGCGGGCAAGACCGCGCGCCGTTCCTACACGATCGCCTCTTCGCCGACCCAGCGGGCCTATGTCGAACTGACGGTCAAGCGCGAGGAGCAGGGCGTGGTCTCGCGATACCTGCACGACAAGGTCGTCGCCGACGATCTGCTGAAGGTCAGCGGACCGTTCGGCGCCTTCACCTTCACGGGAACGGATGCCCAGAGCATCGTGCTGATCGCGGGCGGGGTCGGCATCACCCCGATGATGTCGGTGCTGCGCTATCTCACCGACACCGCGTGGAAGGGTGATATCTTCTTCTTCTACGGCGCACGGTCGACCGAGGAATTCGTGTTCCGCGACGAGCTCGAACGGCTCGAACGCCGTTTTCCCAACCTCCATGTCGTCGCCGCGATGCAGCGCGCGCCCGGCACCGTCTGGATGGGCCCCGAAGGGCCGATCACCCGCGAGATGATCCTGGCCGCGGTGCCGGAGATCGCGAGCCGGCGGATCCATATGTGCGGCCCGCCGGCGATGATGGGCGCGATGCGCGGCGTGCTGGCGGAACTCGGCGTCCCCGAAGCGCAGCTGCACACCGAGGCGTTCGGTCCGGCCTCGCTGCCGGCCGACCACGAGGATCTCGAGGTCAAGCCCGCGCCCGCGCCAGCAGCTAAGCCGGCCCCGAGCGCCGAGGTGGCACCGAGCACGGTGACCTTCTCCGTGTCGGGGGTGTCGGCGGCTTTGCCCGCGGACGAGACCGTGCTCGAGGCGGCCGAGGGCGCGGGCGTCGAGATCCCCTATGCCTGCCGTGCGGGCACATGCGGCGCCTGCGTCGTCAAGCTGCTGCAAGGCGAGGTGACGATGGAGGTCGAGTCCGGCCTCGCGCCCGCCGACAAGGCGCAGGGCTATGTGCTCGCGTGCCAGGCGAAGGGCACGGGCACGCCGCTCGTGGTCGAAGCCTGATGCGCGAACGCAGCGACATCGCCGTCGGCCTGCTGGTCGCGTTCCTGCTGCTGTTCCCGTTCGGCTACCTCGTGCATGTGTCACCGCGCTTTCCGGGCAGCCTGGCCGGCGGGATCATCGGGATCGCAGCGCTCGTGCTGATGCTGCTGACGCTTCCCTATGTCGCGGCCAAGCATATCGCCTGGGTCGACAAGGCGCTCTCCCGGCTCGTCAGCAAGCCGACCCTGCTCGCCATCCACATCTATGCCGGCGTGCTGGCGCCGATCCTGGGTCTGGTCCACGCCGCGCACAAGCTCGAAAGCCCGGTCGGACTGCTTCTGACCATCCTTCTGCTGATGACGGTCATCACCGGCTTCATCGGCCGCTACCTGCTTGCCCAGCTTGGTCGGGCGCTGCGCGGACGCAGGTCGGAACTGGCTTCGCTTCGCGCCGCCTTCCTCGAGGAGCCGGCCGCGCCGACGCAGGCCGATACCGCAGCCGCGCCGCTGTCGGGCTGGAGGCGCTATCTGTTCGTCGCCGGGGATGCGCCCGCGGGCCAGCACCCCCAGGACAAGGCGGGGATCGCCGCGGCGCTGGCCGATACCGAATTCGCGATCCGCGCCGAAGAGGCGACCAACACCCTGTTCGCGCGATGGCGGTTCCTGCACATCCTGCTGGGCTGTCTCATCTTCGCGCTGCTCGCGCTCCACGTCGGCGCGGCGATCTATTACGGGCTGCGCTGGCTATGAGCTGGCAGCGTCTTTCCTACGCCGTCTTCATCGCGGCCCTGCTGGTGATGGTCGCCGCGGTCGCGATCCGGATGCGATCGGACGCGCCGAGGGATGCCGGCCTGGTGGCGCAGCTCGTAGCGCCCGGCCCGCTCTCGAGCGCCCACCAGTCCTTCGCCGGCCAATGCACGGCCTGCCACACGCCGGGCAAGGGCGTCGAAACCCGGACCTGTCTCACCTGCCATGCGGGCACGGATTTCGGGACGAAGCAGTCGACGCAGTTCCACGCGAAAGCGACGCAGTGCACCTCCTGCCACGTCGAACATGAGGGAGAGCGCGGCATCATCCGCATGGATCACGCCGCCTTGCTCGACATGGCAAAGTGGCGGCAGCCTTTGGCGGGCATGTCGACAAACACTCGAAGCCTGACCCCCGAGACCGCGCTCAATTGCGCGAGCTGCCATGCGTTCCGCGATCCGCACCAGGGCCTGTTCGGCACCGACTGCGCGAGCTGTCACAAGACCGACAGCTGGAAGATCGCCAATTACCGCCATCCATCGGTCAATTCGACGCAGTGCGCCGAGTGCCACAAGGCGCCGCCCAGTCACTTCATGGAGCATTTCAGCATGGTCTCGCAGCGCGCAGCCGGGTCGAAGGCGCGCGTCGACCAATGCTATGCCTGTCACGCTACCGACAGCTTCAACAATATCCGCAAGCGAGGCTGGTATGATCACCATTGAGGCCGACTGGCTGAGCGCCTTCTTCCGGCTCGCGGTGATCGGCCTGGAACTGGCGGGCACGCTGACCATCCTGGTCGGCGCGGGGCTCGCAACCTTTCTGTTTGCGCGGCGGGCGAGGGCGGGCGACCGAACCGAGGCCTATAGCGCGTTCCGATCGGCGCTCGGCCGCAGCATCCTGCTCGGCCTGGAATTTCTGGTCGCCGGCGACATCGTCAAGTCGCTGGTGATCAACCCGACGCTCGACGATCTCATCGTGCTGGCCGGGCTTGTGCTGGTGCGGACCTTCCTGAGCATCTCGCTCGGGGTCGAGATCAACGGCCACTGGCCCTGGGAGGAAACGCGGATGGCGCGGGAGAAGGCGCGTGCGGCGTCGGATGGGTCGCCGGCTACGGCTGAGGCCGCCGGATGCGGCACAGCGCTCAAGCGATAGCAGATGGAAGGCGCATCATGATCGAGAGACGCGAATTGCTGATGGCGGGCGCCGGCCTTGCCGCCGCCGGAACGCTGGCTGCGCCGGCGGCGGCGCAGCAGCATCGAATGGAAGGGATGGCGATGTCGATGACGGACTGCATCGACGATTGCGTGGCGTCTCACCGCATGTGCCTGGAAACCGCCGCCTGGCTGACGAAGCAAGGCGGCGCGTCAGCCACGGCGTCGCTGATCGCCATGCTGAACGACTGTGCGGAACTGTGCCAGGCGACCGCCAACTCGATGCTGCGCGAATCCCCGCTCCATACCATCCTGTGTCGCGCCTGCGCTGACGCCTGCGAACGATGTGCGCGGGAATGCCTGAGCCACGTCGTGGACGAGCGGATGAAGCGTTGCTCGGCTACCTGCAAGGACTGCGCCGCCAGCTGTCGGATGATGGCGGACATGGCGGGCTGAGTTTCCTCGAACGCGCCCAGGCGTAGTGAGGTCAAGCAGCTCCAGCACCATTGAAGCGATCCGTCGGCTCTACAATGTGGGACCGCTGCGAAGCTGGGTCGTATGGGTGCGAAAGCGGGACTGGTTAAGGATCGGCGGTAGCGCTTCTAGACCAGCCAGGCAGCGATCGCGCCAACCACCGACTTGGTTTCGGCAACGTCGCGGACTCGCACGGTATCCAGCCCGAGATGCTTGGCCGGATAATCATTTCCGCCCGGGAAGATCGCGTCACCGAAGAAGATCATCTCGTCGAGTGCGACGCCGGTCTGCTCGGAAAGGCGCTTAAGGCCATAGGCCTTGTCTATCCCTTCGCGGGTGATGTCGATCGATGTCGCCCCGCCGATATTGATGGCAAAGCCTGGCAGCAACGGCTGGAGCAGGGCCTGCAATTTCTTGCGCTTGGCGTGATCGGGATCCCACGTGTCCTTGGCCTCGAGCGGCGCCTGCTGACCGAGCGCGGAGAATGTGATCTGGCTGCCGCGATCCTCGATCTGCTCGCCCCAGATGTTCTCGTTTGCATAGCCCGCCTGCTCGACCGCCTTGGTCAGTGCTTCGCGGATGCGCTGGCTTTCGTCGCCGGTGAACAGATCGGCATAGATACGCGTCCATTGGCCGTCGGCGTGACGATATAGCTTGGTGCCCGTGGTCGGCTGGATGATAAAATTGTCGAGCCGCGCACGGGCGGGCATGCGCGACACCACCTGTTTCTCGAATTGCGGCCAGTCGCCTCCGGAGATGATCGCTACCATCGTCACGTCGAGCAGGCGGGTAAGCAGATCCGCCATTTCATCGTCGAGCGGCTGCTTGTTGAGCGCGAGCGTTCCATCGAGGTCGAAAGCGGCCAGTCGCTTCATGATGATCCTCCCACAAGCGGCAGCAGAAATGCGTCGATGGCATCGGCGATGCCATCTTTGTCGTCGCTGGTTGAAATGTAGTGCGCTGCGCTACGGATCTCCTCAGGCGCCTTGCCCATGGCGATCGATAGGCCGGTGCGCACGAGCAAAGGGCAGGTCATTGGGCATGTGGCCGAGCGCCCGCGCCAGGGCATCGACGCCAGCTCGCTTGTTGGCATAGGGCCACCTTTTCCTCGTCCGGAAGCGAACTCGTCGCCCCCGTTACCGCTCATGTGGTTGCTCGCTTGCACTGCGCATGAGCCGATCACCGTCATCCCAAGTTCTGCGCCGGCTGCCTTGTCCTGGGCGATCTGCGATCAGATGCCATCGCAGGCGTCCCTTCTGTCTAGCGACAAATACGCATTACCACCGGCAGATGGTCTGCATAGTCTGCCAAGGGCAACCAACGAAGCTCTCAGCGGAGTGAGTGTGGATCGGAAGGGAATAGTATGACGATCGCGCTTAACGGGTTATATCGATGCCGGCTGCTCACTTTCACACGGTGGTCGTGTTCCATCTGGGCGATTTTCGCCGCGCTCACTGTGCCAACGCTACCTTCGCCGGCCAGGGTCGTTCCCGCAGGGGAAGATACCTCGACCACCAAGCTCGCGGGTGTCTGGTCATTTGATGGCCGATCCGGCTGTAAGTCGGGGATGGCCTGGGTTCTTAATCGCAACGGATCTTACAGCGAAATCCGATTGCCTGACCAGACGCCGCTTGGCGGAGGAAAGTGGTATGAACGCGGCGATACCATCTTTTACTCATTGCCGCGAGTACTGACAGCGGCCGCGGGACGGCCCGACAAGCGTATGGTCATTATAGAGCGCGGCCCGCGGCGCCTGGTGGCCGTGACTAACCGCAGGGTTCGTCATGTGATGCACAAGTGTCCGGGATGATCGAATGCCTTCGATCGAGATGTGCGAAACGTTCTGGCCCAAGCCCGAAAAGGGAACAAAAACGAGAGTGGAGTTCGAAGTCACACGTCGAGCATTGCCCCCTTATTGGCAGATGCAGGATCGGATTTCGCTTCTTGAGTTGTTCCCACTACGTCACGGAAAACTGACCCATCATGCCTTCGTCCTCGTGCTCCAGGATATGGCAATGGAACAGGAAGGGCGCTTTTGAAGCAGGCTGGTCGAAGCGGATTAATAATTCGACCGGTTCGTCCACGACGATGGTGTCACGTGGCCCCTGATCAAGAAGATCTGGCTCCTCGCCATCGCGACTTAGCACGTCGAAGTGCACTCCATGAATGTGGAAGGGATGGGCCATTTTCTGCCCGGAGACTTTCCATATCTCGACGGCGCCAAGCTCGACCTCCTCATCGATTCGATCCATATCGAATCGCCTGTGGTTGATCGTTAGCGGCTCTTCGTCGCTATCCATCATGCCTCCCAGCCTCATGTTGAGCACCAGACGTCGCCGTGCGACGACCGTAGCCGGATCTGGCACCGCGCGGGACGCCAGGAGGAGGGGAAGCGTGGTGCTACCTCGCTTACTCGATGCCAAGCGCGGTGAGAATGTGAGGACAGTTTCATTGCCTGCGTTGTTTTCGCTAGCCTCGTGCCGATGCATCATGCTCATGCCATGCATCCTCAGGGTGCTTTGGTCTGGAGCCGAGACCAACGAGACCGGTCTGCCATCGCTGAAGTCCACCAAAATCTCAGCCCGCTGACCGGAGGCCAGAGGGAGGGACTGCAATTCAACGGACTTTTCCAAAAGGCCGCCCTCGGTGCCGATCCAATAAAAGGCTCGTCCGTCGCTGAACGAAAGATCGTAAGTCCGGGCATTCGAACCATTTACAAGCCGCAGCCGCACTAAGCTTCTGGGAACGTCTGCTCGCGGGTTGTACGCGCCGTTTACGAGAATAACGTTGCCCCGCCTCCCGTCCAGCGCCACCATCATGCCCGCCGGTAACACCAGACGGCCATCCACGAACTGCCGATCCTGGATCAAGATTGGTAGATCGTCGACGCCATAATCCGAAGGCAAACCGAGACCTTGCTCTTCCTCGTCGGTGACGAAGAGCAATCCCGCTAGGCCTGCATAGACCTGCTCCGCCGTTTGGCCATGTGCATGCGAATGATAAAAGAGAGTGGCCGCCGGCTGACGGATCGGCAGCGTCGGACGCCAAGTCTCGCCTGGACTAATGGTCTGGTGGGGGCTGCCGTCCAGCTCTCCCGGTACGAGCAGCCCGTGCCAGTGAACCGTGGTATCAGCAGACAGATTGTTGCTGACTGTCACCGTCACGTCGTCCCCGCGATGTACCCGCAGAGTCGGGCCGAGATAGCTGCCGTTGTATCCCATGGTGGCGCTCCGCCGCCCTGGGAAGAAAGTGGTTTCCCCTTCCTGCGCCCTCAGTCCAATTCTCTGCCCATGGTCGCGTGCATCTAACAGGCGAGGAATGGGCAGCGTGCCTGCTTGGTCCGGCGTCGCAAATCTGCGCGTGCATGCCGCGCCCAGCAGGAGGCCTCCGCCCGCCAAGAGAGTTCGCCGATTCAGAAAAGTCATTTCGAAGCCCCTCCTGAGCAATCGTGAAACTGACGCAAGCGCGCTTTTCTCGATCCCGATGAGATCCACCGAGGCGAAGCGCCGCTCTTCCCTTAAAGGGCGCGCGGGAGGGCAATATCCGTAATACCCGAACCGATCGCTTTTGTGCCCGCCCCCTCTGGGAAGACAAAATTGCCCTTCTAAGCTGGTCGCGGCCCTCGCCAGTTGATCAATCATCAGCCAGGCGAGCGTTCAATCACTGCGGCACCGATCCGAGCGAGCGTCTATTCCGACAATTTAGCCTGGGCCAGTCCGAGTGGCTGGTTCGGCGGTGGGCCTTGCCACGATCGCGCCGAAGCAAAAGCGGCGTGCGATTTACGTTTCGCTGTTCGCCACTGCAGCAGGCGGCGTCGCTTTCCAGTGCTCGGGCTAGGCGGAGGCTTTGATGGCCGCCGTCTTCGGTCATCCGCGCCCAGCTTTTGCTAGCAGCCGAACTAAAGCGGACATTGCAGGCTGACCGCCAGCTTCGCAAATTACGTATACTGCCGCCTCCAGGCCGACACCATCTCAACGGCAAGCTCCCTGGGGAGCGAGAATCGACCGGGCATGTGTCCGGTCGAACTGAAACTCAGACTTGAAGGAATCATATTTGCGCAAGAAAGCAGCGATTATCGCGTCGCTCGCAGCCTTTGGCGTCCTTGCCGTCGGCGCCGGGCCAGTTCTCGCCGATGGGATGCCGCCGGGCATGCCGGACCTTGAGCAGACGCTCAAGGCGAAGCCGGCGCCGGCTCGGTCCGAGACGGCCCAGATGCAAGGAATGCGACACCGCGAAGTGCGGATGCACGGTGAGATGATGCAGGACCATCGGATCGCTATGCGGGAGATGGGAACCCAGGACGGAGCCTCCCGCATGTTGCGTAGGTCGCGGGGCGGTTGCTGACCCTGCACTTAAGCCAGCTCCGATCACGAGGCGGGGTGGCCAACGACCGTGGCCTGGTTCAACTGCAGCTTTGGCCCGCCGTTCTCCCACGGCGGGCCAATTGGTTTTTGCACTTCGCTGTCGGCCGCCATCAAGCGGGATCATGAATTCGCTTGACCTTGGACCATGGTCCACCCCGCACGATCCCGCGCATGCTAGTCGCGATCCAAAGCGGATTCGTAAGTTACGTATACAGACTGCGTCTCGCTAGCAGCATTGAAGCTTCGGAATTGCCGGGATCGGAACGTCGATCGGGCAACAGGACGAACACTCGGAGACCCTCAATGCGACAGACGACACTTCTAGCGGCGACCGTCAGCCTCTTCGCGACGCTAACCTTCGCCGCCGGCACCGCTCTCGCCCAGTCGACGCCCGCGCCCGCACAGACTGCGCCGGCCCATGCCCACCAGCAGGGCATGGATCATGGCGGGCAGCAGATGCACGATCAGATGATGAAGGATCATCAGGCCGGCGCGCAGAAGCAGCAGGGGCAACCGGCCCAGCAGGATCAACAGGGCATGTCGGGGATGGCCGGCATGTCCGGCGGGTCGCCTGCATCGAACGGCTCGGGCATGGCCGGTAAGGCGAAGAGTGGCTGCTGCAAGATGCCGATGAAGAAGGCCAAGCCGGCCGCGAAGAAGAAGACCGCCAAGCCCATGGCCGACAAGCCGATGAGCGACATGTGAAGTTTCCAGCCCCGATAAAACACCCCCCGGGGCTGAGGGCCCGCCGCCGCCCCCGCGGCGGGCCAGTTCTTTGACGATGCCCAGCGTCGCCCGTGCTCCCGGCCTTCAAAACCGGGTCCGAGCGTCTGACGTGACAGAGGAAACAGCGATGCGAAATCATCTTGGCGTCGGTGCTGCTATTGGCTTTCTGTTCTTTGGCAGCACGCCGCTCCTCGCACAGGGTATCGGCCATAGCTTGTTCATGCGCGGCAAGATCGTCCGTATGGATGCGGGCGGCACAGTGGCCTGCCTGGGCAAGGCCGATGGCGCGCACATCGGGCAGATACTCGAAGTCTATCACGCAACGCCGCGACACCGCCGCCTTGTCGGTCATGTCGAAGTCGACCAGATTTTCGACGACCATTACGCTCATTTTCGCGTGAGGGACGGGACGCTTCAGAAAGGCGATTGGGTGAGCCTAAAGCGCGTCCGGGCGTAACGCCAGAATTGGAATGCCAAGCGCCGCCCTCCCCAAAAGAAGAATCAGCCGAGTAGCGTGTCTCGGCATAATTCCGATCATGCGTGCGCGAATAGGTTCGGGAGTCGATGAATACTCATCGGCTCCGTTGGCGTGTCTGACCCTCAAAGACCGCGACACCGATACCAAACTACCTTCTGCGGAACTTACTTATAGGCCGCCCGGGCAAAGAGATTACTCCGTCAGGCCATCGATAGAGATGGAGTCAGGTTATGTTCGAGAAGGCGATCGGGACCATTAACGCGGCGGCCTCCTTCCGACACCGCTATGATAATTTCATCGGAGGCCGCTGGAGCGCTCCTGCGGGCGGCGAGTATTTCGCCGACACGAGCCCGATCAATGGCGCCCAGATCGCAGAGTTCGCGCTGTCGACGCCGGAAGATGTCGAGCGCGCGCTCGATGCGGCGCACGCCGCCAAGGATCAATGGGCAAGGATCGCGCCCGCCGAACGCGCCAGGATTCTCAATCGCGTCGCCGACCGGCTCGAAGACAATCTGGAGTTGCTGGCACTTGCCGAGACGATCGACAATGGCAAGCCGATCCGCGAGACGCGCGCTGCCGACGTGCCGCTCGCGATCGACCATTTCCGCTACTTCGCCGGCTGCATCCGGGCGGAGGAAGGCGGCATCTCGACGATCGATGCGGACACCATCGCCTATCATTTCCGCGAGCCGCTCGGCGTCGTCGGCCAGATCATCCCGTGGAACTTCCCGCTGCTGATGGCGGCGTGGAAGATCGCCCCGGCGCTGGCGGCGGGCAACTGCACCGTCATCAAACCCGCATCCCAGACGCCGCTCACCTTGCTGATGTTCGCCGAGCTCACCGCCGACATCCTGCCGCCCGGCGTGCTCAATGTCGTTACCGGCCCGGGACGGACCGTTGGCCAGGCGATCGCCGCCAATCCGCGCATCGCCAAGGTCTCGTTCACCGGCGAGACCGTCACCGGCAAGCAGATCATGCACGCCGCGGCGGACCATCTGATCCCCCAGACGATGGAGCTTGGCGGCAAGTCGCCCAACATCTTCATGGCGGACGTGCTCGACGAGGACGATGCCTTCTTCGACAAGGCGCTCGAAGGCTTTACTTTGTTCGCCTTCAACAAGGGCGAGGTCTGTACCTGCCCGTCGCGCGCCCTGATCCATGAGTCGATCTTCGACCGCTTCATCGAGCGCGCCGTGGCGCGCGTCGCCGCGATCCGCCAGGGCGATCCGCTCGACCCGTCGGTCCAGGTCGGCGCGCAGGCGTCGGAGGACCAGCTCCACAAGATCCTGGGCTATATCGATATCGGCAAGGCCGAGGGCGCGCAGTGTCTGGTCGGTGGCGCCAGGGCGCTGCCGGGCGGTGCGCTCGACCAGGGCTATTTCGTGCAGCCGACCGTGTTCGTGGGTCAGAACCACATGCGCATCTTCCAGGAGGAGATCTTCGGTCCCGTCCTGTCGGTCACCACGTTCAAGACGGTCGAGGAGGCGATCGCACTTGCCAATGACACCGCCTACGGTCTTGGCGCGGGCGTCTGGACCCGGAGCGGCAACACCGCCTACCGGCTCGGCCGCGCGATCGAGGCCGGGCGGGTCTGGACCAACTGCTATCATCAGTACCCCGCCCATGCCGCCTTCGGCGGATACAAGGCATCGGGCTTCGGGCGTGAAAACCACCGGATGATGCTCGATCATTATCAGCAGACCAAGAATCTGCTCGTCTCCTATGACGAGCACGCGCTCGGCCTATTCTGACCCCCCGCTTAAAAGGAGAAACGGACATGGCGAAAACCATGAAGGCGGCGGTCGTCCGCGAATTTGGCAAGCCCCTGGTCATCGAGGACGCGCCGATCCCGACGGTCGGCCCCGGGCAGGTCCTGGTCAAGATTGCGGCAACCGGCGTGTGCCATACCGACCTGCACGCGGCAGAAGGGGACTGGCCGGTCAAGCCCAACCCGCCCTTCATTCCTGGCCATGAGGGCGTCGGGCATGTCGCCGCCGTTGGTGCCGGCGTCACCCATGTGAAGGAAGGCGACCGGGTCGGTGTGCCCTGGCTCTACACCGCCTGCGGGCACTGCGTGCATTGCCTGGGTGGCTGGGAGACGCTTTGCCACGAACAGCAGAACACCGGCTATTCGGTCAATGGCAGCTTTGCCGAATATGTCCTCGCCGATCCCAACTATGTTGGTCACCTTCCCGACAATGTCGACTTCCTCGACATTGCGCCGATCCTCTGCGCGGGCGTCACCGTCTACAAGGGATTGAAGGCCACCGAGGCCCGACCCGGCGAGTGGGTGGTCGTCTCCGGCATTGGCGGGCTCGGCCACATGGCGGTGCAATATGCCCGAGCCATGGGTCTCAATGTGGCCGCGGTCGACATCGACGATAGCAAGCTCGACCTCGCTACACGCCTTGGCGCCACACTGACGGTCAACGCGCGCAACGAGGACCCTTCGGCAGCGCTCAAGAAAGCCATTGGCGGCGCGCACGGGGCGCTGGTGACCGCCGTTTCGCCCAAGGCGTTCCAGCAGGCGCTCGGCATGGTCCGGCGCGGCGGCACGGTCGCGCTCAACGGCCTGCCGCCGGGCGACTTCCCGTTGTCGATCTTCGACACCGTGCTGAACGGCATTACCGTGCGCGGCTCGATCGTCGGCACGCGGCTCGATCTGCTCGAGGCACTGGCGTTCGCCGGCGAGGGCAAGGTCAAGGCCACGGTCCATGCAGACAAGCTGGAGAACATCAACGACGTCTTCTCCCGCATGCATCATGGCGACATCGAGGGCCGGATCGTCCTCGACCTCGCCTGAAGCCGACTTCGCGAAAGTACAGTTCATGTCTCCCTTACATATCCGGCCGATCGCGCGGCGCCGTTTCGTCCAGGGGCTGGCGATCGGCGGCGCGGTCGCCGGTTTCGCCCCGGCGCTTCTCGCGCGATCCGCACCAACCTTGCCCGCTGAGCTGAGCGGGACCGAGTTCGACCTCGAGATCGCCGAGCTGCCGGTCAACTTCACCGGCAAACGCCGTATCGCGACCGCCGTGAACGGCAGCGTGCCCGCGCCGGTCCTGCGCCTGCGCGAAGGCGACACGGTCACGCTGCGCGTACGCAACGGCCTCAAGGAGATGTCGAGCATCCATTGGCACGGCATCATCGTGCCGGCGGAGATGGACGGCGTGCCCGGCATCAGCTTTGCCGGCATCGCGCCGAGCGAGACCTTCACCTATCGCTTCGAGGTCCGCCAGAGCGGAACCTACTGGTATCACGCTCACACGCTCGCCGAGCAGACGGGACTCTATGGAGCGATCATCGTGGAGCCAAAACAGGTGCCGACGGCGCGGGCGCCCGATCGCGACTATTGCATCGTGCTCAGCGACTGGTCGGACGAGCCGCCGCTGCAGATCTTCCTCAATCTCAAGAAGCAGAGCAGCTACTATAATTTTGCGCAGCCGACCGCCGGCGATTTCCTCAAGGATGTCGGCACCATGGGCTTGGGCAAGGCGCTCGAGCGGCGGCGGATGTGGAACAGCTCGCGGATGAACCCGACCGACTACAGCGATGTCTCTGCCGCGACCTACACCTATCTGATGAACGGCGCGCCGCCCGCCGGCAACTGGACCGGTATCGCCGCGCCCGGCGAGCGCGTGCGCCTGCGCTTCGTCGGCGCGGGGACGGCGACGTTCTTCGACGTGCGGATCCCCGGGGTCGAGCTGACGGTCGTATCGACCGACGGGCAGCCGGTCGAGCCGGTCACGGTCGAGGAATTCCGGATCGGCCCGGGCGAGACCTACGACGTCGAGTTCACCATGCCCGAGGGCGGCGCCCGCACCATCTTCGCGCAGGCGATCGATCGGAGCGGCTATGCGCGTGGCACGATCGCACCGGCCCCGGGCATGGCGGCAGCCGTGCCGCCGCTCGATGCCCGGACCTGGCTCGAGCCGGTCGACATGATGGGCGCGATGGCGACGATGGGCGCAATGGGAGGCGACGCGCATGCCGGGCACGGCATGACCGAGATGCCGGCCAGGGCACGGCACGCCCGCACCGAATATGGCGCCAATACCGACATGCGCGTCGACTATCCGCGCACCAATCTCGACGATCCCGGCGCCGGGCTGCGCGGGCGCGGCTGGCGCGTGCTGACGCTGGCCGATCTGCGCACGCCGGGCGGCGATCCCGACCCGCGCGAGCCCGAGCGCGACATCGAGCTGCATCTGACGGGCAATATGGAACGGTTCATCTGGTCGCTCGACGGCATCAAGCTCAACGATTCCAGGCCGCTTCATTTCAAGCCAAACGAGCGGCTGCGCGTCACCTTCGTCAACGACACGATGATGGCGCATCCGATGCATCTGCACGGCATGTGGAGCGATGTCGAAGGCCCGGACGGCGCCTTCCAGGTCCGCAAGCATACGGTCGTGGTCCAGCCCGCCCAGCGGGTGAGCTTCCGCGTCACCGCCGACGCCATGGGCCGATGGGCCTTCCACTGCCATCTGCTCTATCACATGGCGGCCGGCATGTTCCGGGAGGTGGTGGTCGCATGATCCGGATTTTCCCCTCGCGCGGCATCGCTCTTGGCGCTGCCCTCTTCCTGGCGCCGGCGATCACGGCTCCCGCCCTCGCGCAGGATGCCTCGCCCCCGTCGCCCGCCGCCACCCCTGCCCAAACGGCCACTCCCGCTCAGCACACCCCTTCCGCGCAAGGCTCTCAGGACCATGCGGGCATGGACATGCCGGGCATGGATATGACCGACACGAAGGCGTCCGGTAACGGCGCCACGATGGACATGGGCTCGATGCAGGGCGGCCAGGCCCCGCCGGACGCGCGCAACTCGGACGATTATGCCGACGGCTACCGCAACTCGACGCTGCCGGGCTATGAGATGGCCGACAAGCTCTCAATCCCCAAGATACTTGTCGATGAGCTTGAGTTCACCAGCGGCAACGAGGGTCAGGGCGTGGGCTGGACCGTGCTCGTCACCAAGGGTCAGGACAATGACAAGCTCTGGCTGCGCAGCCAGGGGCTCAAGAACTCCCGCGACCAACGTCTCGATCCGGAGAGCAGCGTCGAGGCGCTGTGGTGGCACAGCAAGAACCCGTTCTGGGGCACGCTGCTCGGGGTCAGGCAGGATCTCGGCAAGGGTGCGACCACCTGGCTGGCCGCCGGCGTCGAGGGACTGGCGCCCTATTGGTTCGACGTCCAGCTCACCGGCTATGTAGGAACCGATGGGCGTCTCGCGGCGCGCGCCAAGGCGTCCTATGAGGTCTTGTTCACCAATCGGTTGATCCTTACGCCGCAGGTGGAGACCAATATCTATTCGAAGCGGTCGAGCGATCGGCAGCTCGGCAGCGGCTTCAGCAATGTCGAGCTGAGCGGACGGTTGCGCTACGAGGTGTCGCGCAAGTTCGCGCCCTATATCGGCTTCGTCTGGGAGCGCGCATTTGACGGCACGGCCGATTTCCGTCGCCTGCGCGGGGAAGGGCCTTCCGAACACAGGCTGGTGATCGGCTTGCGCGCCTGGTGGTGATCCGCGGATGGCCACTCGAGGGGTCGACCGCGAACGCGCCGCGTGACAAGGCTGGATCGCAAGCCAACGGTCGCTGGCCGGCCTCCTTTTTCGTCTTGTTGCTCGCGGCGGCTGCGGCGTCGGCGGGACAGACGGCCATTCTCGCCTTCCTTCCGGCACTGGTCGACCCGGCTCGTGGCGCGCTATCGTCAAGCGCTCATGATTTTCATGTCGCGAGCCTGACCGCGGTCCATCCCCTGGCAGCCTTGCTGGCGGCGCCGCTCTGGGGCTGGATCGCGGACCGGGTCGACTATCGGGCGATGTTGCGCGCAGCGCTGGTCATCCTCGCCCTGGTGACCGCGCCGATCGGCCTCGTCGGGCTGCCTGAGCTTTATGCATTGCGCCTGGTGGCGGGGATGGCGTCGGCCGCCATCATACCGTTGGGCTTGCTCTGCGCGAGCTTTGCCGCAAACGAGCGCGCGGACCAGGCGCGGCGCTTCACCTGGCTGACCGCCTTCTTGTTTCTGGGCGATCTCGCCGGTCCGCTGGTGGCGGAGGTCTCGGCCGCGATCCTGCCCCGCGCTCCCCTCATGATCCTCGCTTTCGGCATCGGTGCCGTCGGGGCGGCGCTTTGCGCCGTGCGTCTGCCGCGCTGGTGTGCACCTTGCATCGATGGCGGAGACCTGCCCGCGCCGACGCTCGGCGCGACGCTGATCCTGCTTTTCGTCACGATCGTCGCGGGCGGCGGGCTGGCGGCGATGCATGTCAATCTCCTGGTGACGCGGAGCGTCATTTCGCTGAGCCGCGAAGAGATCGCCTGGATGCTCAGTCTCTGCGGATTGGGCATGCTGGCAGCACAGATCTTCCATGCGAGGCTCGATTGGCTGGTGACCATGCCGAGGCGGCTTGCGGGGCTGACGCTCGGCCTGCTGGCTGCGGCGCTCTTCCTGTTCCCTGTCGCCGCGAGCATGGCCGAACTCAGTGGGATCATCGTTGCTGCCGGCTGGAGCTCGGCAACCCTTCGATTGGTCACCAGCTTCTGGATCAGCGGTGCGGCAGCCCCTTCGGGTCTGAAGCTCGGTCTCCAGCATTCCGCCGCCAGCATCGGGCAGGCGCTCGCGCCGCTGGCGATCGCCGTCGTCGCTCCCGGGGCGCAGCACTTAGTCTTGTGGGGGATTGGTGGTCTGTCGCTGGCGCTGCTTGTGTCCTTGCCGCTCGCCTGGAGGCCGCGCGCCATCGTGAAATCTTCAGCGTGATGAGGGGTAGGGGGCATCAATGCGTATAGATCATTAGGAACCCTATCGCATGCTTCCGGGAGCCGTTCATGAAGACCCGTCTTTCTGCCGCCTTGCTGTTCCTCGCCCTGCCCGGCGCAGCGCTTGCGGCGAATGATGTCGTCGTCCACCGGGACCCGGGTTGTGGATGCTGTGAGAAGTGGGCCCAGGCGCTTCGCGCGAAGCTGGGCCGCACGGTCGTCATGCGCGACGATGCGTCGCGCGGGGCGCTTCAGCGGAGGGCCGGCATGCCGGGCACGCTGGCATCCTGCCACAGCGCGATGGTTGATGGCTATCTGATCGAGGGCCATGTCCCGGTCGCCGATATCAAGCGCCTGCTGGCAACCCGTCCCGTAGGCGTCAGAGGCATTGCGGTGGCGGGGATGCCGATCGGCTCGGAGGGCATGGAAGTGGCAGGCGCCGCCCGCCAACCCTATGCGGTGGTGTCGTTCGGCAGTTCGGGCCAGAAGGTCTTCGCGCGGCATTGATCACGCACGCCTCGGCTCTCGCTGGTGATTTCCTGTTTGAATGACTGGGACTTGCTCGCCCCCACCTGTATAGTCATTTGATGCATGCTCCCGCTCGCCCCCATAGCCGCGCATCCGCTCCCCGGACGAAAGCTGCTTCTGTGGGCGAACCCGCGGTCGACGCTGCCGGTGCGGAGAAGCAACCTCGCTATGTGGCGATCAAAGACAGCATTTTCGAGGACATCCGGGAAGGTCGCCTGAAGCCCGGCGACCAGACGCCGTCAGAGGCCGAGCTCGTCGAGACGTTCAAAGTCTCGCGCATGACCGCAAACCGGGCGTTGCGGGAACTGCAATCGGCCGGTGTCGTGGTACGGCGGGCGGGGCGGGGCAGCTTTGTCGCCGAGCCCCGGCCGATCGGGCAGCTGATCGAGATCCGCAACATCGCGGAGGAGGTGCGCGGCAGGGGCCACGCCTATCGCGCGCGCGTCATTTATAATATCGAGATACGGGCTGATGCGGAAAGGGCAGCTCTGCTGGAAGTCGGCTTGGGCACGCGCCTCTTCCATTCGCTTATCGTCCATCACGAGACCGAATTCCCAATTCAGGTCGAGGAGCGCTTTGTACTGGCATCTGCTGCGCCACGCTACGGAGAGAGGGATTTCAGCGCCTCGACGCCGAATGAATATCTGACACGTGTTGCCCCGCTCGAGCGAGTAGAGCACCGGGTGTGCGCGGCGATGCCGGATACAGCCATGCGAACAATGCTGGGCCTCGCTGAAGGAGAACCAGTGCTAATGATGACGCGCAGAACCTGGAGTCGCGGACGTCTCGTATCGCACGCTTGGCTCACGCACCCGGGCAATCGGTTCGAGCTATCGGCGGCTTTTTCTGTTGGGACCTAGCGATCAGCCCGCGCCCAACTTGACGGCCGATTTGCGCCTGCGCCGCAACCATCGCACGTCGGCGCGACTGAAGCTCTTAAACAGCAGGTAGAAGCCCGTCCCCGACAGCCACAAAGTACCGAACGCAACGAAGACGATCAGCGGGTGATTGAAGCTGGTGCGGTTCACATAGTCCATATTGTGGAGCATCCAGAAGAAATCCCAGGTGCGCCATGTGTCGCCGCGCATGACCAGGAATCGGCCGGTGTCGGCGGAGATGTAGGCGCTGCTGTTCTCTGCGTCCGCGAAATCCAGTCGCCACATGGTGCCTTCGTGCTCGCGCGCTTCCACATTCGGTTCGGCGAGCAACGTTGCCTTGCGGATCGGTGCTTCATTCACCATCGTCGCGACGTCGCGCGCGACCTGCTCGTCGACCCGAACCGGGGCGCCGCTCGTCGCGTCGATTAGCCGCGTGCCCGTGGTGGATCGAAGCTCGTAGACGGGGCGTGTGGCAAGGGACCGCAAGGCGATGCCGAGCACGGGACCATCAAGAGCGAGCTTTGCCGGCGCAATATAGTCACCGGCAGGTAGGGCGTGCTGATGGCTGGCCTGCGCACTGTGTCCGCCGACCTTCTCCTGATCGAGCAAGGCCATCATCGAGCCGCTCAGAGCCCAAAGGAGAAACTGCACGCCCAGGATCAGGCCGACCCATTTGTGGATGCGCCGAAAAAAGAGCGGGGTGAACCGGATTTTCTTCATGCCTTCTTCTTCCTGCGCCGCGGGAACGACCAAAGCAGCAGCCAAGCCCCGGCCAGCGCCATGGCAAGGGCACTCCAGGTCGCCACGCGCAGCAGCGGATTGTTGACGTCGGAGCGATCGTCATAGTCCATGATGTGCAGCATCCACGCGAAATCGAACACGCGCCACAGCGCATGGCGGCGCGAGATCAGCTCACCGGTCTGCGGAGAGAGATACAGGGTTGGCCGGTTCCAGGCATCGAATTCGACCTGCCAATAGGGAGGCTTGCGCGCCTGCATTTCCAGTGGCGCCGTCGTCAGCAGCCGGGCTGCGACGATGTCCCCGGTGCCGCTGTAGATGCGCCGAGCGGCGGCGCGGATTTGTGCCTCGCTCAAATCGGGGATGGGCTGTCCCGAACCTGCATCGAAGAGTCTTGGACCACCCGGGGTTTGCGCGCGCCAGACGGGCTGATCCATGAACCGTTGCAGGCGGATCTCGGACGCGTCGGGAGCCGATTGAACAATCCGCGCCGGCGGGACGAAGCTCGCAAGCTCGATGGGGGCGACGACCGGTGGGCGGACCAGATCGTCGCCATGGATGATGTCGATATGGACGGCCACCATATAGAAGCCGGTCAGCGTCCAGAGCAGAACCTGGACGCCGACGATCAGGGCCAGCCACTTGTGCGTCCGGCGGATGACCAAAGGCCAGCGAATTGCCATGTGCTGCCCTTCAGAACGCGGTTCGGAAGCCGGCGTAGAAGCGCCGTCCGAGCAGATCATAGGTCATCGTGTCGGTGTTGGCATCGGTGAAGCTCTGGATATAGGGCGCCTTGCGGTCGAACAGATTATCGGCCCCGATCTGGAAACGTGTCTTCTCGTCGATCGCGAAGGCAAGCTGAAGATTGTGGTAGAAGACGTTCGGCGTGCGGTAGCCGATGTCGCCGGCCGATGCGTTGAAGTCGGTCGCCTTGCCGATCCATTGTGTCGACCAGGTCGCGCTGATGCCGTCCTTTTCCGCCGTCAGCACGCCATAACCACGCCATTTCGGATAGCCGCCATTGCCGCCCCCGATAAACCCGTCGAAATAGATCGGCGCGCCGCCGGGGAAGGGGTTTACGACATATTTGTTGAGATAGGTCATGTTGAGATCCAAGGAGATCTTCACCTCGCCCACCGCACCACTGTACACCAGACCCAGATCGAGACCATTCATCTCCTCGCGGCCGGTGTTGATGGGCTGGGCGGAGAGGTAAGTGACCTCGCCGGTCAGCGCGCTGCGCGTAAAGTCGCTGCAGAACGGGTGCGACAGGTTCTGGCTCGCATAGCAGACTGCGAGCTTGGTCGAGCCGGGAATGGCCCGGATCGCGTCCTTGATCTTGATGTCGAACCAGTCTGCCGTCAGCGACAACCCTGGGATGATGCCGCGCGGCGATATCACCGTACCAACGGTCCAGGTCGTGGAGCTTTCGGGCCGAAGGCTCTGGTTACCGCCCACTGTGGTGAGGATCGTGGTGCCGAGCTGCGTATAGTTGGCCGGCACACCGGACGCCTGACAATTGGCGATCAAGGTCACGTTGCCGCTGGAGGTGTAGCGCGAGCAGGGATCGGTCGTGGTCAGATTGCCTTCCGAGACGCCGCCGAAAAGCTCCGGCACGTTGGGAATGCGAAAGCCCGTCCCATAAGTGCCGCGCAGACGGATGCTGTCATTGACTACCCAGTCGGCACTGAGCTTGTAATTCCAGTCGCTCCCGAAGAGATTATAGTTTGAGTAGCGGACTGCGCCATCGAGCGTGAGCGCCTTGGCGAAAGCTGTGTTGGCAAGCACCGGCACCGATAGCTCGAGATAGGCTTCCTTGGCGGTGCTCGAGCCCGAAATAGGATCCTGCTGATTGACGTTCGCCACGCCGAGCACCGTCAACGGGTCGGGATCGCGCCAGCCTTTTTCGCGCCGATAGACCACGCCGGTGGCGAAGGACACCGCGCCGGCTGGAAGGGAGAAGAGATCGCCGTTGAGGTCAGCCGTGACCGTGCCGAGTTCGTTGCCTCCGCGATCGCGCGAGGTGAACAGAATATAATCCAGAACCTGAGGTGTCAGGTCTCCGAACCCAAGATAGTCACCGCAGGGGATGGCCGCGCCCGCCGTGCTGGAGCATTTGCTCCTGTCGAGCGTGTTCGCGACGCGCTCGAGATTGGCGATGTTGGTCGAGCCGTCGACGGCCGTGTTACGCCCGAAGCTGCCCGCGACTTCCCAGGCCCAGTCGTTCGCCAGCTTGCCGCGCAGCCCGAAGGTGCCTTGCCAGGTATCGGTCTCCTGGAAGAAGTGGCGCGCGCCGGGTTCGGCGAGGCGGCGCTGGGCCAGGACCAGGTTCTGGCCGGTCGGATTGGTCGGATTGCTGGCTGGTATCGAGAGATTGCGCAGCGTGCCGGGTGTCGCGATCTGATTCGACTTGCGGAACGTATAGAGGAACTCGCCGAACGCCTGGATACCGTCGGTCAGCGCATAGTCCGCGAAGAAGGCCGTGCTGACGCGCTCGACTGGGCTGACCGCATTGAGAAACGGGTTCGAGTTGAAGTTGTGCTTGGCGGGACTGTAAGGCTCGTAGAAGTTCCCGTTCCCTCCGGGTACCTGGTTGAAGTTGATCTGTTGGCCGTTGGGCAGCACCGCGCGTCCGCCGATCGTCGAGGCGCTGTTGACGCAGCTCAGCGAGCCCGGCGTCGTTTCAGCGAGCGAGCAGGGCGCACGCGAGGCCATGTTGACGGCGCTGGTCTTCTGGTAGGTGACTGCTGCCATGAACCCGCCACGATCGTTGCGAATGCCCCAAAGTAGGTCCGCGGTGAGATCGGAGCCGTCGCCGCGCTCGGTAATGCCTTGTCGGACGCTGAGACCCAGGCCTTCATAATCGGTGCGCGTGACAAGGTTGACCACGCCGGCCATGGCATCGGCCCCGTAGATAGCGGACGCGCCATCCTTGAGGACATCGGTGCGTGCCAGCGCCACGACCGGGATCATGTTGAGATCGGGTGAGGAATTGGCGCCGGTGCCGCCCGCGACGAGGCGTCGGCCGTTGAGGAGCACGAGTGTGCGCTTGATGCCGAGGCCGCGCAGATTGACCTGAGCAGTGCCATAACCGTTGTTGGTCCAGTAGGCCGATGTCTGGTTGCCCGCGAAGCCGGCATTGGCCGGCAAACGCTGCAAGGCGGTTTCGATATTGACGATGCCGGTATTTTGGATCTGCTCGGCGGTGACCACGGTGGCCGGTCCAACCCCGGCCAGATCCTGCCGACGGATTCGTGAGCCGGTAACGACGATGTCGCTGTCATCCCCCAGGACTTGTGCTTTTGGCTGCGGTGTCGGATCGGCCTGAGCGAGAGCCGGCGCGGCGTAGCCCGCGACGATGGCGGCGCTGCCGAGCAGGGCCATCCTGATGGTCATGTGCAATCCCCCTGACGTTTTAGAACAGCCACAGACAACATCAGTTGTATATACAGGTCAACAGTATTTTTCCTGTTTTTCCAATACCTTATTCTCGTGAAATTTAGATATAGATATAACTATAATACGCACGCCAGACGTCGAACCCTCATGACTGAAGAGATATTTTTGCGAGCGCTCATTTGCAAAGCTGCTGAGATAGGAGATAGAATATCATATCGTAATACAGCCTCGCACGCTTCGATTTGATGATCGGGACATTTGGCCGGCAAGAATGCGAAGCGGCATGATCACATGTTATTGGTGTCGGCGTGATATACCTAGGTATAGCGCTAGAGATGCTCCGGGAACATTAGTCCTTTGCTGAGCTTGCACGCGCCAGGGAAAGTAATACCGATGCGGACCGCATTTGATCCTCGTTTCCTGGATGTGTCGCGCCTTCTTCCGGATTGAGCCGCAGGTTCGCCTTTTGAGGCAGATGAAACGACTCCTGACGAAACGTCGTGCGACGAGTCCGGCGACCTGAGATCGTCGCGCAGCCACTGGGTCACTTGGCGATGATCCAATCCGGTTCGGCAGTGGCGGCGCAGTCCTCGAACGTCGATCGCATCCGCGGAGCCGACGGGCCGGCTTGTGCATGAGCCGCCCTGATTTTGCCGCTGGGCAGTACGGCAGGTTGCGAAAAATGCTTGCTGTGTCCCGGTCGGCGCGCGGGCGTGCAGCTCGCGCCTCGCACGATCACACGCGCAGCAGTCGCCCCACCGCCCGCATGATCGTCGCCCGGCGCGCCGCGTGCTCGGCAGCGTCGCGTGCAGCTCCGGTCATGCACCAGAGCTGGGTGAGGGCGGCGACAAGCCGGACGACATCCAGGGGCGTGAAGTCGGCGACGATCCGCCCCTCGGCCTGCGCCGCTGCGATCCCGTCCAGCTTCTCCCCGAGAAGGACCTCGCCGGCCGGGAGCATCAGAACATCCTGGCCACGCTCCAAATGATGCCAGGTCAGCAGCCTCCACAGGCGCGGGCGTTCGACCAGCAAGTCATAGGTGCGCCCCGCATAACCCTCAAGATCATTGGGATCGAAGCGATCGGCCTGCGCCGCGTCCATCACTTCCTGCGTCAGCGCGGCATCGAAGAGCGCCTCCTTGTCCCCGAAATAGGTGTAGAGCATCGGCTTGCTGATACCCGCCGCCTGCGCAATCCGGTCGATCCGCGCGCCCGCCAGCCCATGGGACGCGAACTCCTCGGTCGCTGCAGCCAGGAGCGTCTCGCGGCTCTGTGCGGCATTCCGCCGGGTTCGTTGCTTCATCACACCTCCAAGCATTGACGCATTCCAGGTTTCAAGTTACCTACCAGTTGGTAATATATGGAGTAACATATGTCCAATCACTGGTTTCTCACGGGCGCGTCCAGCGGTATCGGCCGCCATCTGGCCGAACTGATCCTGGCCGCTGGCGACGACCTTACCGCGACGGCCCGCAAGCCCGAAAGCCTCGATGATCTCGCGGCGAAATATCCGAGCCAGCTGCGCGTCGAAGCGCTCGACGTCACGGTCAAGGACGATATTGCTGCGGTCGTGGCCCGGGCGCAGGCGCGTCGACCCGTCGATATTCTGGTCAACAACGCCGGCGGCGGCGTGATCGGCGCCACCGAAGAGATGTCGGACGCCGAGGTCGAAGGCCAGATCGCGCTCAATCTCATGGCGCCCATCCACATCACCCGCGCCTTTGTCCCCGCCATGCGGCTGCGCGGGAGCGGCCGGATCATCCAGATCTCCAGCGCTAGTGGTCAGGGCTCGCTTCCGACGAGCAGTCTCTATCATGTGGCCAAATGAGGCCTGGAGGGCTTCAGCGAATGCCTCCGCCAGGAGCTTGAACCCTTCAACCTGTTCGTGACACTGATCGAGCCGGGCGGGGCGCGCACCAGCTTCAGCCACAATCTGCAATTCGCCAGCGAGATCGCCGCGTATCGCGATACGCCCGCCGGCCATATCCGCAAGATGTTCGAGACCGCCGGAAACGAGCTCTACACGCTCGACCCGCAAAAGATCGCGCAAGCGATCGTTGATGTCGCAACCAGCGACCATCCGCCGCTGCGCGTGACTCTGGGGGGTGACGCTTTCGGCGTTGTCCAGGCGGCGCTGCAATCGCGGCTCGCCTTTCTGCAGTCCCAGGAAGCGCTCGCGCGCTCGGTCGCTTTCGACAGTTGAGCTTTTCCGTCTTCCAGCTTTCGTCTCCGCGCGGTGCGACGCGCCTCACCGGGGCCCGGCAACCCTGTCGTCAGCGCCGTTATCCGATACTTAGGTATAGTCATCCGACACGATTGCAGAGGCGCCACACGGGCAATCGCTTGGTACCATCGCAAGAGAGGAAAACCCTCGCGGTCGCCAATCAAGGGTGCGCAGACCTTCGCAGTCGCGTGCCCTTGATGTGGCAGCGCGCCGCCCAGCCACGCGCGTCATGAACGGGAGCGGCCTTCTGCGAAACCCAACGCTCCGCCGCATTTTCTATAAGCTCTCGCTCGAATTGCTGCGCGCCGCCTTCTTCTTCCTGCGATTGGGCTTGAAGAATGACGAGTGTTTGTGCGCGCGTCTCAATAGGCGAGGCACACGGCTTCCGGTCGCCGCCGCCGTTCTTTGTCACAATGGCAAACGGCTACGGCCGGCGACCCTGATCGATCCGGCGTGCGAGCACGTCGGCAAGGATGACTTCGTGTGGATCAAAATGTCCCAGCCCAGCGAAACAGAACTTGCCGACATCGCCGGGAATTACGGCCTTCATCCGCTTGCCATGGAAGGTGCCGACAACGGCCACCAGATTTCGAAGCTCGACGATCACATGCTCAGGGTTGAGAGCGCCATCACCGGCATCCGCGACATCCTGATCTCGGTGTTCGAGGCGAGTCACCTGCTCGAACAGCAGCGCCAAGGTGCGATCACCCGTTAGCTTGCCGCCCGGGCTGCGATCCTCGCGGTGCCTACCGCGATTGCCGGAATCTACGGCATGAATTTCGAGAATATGCCCGAACTGAAGACGCAATGGGGATATTTCGTCATCCTCGGCGTCATCGCTGCGGTCTGCATTGGGCTCTACATCCGGTTCAAACGTAGCCACTGGCTTTGACGGCGCAGATCGGCTTTCCACATCGCGTCGGGCTGAGGCTGCCGGGGGCCGGCCGCCATAACTCAATGCTTTCGCAGAACCTCGGCGCGGTGCCGGTCCAACGCATCGAGCAAAGCCCTGCCGATCAAAGGCTTTGCGAGAACGTGATCGAAGCCCGCCTCGGCGGCCCGCCAGGCCAGCAGCGTGTCGTGAAAGCCTGAGATCATGATGGCGCGTCCCGACCATCCGATCTCGCGAAGGTGACGCAGCATCGCGAATCCGTCGATGTCGGGCATGCGATAGTCGAGGATGACGCAGTCTGCCTCCTTAGCGCGGGGGTCGGCCAACAGCGCGTGGCCGGTCGTATATCCCCACACGGCATAGCCGCGCGATCTCAGCAGCAGCTGGAGGCCACGCCGCACGCCGGGATCGTCGTCGGAGACGAGGATGGTGTATCTGCCATCATGCTGAGTGGAACGGACCGATGGCATTGCGAGAAGCGGACACCCGTGTGACGATTGCACCATCGATCGCATATCGCGCCTCGTCCCGTCGCTACGTAGAGGTCGCAGTCACTTCGGCTTGCGGCCCATGCCCGCGGCAAAGGCGATCCGCAGGGCTTCGGACAAATTGCGGACCTCGAGCTTGGCCATCAGGCTCGCGCGATGGACCTCGACCGTTCGCGATGAACAGCCCAGGTCATAGGCGATCGTCTTATTGGGCAGGCCGTTCGCCAGCCCTTCCAGCACTTCACGCTCCCGGGGCGTCAGTGCAGCGACCCGCACGCCGGCTTCAGAGGTTTCCAGAGTGCGAAAGTCGACATCGTCGAGACGCGCGAACGCGCGGCTGACGGCGCCGAGCAGGGCGGCTTTCTCGAAGGGCTTCTCGAGAAAGTCGACCGCGCCGCCTTTCATGGCCTGCACCGCAACCGACACGTCGCCATGGCCGGTCAGGACGATGACCGGCATATTGACCCCGCGTGCTGCCATGGCGGCCTGAACCTCGAGACCGTCCATCTCGGGCATGCGCACGTCGAGGATGACGCAGCCGACGGCCGCCGACTTCGCCTCCTTGAGAAACTCCACGCCCGAGGCATAGGTCACGACGTCGTAGCCCGCGGTCTTGAGCGCAAAGCTCGTCGCCTTGCGGATGCTCTCCTCGTCGTCGACCAGATGGATGACGCGTCTATCCCCCATGTTCCTCCTCCGCCCGCGCATGGATCAAGGTAAAATGAAAGCGCGCGCCGCCGCGGACGGGGCGCTCCATCCAGATACGGCCCCCATGCGCTTCGATGATGGTCCGGCAGATCGAAAGGCCGAGGCCCATGCCGTCGGCCTTTGTCGACTTGAACGCCGTGAAGAGCTGCTCCCGGACCTCGTCGGCGATGCCGGGGCCGGTATCCGCCACGGTCACCTCGATCAGCCCGTCAGGGCGCAACCTGGTCGCCACCTTGAGGTCGCGAACCGGACACTCCGCCATCGCCTCGATGGCATTGCGCATCAGGTTGACCAGCACCTGCTGGATCTGCACCCTGTCGACGAGGACCGGCGTCGCGGCGGGATCGACTGCAAAGAAGCTGCGGATGCCGCGCTCGCGGGCGTCGACCAGCGCGAGCTGGCTCGCCTCGGCGATGACCCGCGGCAGCTCGTGGAGGCTCTTGTCGACCTCGCCGCGGGCGACGAAATCGCGCAGGCGCCGGACGATGTGGCCGGCCCGCAGCGTTTCCTGTGCCGCATCATCCATCACCGACCGTAGCGACACGAAGGGTTCGTCGTCCCGCTCGTCGAGCATGTCGCGGATCGTCTCGAGATAGAGCGCGACCGCGGCAAGCGGCTGGTTGAGCTCATGCGCGAGGGTCGAGGCCATCGTGCCCATCGCGCTCAGCCGGGAGACATGGACCAGCTCTGCCTGCAGTTCCTTGAGCCTGAGCTCATCCTGCTCCTTGGCGGTGAGATCCCGGATGAAGCCGGTGAACAACCGCTGCCCGTCTTCACCGGCCTCGCCAACCGACAGCTGCATCGGGAAGGTCGAGCCGTCGCGGCGCTGGCCGACCACGACGCGGCCGAGGCCGATGATCCGGCGCTCGCCGGTCTGGAGATAATGCGCGATATATTCGTCGTGCCGGTCGCGATCGGGCTGGGGCATCAGGCAGGAGACGTTGCGGCCGACGAGCTCGGTTTCCGAATAGCCGAACAGGCGTTGGGCGGCCGCGCTGAACGACGTGATGGCGCCGGTCTCGTCGATGATGATCATCGCATCGGGGACGGTCGCCAGGATCGACTGGAGATGCTGCTCGCGGGTCTCGATTGACGCCCGGACCGCCGCCTCGTCGGTGACATCGCGACTGATGCAGGCAAAGCCTCGATGTGCGTCGCCTTCGAACAGGGCGCTGATCGTCAGGCGCGCGAGATATTCCGCGCCGTTCTCGCAGACCCGCCACGCTTCGCGCTCCAGCGTGCCTTCGTGAAGGGCGGCCGCCAGGTCTGCGCACGGGCGGCCGGCCGCAATCTCGTCGGGCGGGTAGAACAGGTCATGGGGCTGTCCCAGGACGCGATCGAGGGGCCAGCATTCGGCACGCTCGCCTTCTTCATTATAGCTTAGCACGATCCCGGCAGGATCGAGCAGCGTCAGGACGTGGCCGCCAGCCTGTCGCAGGAACAGCGGCGCAAGCCGCGCTACGTCGCTGGCAATCTCGTCCGGCCCGCGCCTCGTGTCGACCATCGTCCCGGCTCACGGGCCTGGCCGGGCGCACGGATCCGGGCGTAGCCCGACCGTGCCACTCAGCGCCGCGCGAGTATGGCCTTCATCTCGTCGATTTCCTGCCGCTGCGAGCGCTTGATCGCTTCGCAAAGCCGGATGACTTCCGGATCGCTGAGCTTTGCTTCCTGGCACATCAGGATCGCCCCGGAATGATGCGGGATCATCGAGCGCAGAAAGGCCGTGTCGCCGATCGTGGTCTGGGTGCGGATGAGCGCAAAGCTGCCGAAGAAGGCGACCAGCGACGCGGCGATCAGCGCGATGTTGGCGGCTTTCGACGCGAACATGTGCCGCATGGCGACGATCATCAGCACCACCATCGGCGCGACCATCATCAGCGTCATGTAGAGCATGTTGAGGTTGTTGTAGAAGCTGTCGAGCCCGTCGATCATGACGAACATCACCAGATACATGATGACGCCGCTGATGACGGTCTGAACGGCAAGGCTCCAATAGGCGCCCATCTTCCGGGTGTTCATGTGGGACGAATGGTCCATGGCGTATCTCCTTCGCTCGGCGCCGGCCGACCTTGGTATGAGTGTAACGCCCCGCTCTCCTGTTCGCCCCCGCCATCAGCCGTCCTGATGCTAAAACCAGAAGCGAACGCCGGCGACGAAGCTGGTCGCATGGACGTCCTCGCCGGCAAGCCTCGACAGCCGCGCCGTGTCGCCGGCTTTGCGCAGATAAGAGACGCCGATATAGGGTGCGAACTGGCGGCTGAACTCATAGCGCAGGCGCGCGCCGAGCTCTATGTTGACCAGCCCCGAACCGATGTCGTTCTCCGGAATATCCTGCGCGGCGAAATTGACCTCGGCGCGCGGCTGCAAGATCAGGCGCTGGGTAATGCGCTGGTCGTAATAGCCCTCGACCCGGCCCAGAACATCGCCCTTGGTCGAGAGGAACAGCGCGCCTTCGACTTCGAACATGCCGGGAGCCAGGCCCTCGACGCCGACCGTCGCGTAAGTGCGGTCGGGCCCGCGGCCGAAGTCCTGGCGGATACCGCCCTGAAGATTGAAATAGGGGTCGATGGCCCGGCTATAGAGCACCTGCACCTCCGCGCTGTCGATGCCGCGGCCGAACTCGCCTTCGCCCTCGCTCTTGAGCCAGAGCCGGTTGATATCGCCGCCGTAAAAGCCTTCGCCATCCCAGCGATAGCCATCGCGACCGCTATGCGCTTGATACTCGAACAGGTTGAGCAGCACCTGCCCGAAATTGTTGCCGCCGCTGTCCTTCATCATGATGTCGCGTGAGCGCGCCATCTCGGCGCCGGGAAAATCACGATCGGCGAAGTGGTCGCTGGGGGGAGGCGGCGGGGGCGCATTGCCGGCCGGAAGCGCCGTGCCGGTCATTTGCATGCCGGGCATGGCGGTCTGGCCATGCTGCGAATGGTCCATCCCGGGCATGTCCGGCATCGCGCCGTCCTGATGCTGGGAGTGGTCCATGCCCGGCATGTCCGGCATCGCGGGAGACGCGGGTTGCGGCTGACCGGCCGCATCTCCCTGCGGCGCAGGACTGGCCTGGTGCTGCGAATGGTCCATCGCCGAGGTGGCGTCTGGCGCTGGTGTCTGAGCGCGCGGCCTGGCGGCGGCCTTGTCCTTCTTCTTCTCCTGCGCCGGCGGCACCTCGCCCGGCGGCGCCATGCCGGGCATGCCGTGCATTGAATGATCCTGGGCAAAGGCGGGCGCGGCAGCGAAAAGGGCGATCGCGCTCACCAGCGGCGTGAGGATGCGGGTCATTACGCGTCTCCCTTCGGACGGACGCTCACGACCCGCATCATCCCGGCATGCATGTGGTAGAGGAGATGACAGTGGAAGGCCCAGTCGCCGACCGCGTCGGCGGTGAAGTCCCAGGTCACCTTGCCGCCGGGCTGGACGATTACCGTATGCTTGCGTGGCGCATGATCGCCATGCCCCGTCACCAGCTCGAAAAAATGCCCGTGAATATGGATCGGATGCCCCATCATCGTGTCGTTGATGAGATTGACGCGCACCCGCTCGCCTTCGATGAAGGGGATCGGCTCGTGATGGTCCGACATTTTTTCGCCGTCGAACGACCACATGAACCGCTCCATGTTGCCGGTGAGGTGAATGTCGATGCTGCGGCTCGGCGCGCGCACGTCCGGATTGCGATCGAGCGCCATCAGGTCCCTGTAGACAAGCACCTTGTGGCCGACGTCGGCGAGGCCCTGGCCGGGCTCGCCGGTGCGGTCGACGGGCATCGGCGAGATGGTCTGGACGCTCGGGTCGCGCTTCACCTGCGGCGCGTTCGAGAAGTCTCGCATCTTCATCGACCCCATCGCGTGCCCGCCATGGTCCATGCCCGCCATCTGGCCATCGGCGCCCATCGCGCCGTGGTCCATCCCGCTCATCGCGGAATGATCCATCCCCGAATGATCCATGCCTGCCATGGCGCTATTGTCCATGGTCGCCATCGCTGCCGCCGCGCCGGTCGCGAGGCGCGCGGACGCGTTCTTCTCGGCCGTCGGATCGACGCCCCGCATAGCGCCGCCCGACATGTCCATGCCTTCCATGCCCGGCATCGAGGACATGTCCATGCCCATGTCCTTCATGTCGGCGAGCGGCCGTTTGCGTAAGGGGGGAACCTCGCCGGCCATGCCGGCGCGCGGCGCGAGCGTGGCACGCGCCATGCCCGAGCGGTCGATCGCCTCGCCGACAAGGGTGTAGGCCTTGTCATCGCCTGGGCTGACAACGACGTCGTAGGTCTCGGCAACACCAACCTGGAACTCGTCGACGGTGACCGGCACCACATTCTGCCCGTCGGCCTGGACGATGGTCAGCGGCAGGCCGGGGATGCGGACGTTGAAGGTGGTCATCGCCGACGCATTGATGACCCGCAGCCGCACCCGTTCGCCCGGGGTGAAGAGCGCGGTCCAGTTGTCCATCGGACCATGGCCGTTGACGAGATAGGTGTAGGTGGATCCGGTCACATCGGAGATGTCGGCCGGGTCCATCCGCATCTGGCCCCAGTCGAGCCGGTCCTTGAGCGGCTGATCCTTGCCCGACAGGAGCCCGGCCAGGGTCTGGCGCTGGAAATTGAAATGGCCGGGGTTGACCTTGAGGCGCCGGAAGATCGCCTGCGGCGAGAGCGCGCTGTGATCGGCGAGCACGATGACATGCTCGCGGTCATAGGCGACCGGATCGGCACCGGCGGGATCGATGATGATCGGGCCGTAATGGCCTTCCTGTTCCTGCAGGCCTGAATGGCTGTGGTACCAGTAGGTGCCGCTTTGCACGACGGAGAACTGGTAGAGGTAGTTCGAGCCCGGCTTGATGCCCGGAAAAGACACGCCCGGCACACCGTCCATATTGGCCGGCAGGATCAGCCCGTGCCAGTGGATCGAGCTGTCCTCCTCCAGCTGATTGATGACGTTGAGCCGCACGCGCTGGCCCTCGCGCAGCCGGATCAGCGGGGCGGGGACCGTGCCGTTGAGGCCGATTGCCCGGAACTTGCGCCCGTCGATGGTCATCGACTGCCGGGCGATGGTGAGCGTAATGTCTTCGCCGGACACGGTCGGCAGCGTCGGTCGCATCCCCGGCGAGATCGTCTGCGCCCAGGCCGGCAGCCAGGCTGACAATGCTGCGCCGCCGCCGGCGAGGGCCGCGCCGCGGAGGAACTGGCGGCGGTCGAGAGCAGAAATCATTCGGTTGTCTCAGCTTTAAGAAAGAGGGCGTACCTATTGGGAATACGCAGCATGGCCTCATCCCCCTCAAACTTTCTTTAATATTTCCGAAAGGCGTGCCCTAGCTCGATAGAGGCGCGTTTCGACCGCCTTCTGGCTGATCCCGAGAATTTCGGCGGTTTCAGCTTCCGATTTCTCGTCGATCGTACGCAAAATAAGCGTGTCCTTGAGGGAAGACGGCAGGGCAGCAATCGCTTTCATTGCTTGCGCGAGCTGCTGTTCGGCCCCGATCGCCTGATCGGGCAGCGGTGCGTCGTCGGCGACGCCGTCCGCCTCGCCGAGCGGTAGGGCTAGGGCAAAGAAATTTCGAACCGCTCGCCGACGCCGCCAGTCATGGCATTTGTTGATGACAATCCGGGACATCCAGACCTGGAAGGGTCGGGTTACGTCATAGCGGTTGAGTGCGGCAAAGGCCGCGACGAAGCTCGCCTGGGTGACATCCAATGCCTCATCCATAGATCCGACATGGCTGCGCACGAGCCGGTGAACCCAACCTTGATGCCGGCGGACCAGCTCGCCATAGGCCGCTTGCCGGCCTCCAAGCGCCAGAGCCGCGAGCTCCCCGTCCGAGCAGTCGGGGAGGCACGCGGTCATTCGGATTTGGCCGTCAGCGCTTTCACCACGGCGTCGTCGAATTTGTCCGTCTGATCCGGGCGCAGCACGGCCCGCATCGCGAAGATATGCTCAAGTGTTTCTTTCTGCAGCGCGCCCATGGCCTGGTGCGAGCGATCCACCGCAGTTGCGACTTGCGGGCCATAGCCATGCTCCGCTTCGATCGCTTCCGCGAGACGCGCATTGTCGGCGCGCAATTCGGCCTCCAGCGCTTGACGCCGGATCGCGTAGTTCTTCTCGATTGTCTCGAGTCGGCTGTGTTGCGCTGAATTCAGCTTCAGATCGCGATGGAGCAGCTCGTGCAGCTCATTTTCGACCGGGCGCACTGGAACCACATAGACGCGGCCAATGACAACGCCAGCGATCGCCGCGGCGAAGGTCACCAGGACGAGGAGCAGGAGCCGGCGGCGGTCGCGCATCACTGCGAGCTCAGCAGCGTCGAGGGCGCAAGCGCGAGCCGAGCATCGAAGGGCGATAGCGGTTTGGCATCAGCAGACCGTGTCGGAACTGCCGAGCCGGCAATTCCGATGAACAGCGCGGTTGCGGCCGCGATGCCGAACGTCATAGCGCCAAGGCTTGGTATGGCCCGGATGCGCGCTATTTCCGCCATGACCCGGCTTTCCAGGCCGCCGAGCCTGGGATCGAGAGGCGCATCGCGCAACCGCGAGAGCAGGTGGTCAAGTTCATCCATGGCGCTTCTCCGTCTTCATCCTTCAATACGCACGATGGTCCAGGAACCCTTGCTGTAGATTGAAAAGAATAATTGCGAGGGGTGGGGGCTCGGGCTGCGTATTGTCTCATGGGATCTACAGGAGAATGTTCCAATGCGTTTCTTTTCGCCTCTCGCAGTTATCGCCGCCGTCGGCCTGAGTGTTTCTGCTCCGGCCTACGCGCATCCCAAGCTTGTGTCCTCGACGCCCGCCGCGAACGCCAGCGTCTCGGCGCCTTCGCGTATCACGCTCACCTTCAGTGAAGGTCTGATGCCGAAGCTGTCGGGCGCCGAGATCGTGATGACCGGCATGCCCGGCATGCCCAACCACCGCATGGCGGTAACCGGCTTCAAGACGTCCGTCGAAGGCGACAAGACGCTCGTGCTGACGCTCGCCAAGCCGCTCATGGCGGGCAGCTATCAGGTCGCCTGGCACGTCGTCTCGACCGACACGCACCGCATCCAGGGCAATCTCGCCTTTACCGTCAAGTGACGCCATGAACGACGTGGCACTCGTCGCCGTCCGCTGGGCGCTCTACGTCGATCTCGGCCTGTTGTTCGGCCTGCCGCTGTTCGCGCTCTATGCGCCCGGCGGCGGCCGGATGGTACAGCGGCATCTGCCGATGGTAGCAATGGTGGCCGGTCTCGCCTGTCTCGCCCTCCTGCTGTCGGCGCTGGGGTTCGCGTTGCAGGCAGCGGCCATGACCGGGCTGCCGCTCACCCAGCCTGATCTTTCCATGGTCGCAGAGCTGTTCAACGGCACGTCCATGGGAACGGCGCTGAAGGCGCGCCTCGTCGCGCTCCTCGTTCTTCTGCTCTCCATCCCCTTCTATCGCCGGCAATCCCGTCCTGCCTTCATCGCCTCCACTCTGGCAGGCGCGGTCGCACTCGCGACCCTCGCCTGGAGCGGGCATGGCGCGGCCGGCGAAGGCGAGGCGGGCTGGCTGCAACTGGGGGCCGATCTCATCCATCTGCTCGCCGCGGGCGCCTGGGTCGGCGCGCTTGCCGCATTCCTTGCGCTGGTTCTTACCAGGCTCGCAACCGATGATCTCGCCACTGAAGACATGGACCGGGTCATGCTCGCCGAGGAAGCGCTGCGGGGCTTCTCCCTCGTCGGCACGATCATCGTCGCCCTGCTGATCCTGACCGGGACGGTGAACGGCTGGTTCCTGGTCGGCCCGGGCAACATCGCGTCTCTCGGGCAGTCGACCTACGGCCTGCTGCTCATCGCCAAGCTGCTGCTCTTCGCCGGCATGCTGGGCCTGGCCGCGCTCAACCGTTATCGCCTGACCCCGGCACTTGCGCAGGCGATCGAGGAAGAGGACGCGCCACGGGCGCAGGCGCTGCTGCGCGCGAGCCTCGTCGTCGAAGGCGGTCTTGCGATCGTCATTCTCGGGCTGGTCGCCTGGCTGGGGACACTGTCGCCACCCATGTCGATGTAGTTTATCGTTTCGAACGCCTCGCGTTGGGAGAAGCCAATGCAATCGTACACCCCGCCGCGCGGGACTGGATCGACGAAAGACTATGATCGCGCGATCCGCCTGTGGGCGCGGGAGAAGCGGTGGCGTGCCGCCATGCTTGCCATGCTGCGCCCGGATTGGCGCCTGGTAATCGCCGATTATGGCCGCCAGCACGGGTCTCATGCGGCTCGCCTTCCGCCTGACCGTGCAGCGGGCTCGATGGCATCGACGATACCCAGCCCAATGCCGACGGCGTGCTCCCCGGCCTGATGGCGGCCAAGCGAACGGGCCCGCCGATTTGGCCACTTAGGCGATTACGTATTGACCCTGACACGGTGTCAGACCCTAGATCGTCAGGCGTCGAAAGGAGCGAGGCGATGAACGAGACACATGGAGCGGCGCATGGCGGCGGTTGCTGCGGCGGCCACGGCACCGCTAAAGCGGCGACCGGCGTCAAGGACCCGGTCTGCGGCATGACCGTCGACCCGGCGACCACGGCGCATCACGCCGAGCATAGCGGTGAAAGCTATCATTTCTGCAGCGCGGGCTGCCGGACCAAATTCATCGCCGATCCCGAGCGCTATCTCGGCCCGCCGACGCCGCCGGTCGCGGCGCCCGAAGGCACGATCTGGACCTGCCCGATGCATCCCGAGATCCGCCAGGACCATCCCGGGTCCTGTCCGATCTGCGGCATGGCGCTCGAACCCGCGACCGTGACCGCCGACAGCGGCCCCAGCCACGAGCTAGTCGATTTCACGCGGCGCTTCTGGGTCGGCCTCGTGCTGGCTCTCCCGGTGCTGATCCTCGAGATGGGCGCGCATGTCTTTCCCGCGATCCATCGCCTCGTGCCGATGTCTATCTCGGTATGGATCCAGTTCGTGCTGGCGACACCCGTCGTGCTGTGGGCGGGCTGGCCGTTCTTCGAGCGTGGCTGGGCCTCGCTCAAGACCCGCAACTTCAACATGTTCACCCTGATCGCGATGGGGACCGGGGTCGCCTGGATCTACAGCGTCATCGCGACGCTCGCGCCTCAGCTGTTCCCGCCGGCCTTCCGCGGCGAGGACGGCATGGTTGCCGTCTATTTCGAGGCGGCCGCGGTGATCACCGTCCTCGTGCTGCTCGGCCAGATGCTCGAACTGCGCGCGCGGGAACGCACCTCGGGCGCGATCAAGGCGCTGCTCAACCTTGCACCAAAGACCGCGCGCCGGATCGGTTCTGATGGGAACGAAGAGGAAATCAGCCTTGATCTGGTTGCGGTGGGCGACCGCCTGCGGGTGCGGCCGGGCGAGAAGGTGCCGGTCGACGGCGTAGTCGAGGACGGCCGCTCCTCGCTCGACGAGTCGATGGTCACCGGCGAATCCATGCCCGTCACCAAGGCAAAGGCCGACACAGTGATCGGCGGCACGCTCAACCAGACCGGTGCGCTGGTGATCGTCGCCGACAAGGTCGGCCGCGATACCATGCTCGCACGCATCGTCCAGATGGTCGCTGAGGCGCAGCGCTCGCGCGCGCCGATCCAGCGCATGGCCGATCAGGTGTCGGGCTGGTTTGTGCCCGTGGTCATCGCGGTCGCGGCCGTCGCGTTCATCGCCTGGGGCATCTGGGGTCCCGAGCCGCGCTTCGCCTATGGGCTGGTGGCGGCGGTCGCCGTGCTGATCATCGCCTGTCCCTGCGCACTGGGGCTGGCAACGCCGATGTCGATCATGGTCGGGGTCGGCCGCGGCGCCGGGCTCGGTGTCCTCATCAAAAATGCCGAAGCACTCGAGCATATGGAGAAGGTCGACACTCTCGTCGTCGACAAGACAGGTACGCTGACCGAAGGCCGGCCTGCCGTCACCCAGGTCGTGCCGGCGCCCGGCTTCGACGAAGCCGAGCTGCTGCGTCTTGCCGCCTCGGTCGAGCGGGCGTCCGAGCATCCGCTCGCGTTGGCAATCGTCGAGGCCGCGAAGGATCGCGGCATCGTCACGAGCGACGTCATCGACTTCGACTCGCCGACCGGGCGCGGTGCGCTCGGCACGGTCGAAGGGCGGCGCATCGTCCTCGGCAATGCGCAGTTCCTTGCCGACAAAGGGGTTGCGACCGATGCGCTCGCCAGCCAGGCCGACGCGCTGCGCCGGGATGGCGCCACCGCGATCTTCATCGGGGTCGACGGCACAGTCGGCGGCGCCTTCGCGATCGCCGATCCGGTGAAGGCCACGACACCAGAAGCGCTCGCCGCGCTCAAGGCGGAGGGCATTCGCGTGGTCATGCTGACCGGCGACAACCGCACGACCGCGGAAGCGGTCGCCCGACGCCTGGGCATCGACGAGGTCGAAGCCGAGGTGCTGCCCGATCAGAAGAGCGCCGTGGTCGCCAGGTTCAAGCGCGAGGGGCGGGTCGTCGCCATGGCCGGCGACGGTGTCAACGACGCCCCCGCGTTGGCCGCCGCCGACGTCGGCATCGCCATGGGTTCCGGCACCGACGTCGCGATCGAGAGCGCTGGCGTCACGCTGCTCAAGGGCGACCTGACTGGCATCGTCCGGGCGCGGCGGCTCAGCCAAGCGACCATGTCGAACATCCGCCAGAATCTCGTCTTCGCCTTCATCTACAATGTCGCGGGCGTGCCCGTAGCGGCGGGTGCGCTCTATCCGCTGTTCGGTATTCTGCTCTCGCCCATTATCGCGGCGGCGGCGATGGCGCTCTCTTCGGTGAGCGTGGTCACCAACGCGCTGCGCCTCAACCGGAAAGCACTGTGAACATCGGCGAGACGTCACGGCAGAGCGGCGTCTCTGAGCGGATGATCCGCCATTATGAAAAGATCGGCCTCATCCCGGCGCCGGCGCGTCGGGGTGCTGGCTATCGTGACTATGGCGAGCGCGACCTCCATCGCCTCCGGTTTATCGCCAATGCCCGCGATCTCGGCTTCCCGATCGAGGAGATCCGCACGTTGCTCAGCCTTTGGGCCAATACCGGCCGTGCCAGCGCGGAGGTGAAGCGGCTTGCCCTTGCCCGCGCCGATAAGTTTCAGCGCAAAGCCGAGGCGTTGACGGCGCTGCGCGACACGCTAATCGACCTGGCCGAGCGCTGCCAAGGCGACGAGCGGCCGGATTGTCCGATCATCGCCGAACTGGCCGCGGCCCGATCCGCGTAGCATCCGGCATCGCACGGCCGAGAATTTTAGGGGTGCCCGTTTTCGGTCGATTCGTGCAGGTCGACGGCGAAAGCGATCCGCAACAGGTCGGGCAGGCTTTGCGCGTTGAGTTTGATCATCAGACTGGCCCGATGCAGCTCGACCGTGTGCGACGTGACGCCGAGTTCATCTGCGATAAGGCTATTTGGATAGCCTCGCGAAATTCCTCTCAGAACGGCCCGTTCGCGCTGCGTCAGTCTCGCGGCTTTCGAAAGAGCGTCGGCCTGTTCGGAGGCACGACGGGCTATACTCTCAAGCCAGCTGAAGCCGCGGTAGATCGCGCCGAGCAATGCGGCCTTCTCGACCGGTTTGGCGAGAAAGTCGGCAGCGCCCGCCTTCATCGCCTGTACGGCGAGCGTAGGATCGCCATTGCCCGTCAGCACCACGACGGGCATGTCGATACCGCGTCGCGTCAGCTCCGCCTGAACCTGCAGGCCGTCCATGTCGGGCATGTGCATGTCGAGAACCACGCAGCCTTTCTCGGCGTCCTCTGCGCTCAACAGAAACTCCGGCCCCGAAGCGTAGGCTTCTACGGCAAACCCTGCGGTCCGCAACGTGAAACTTAGTGCTTTTCGTATTGTCTCTTCGTCATCGACGATATGCACGACGCGCTTGTTCCCCATAGCCCCCGAGATCGATCAATACGCAGTGCCGCGAGGGCAGCGCTTCAAGGGATACTTCTCTGCACGTTGGACTATGGTCCCAGGTCAAGAGTAAAAATTTGGCGAGGCAAAACGGCGAAGGACAGCGAAACTGTGAGGGTTCGGCTACTCCGCTCACACCAATGCCGCGGTCGCTGCGGCTCATTGCCGGGTCTCTGCTCCGGACGATGCATGCGAGTTGCCCGCGCCGCCCTCGGCGCGATCGAGCCATCGCTACGCTTCCATCACATCGTCGACCGGCAGCGGGTTACTGGCGCCCGGCGGGCGAGGGGGGCGGGTTGGCCCTTGACGGCTGCGCGATCGGACGCCCAGGATAGCAGGGTGGCGCGCTTTACTTCGGGCTCAAGCTTCAGGTGCCCAGCAACGTCGAGGGGATCGATGAACGAGCGTGTGTGCGACACGACATATCCTCCTTCCCTGCCGCGATTTTCTCCGAAAGGGAGATCTCAGGAGATTGGTTCGGACTCGTTTAGGGTCAATGGATGAGGACGCGCACAGCGTTTGCCGGGCGTTCATTTCCGTCTTAGAACTGACGCGCAGCACGCCATTCAATCCGGTGGCGAACGGCCTCCGCGATCGCTGGCATGACGTCTATATCATTCGACGCATGTGCAACCGCGTTCGTGCTGACGATCCTTTCGACAAGCCCACCCAGAACCTGCGCTGCATCGCCGGCAAAAAGCGGATGCACGACCACGCAATCCGGTCGCGCGAACCCCATGCCGACCAGTTGGCGCGCCGCCTCGGTGAGGGTCCGACCGGATGAGGCGATATCGTCGACCAGCACCGGCTGGCGATCGAGAAACGCTGGGGCATTCGGAATCGAGATGGTGACGTGACGGTCGCCGGATCGGATTTTCTCGCACACGAGAAACGGAGCATCGGCATCGGCCGCCACCTGCGAGACCCACTGTTCGCTTTCCAGGTCCGGACCGATGATCAGCGGGCGAGCGACATTGCGCTTGATCCACGAGGCCAAAAACGGCGCGGCATGAACAACCTGGGTTGGGATGCGGTAGATTTCCGACAATTCATGGTAGCGATGGAGATGCGGATCGACCGTCACCAGCCAGTCGAGATGGCGAGACAGGATCGCAGCAAAGGTTCGCGACGTCACCGCCTCGCCGGCATGGAAGCGTATGTCCTGGCGCATGTAAGCGAGGTAAGGGGCGACGAGCCCGATCCTGCGAGCGCCAAGATCGCGCGCGGTGTCGGCTGCGAACAGCAGCGGCAACAGCTTGGCGTCCGGATGATCGAGACTGGACAGCAGGATGACCTCGCGGTCGCTGACGTCGTTTCCGACCCTGAGATAGGTTTCCCCGTCAGGAAATTGACGATGCTCGATCGTGCCGACCTCTGCATCGAGCGCGGCGGATAGCGGCTGTGCCAGGGCCTCGCTGCCAGGCAGCGCGAACAGGACGGGACGGTTCATAGCGCTTCAATCCCGAAGATCGGCCCGTCGCTCACGGCATAGGCCGCCGCATAGTCGAGCTCGCCCGGGCTCTCGGCATGAATGCTACACAAGGGAGCCCCGGCATCCACCATCTGGTTCAGCCGACACTGCAGTGCGACGCCAGCGGCCTTGGCCACCGGCGCGCCGGCGAGCTTCGCGACCGTCGCGAGCTTGCGATTGTCGATACTCACCAGGCGGCCGCTATAGGGAGCGATCATATCCTGCTGCAACCGGGCGACCGGTGGAGCCCGCATGCCGCCCTGCGCTTCGCAGATACGTTGGAACTTGGCCCAGGCCCCGCCGCTTTCGAGACACGCCCGCGCACGCGCATAGCCTTCGCCGGCCGGGGCCGCGTCAGCGAGCTCAAGCAGTCCTCCCGCCAGCTCGCAGGCCCGGTGGGCGAGATCCTCGGCGCCCGGCTGCCCCTGGAGGACGGCAAGGATATCCTGCGCCTCGAGCGCCGGGCCGATGCCCCGTCCGATCGGCTCCGCGCCGGGGCCGCGCATCACGCGCGTGCGAAGCCCGAAGGCTTGGGCGACCGAGCTCAGCGCGCGCTCCAGCGTATCGGCGGCATCGGTTCCGCGTACCTTGGCGGTCGGCCCGACCGGGATATCGATGACCAGATGGGTCGCACCGGCCGCGATTTTCTTGGACAGCACCGAGGCGACCATCTGCCCTACGGCATCGATATCGAGCACTCGTTCAACGCCGATGATCACATCGTCGGCCGGGCTGAGATTGACGGCGCCGCCCCAGGCGATGCAGCCGCCTTCGCGCTCGACCACCTTGCGGATGGCGGAAACGTCGAGGTCGACAGGTGCAAGCACCTCCATCGTGTCCGCCGTGCCGGCCGGCGAGGTGATCGCCCGCGACGATGTCTTGGGCATGATCAGGCCCTCCGCGGCCATGATCGAGACGATGATCGGCGTGGTGCGATTGCCCGGCAATCCACCGACGCTATGCTTGTCGACGATGACCGCTCCGGACCACTGCAATCGCTCGCCGACATCGACCATCGCCCTGGTCAGGCTGATCGTTTCGTCCGTATCGAGCGGGACCGCTGAGCATGCCGTGATGAACGCCGAGAGATGGACATCGCTATAGCGTCGCTCGGCGATGTCGGTCATGATCGCTGAAAAAGCCCCTTCACTGAGACGATTGCCATAGATGCGCCGACGCACTTCGGCGAGCGAGGCGAGAGGCTGGGCGTGCGCGATCTCGACCGGATCGCCCTCGCTGACGCCGAGCCGCCGCCATGCGGATTCGGACAGGCCGATCTCGCCGGGCGCTGGAGCCTCCGCGGAACTGTGCAGCAGCGAGACGACGATTTCCCGCCCGCCGGCGTGCAGCGCGACCTGCGCGCGCGACGCGAGACCTTCCGAGCGGCAGACGGGACAGTCTTGGCGCATGACCGCGATCAGATCACCTCCGGCAGCCGACAGGCCGAGGCGGTGTGCCCGCAGCGTCGTCGCGACAGGCTCTACTTCGGCGTCCTCGATGATCCCGGGCTTCACGCGAGCATGCCCCAGCTACCCAGCGCCGGTACGCTGCATGCCCAGCCCAGATCCTCCGAGACACGCTTCGCCAGGACCTGGGCGCCGGTCGGCTCGCCATGCGTGACATAGACATGGCGCGGGGGCTCTTGCAGCGACCCGAGCCAGCGCATGAGCTCGTCGCTGTCGGCATGCGCCGAAAGCATCGTCAGGTTGGCGACATCGGCTTCGACCGGGATATACTCGCCGTGGATCTTGATCGTCCGGGCGCCCCCGATCATGGCGGCGCCGCGGGTGCCCGCCGCCTGGAAGCCTGAGAAGAGGATGAGGTTCTTCCCATCCGGCGCGAAGCGCTTGAGATGGTGGAGCACGCGGCCGCCCGTTGCCATTCCACTGGCCGAGATGATGACCTTGGGAGCGGGGTTGGCGGTGAGTTCCTTGGATTCCTCCACTTCGCGCACATAGTGCGCGACGCTGCACGCCGCTTCGCACTCGGCGCGGGCCAGGCGATGCTCGTCCATGAAATCGCACATCAGCCCGCTCGCGTTGATCGCCATCGGGCTGTCGAGGAAGATCGGGATGTCGCGGAGGCGTCCCTGCGCGCGCAGACGCGAGAAATGATAGAGAAGCGACTGAACCCGTCCCACGGCGAAGGCCGGAATCACCACCGTCCCGCCTCTCTCGACGCATCGTTCGACATGATCTCCAAGCGTCTTTGTCGGATCGACCTGCTCGTGGCGCCGATCGCCATAGGTCGATTCCACTAGGATATAGTCGGCGCGCGCGGGCGGCTCGGGATCCTTCATAACCGCATCGCCGTAACGGCCGATGTCGCCTGAGAAGAGGATTGTCCGCCCCTTCCAGTCGATCTCGATCGACGCCGCGCCGAGGATGTGGCCGGCGCGATGGTAGCGCACCCTGATGCCGTCCGTGACTGCATGCCACGCTCCGAACTCGATCGGGCGGAAGAGCTGCAATGCCAGACGCGCGTCGGCCTGGGTGTAGAGGGGCAGCGCCGGCTGGTGCCTGGAGAAGCCGTGCTGGTTGGCGAACTCCGCATCCTTTTCCTGCAGATGGCCGCTGTCGGGAAGAAGGAGCTCGCACAGGGCCGCGGTCGCCCGCGTGGCAAGGACGGTCCCGTCCCAGCCCAGGCGCGCCATGCGCGGTAGTGCGCCCGAGTGATCGAGATGGGCGTGGGTCAGCAGCACCTGGCCGACATCCGCGACTTCGGGTGGGATCGATACCCAATTAAGGCGGCGCAGATCCCTGGGTCCCTGAAACAGGCCGGAATCGACCACGATCTGAGTTTCACCATCGTCCACCAGATAACGCGACCCTGTGACCGTTCCCGATGCGCCGAGAAAGGCAACGCCGAGACCATCGGCCGGGCGCTTGGCCAGATCGATCCTTGCTTCACGCTCGAAGATGGTCACGCGGGAATGGTGCCGTTTCTTTCTCTTTTGCATGGACGCGGGCCTGCCTCTCACGATTATGTTCGTGAGCGCAGCATTGGTTCGCGGACGCCGCACGCCTATACGCAAAATCCGCAGCACGACTGCTGCTCCCCGACAGCTGCGTCGCCCGAACGCCGATGGCCGATCCCATCGATCGCCTTACCCATGCCTGCGCGATGCCCGGGGGACTTCGGTCTCTACTTATACCTTGCTCCTTGGACTCGAGCCTATGCTGCCCGGACGTTGACCAGAAGAGGACGGCATATGGGCGAACATGACCATCGCATGCGCAAGCGCGGCAAGATCGTTCTGATCGGCTTCCTGCTCGTCGCTAGCTTCTTCCTCCTCACCGAGTATACCGCGCACTTCCTGGGTGTGCTGCCCTATCTCATCCTGCTCGCCTGCCCGCTCATGCACCTGTTCATGCACCGCGGCCATGGTGGGCATCAGCATGGCCATGAGCCCGGTCAGGCACCCGCCGGCTTACCGGCCAATCCCAACGGCCGCATCGAAGGAGAGTCGCGATGACGCACGCCGACTATGGCTATGGTCTGTGGGGGCTCGCGCTGGTTAACGCCGCCGTTTTCATCCTCTTTGCGTTCAGCTTCTTCAAGCCGGCAACTAAACGAGACTGGCGCAGTTTGGGGGCGTTCAGCGCTTTCATCATAGCGCTCTTCGCGGAAATGTATGGCTTCCCGCTCACGATCTTCGTGCTTTCGGGGTGGCTCCAGTCGTATTTCCCCGCTGTCGACTGGTGGAGCCACGATGCTGGACATCTCCTGGAGATGATGTTCGGCTGGCGAGTTAATCCCCATTACGGTCCATTCCACATCGCCAGCTTTGTGCTGATCGGCGTGGGTTACTGGCTGATCTCGGTTGCATGGACGGCCCTTCACTTGAGTCAGCGCAAACACCAATTGGCCCTTACTGGGATTTATGCCCGGATCCGGCACCCGCAATATGTCGGCTTCATTCTCGTCATGCTCGGCTTTTTGCTACAATGGCCGACCCTTTTGACCCTTGCTATGTTTCCGGTGCTCGTCGTGATGTATATTCGGCTGGCTCGGCATGAGGAAAAGGAGGCGCTAGCCAGCTTCGGCGAGGTTTACCGCGATTATATGGCTCGCGTGCCCGGCTTCATTCCGAATCTGACAATCCATTCGCGTCGAAGAAGGCCATGGCGATCCTTTGACGGGAATGGCTGATGTAATTGCCGGCAAGGTCAATGCTGACGTTCTGACTGGCCTTATTATTCGGACATCGTTACCCGACCTCACAGCACACTACTGCAGCAACCCCGGTTCGACTGCGCAATCATCTTGGGAGGGCAAGTTCGCCTTGCACGGGCAGATTCGGTGTGGAGCTGATGCCCGGCACTAGACGCAGAGCATCGCCGATCAAGGTATAGACGGCGTGGCGCTGGCCGCCACGGTTCCGATGGTCGACGCGATAGCCCTGATAATGTCGGCGGAGCAGGCCTGCATTCACCAGTTCGGAAACGGCGCGACTGAGATTACTCTTGCCGGCTGTGCGAATGCGTGCCCGCATTTCCTCCGCGATCACGCCGCGCCTTTTCTCCAGATCGCCGGGGAGCAGTCCGTTTCTAGCGAGGTCGCTCTCGACCCGCTCGGCCAGCGTAATGCTGCGCGGACCACGCTGGGCCATCGGGGTCAATGCGTCGCATAGCCAATCGCGCAGGGAAACGAGCCCATCGTTCCGCCTGACCCAGGGACCGGCGCTTCCATCTGGCCCCGCCACCTGGGCGATCAGGTTGAGCAGCATGAAGGCATAACGGGGCCGGCTCGATACGGTCGCCAGCGTCTCGAGCACGGCCGCGACATCACAGCCAATGGAGGGTTCAAGAGGCTTGCCTGCATGAAACATAACATGATGGAATCAAGCACAAAGCAGGATCAATGTGAATCCCAAATCGGCGGCCGCAGACGGGTTGTCAGCTATGACACTTTGCCGGCGGATAAAGTGTCATAGGCGATCCATTCTAATCGTAGATTGTTGCGAATCGTTCTCAACTCATTTTGATAATCATGGCGCTCGCCGCTTAGGTCTGGACGAGCCGTCTCCTCGCGGACGAGCTTCCGTCGCCTATGGCGAACAGGATAAAAGACTGCGGCCGCCTTGATGATCTCACGCGCTTTGCGGAGGACTGTCAGCGTGCTGAAACCCTTGGCGATTTACATGGCACGATCGATGCCGCCGTGCGCGATCTTGGCTTCCGCTGGTTCACGCTGCTTCACAATATCGACCTTCGGCGCGGAGGCGAGCAAAGCCTGTTCCTCACAACCTATCCATCGGCCTGGCTCGAGGAAGTTCTCGAAGAACGCCATTATCTCGAAGATCCGATCCATGCGGCCTGCGCTCGCACCCCGTCAGGGCTCGCCTGGGACCGGATCGGCGACGTACTGGAGCTCACGCCGCGCCAGCGAAGCATCCTCGACCGCGCCAGGGACCATGACCTTGCGTCCGGCTACAGTTTGCCAATCCGGACCCCGGGGGAACCCGAGGCGATCTTTACCGCCGCCCGATCGCGCGACGAGCCGCTCAGCGCAGAGGAGGTTCTGACCGCCCGTCTGCTCGGCTCGGTCGCTTATGATCGGGCGCGCGAGCTGCTTGGCGAAAGGGCAGGGCCATTGGCCTGCGTCCCTCTCAGCCCTCGCCAGGTCGAATGCATCGCGCTCGTCGCGCAAGGCAAAAGCGACTGGGAGATCGGCCAGATCCTCGGCCTCAGCCGCGACACCGTGCACGAATATGTTGAATCGGCCCGCAGGCGTTATGGCGTGCGACGACGCACGCAGCTGGTGCTGCGCGCGGTTCGCGATGGTCATCTCAACATGGAAGCGCTGCTCTGATCTCGCCGGCCATATGATGATCGGGCTTGGGCAAGTTCAGGATTTCTGCGCTGTCGCTGGCGCGATCAAGGACGCTACGGCCTTGTCTGACCTGATGGCCGAAATCACGAAGGCCATGGGCTTTCGGCACTATGCCCTGGTCCATCATGTCGACCTGAAGCCTGCGGTTCGCTCGGTCCACATCGTCGACTATCCGCAAGACTGGGTGGAGCGCTTCCAGGCGAGACGCCTCTATGCGAGCGACCCGATCCACCGCGCCAGCCATCGCACCAATGTGGGCTTTGCCTGGTCGGCGGTTCAGTCGATCATCTCTCTGACGGCCGCCGATCGCTCGATCCTGGCAGAAGCCTACGAGGCCTCACCTCAAGATTTGTTCGCCAGACAACGCTAAGCTGGAAATACTGAGAACATCCTAGGCGACGAGCCGAAGTCTGCCGTTCGGACATTGGCAATCCCAACATTACTGGCGACCCCGCCGCCGGCCTGTCGAAGCGCCTCGTCGGCCGTGGTGGCGCGATGATAGGTAAAGGGGGTCATTGGGCGACCTCCGCAAAAGTCTCCAGGATTGCGTCAACAATGCCATTATGCGCGCCGCAGCGGCACAGATTGCCGCTCATCCGCTCGCGTACCTCGTGACCCTTCGCAATCCCGCGGCGTCGATCGACGACAAGCGCCTTGCCCTGCGCTTCGTCGTCCATATCATCGGCGATCTTCACCAGCCGCTTCATGCCGGTGGCGGCAATGACCGGGGCGGCAACGACATGAAGGTGAGCTGGTTCGGCCGCTCGACCAATCTCCATTCGGTCTGGGACAGCGCTATGATCGAGCAGCGATCCTTATCCTATTCCGAACTTGCCGACTGGCTGGCGCGCGCGATCACGCCCGAGCAGGTCATAGCCTGGAATAATCGCGATCCGGGCACCTGGATCCGCGAAAGCATCGCGCTGCGCAAGACCATCTATCCCACCGACACGAATCTGTCCTGGGACTATGCCTATCAGCACCGTCTCGAGCTTGATGATCGGCTGAAGCGCGGCGGCATCCGTATCGCCGTCTATCTCAACTGGGTGTTCGAAAATTCTCAGGACCAGAACGGGGTCGAGGCCCGATCCCCGCGCAAGCCTGCAAGGCGCAAATGACATGCCACGCGGCACGCGGCACGAACTTGTCGGCATGCTGCTTGGCGATGGTCCTTACCCCGTGCTGCGTGTCGCCGATGGCGGGGAATGGCGGCTCGATTGCACCAGATCCTGCCGCCATCTTCTTGGTCGACGAGTCCGGGTCGTAGGGACAAGGTCTGATTTCGACATGCTCGATGTCGAGCGGATCGAACCCACCTGAGCATTATCGGGGAGGCGCCGCCTCTCAGCGAAAATCTCGTGTCTTGACCTTGATGCCCTCTGTCGGCTGGCCCGGAATGATGCCCGAGCCCAGGCGCAGGTCGGGATCGTAAAGATCGCGGGGGCCGCGCCCGAGCGGCCTGTTCGCCGCATCGCGCGGATCGGGGGCCATGGCGCTTCTGACGATATCGGCGCGGCTGACCTGATAGATGCTGGCGACATCCGCCCGCTGCCCTACGCTGGCAAGGAGGGGCGAGAGGTCGTCGAGCCGCTGGGCGATGAGATGGATCACATCGCCCTCCTTCTGGACCTGACCGCGCACACCCATCATCGAGGCGCCCAGCACCACGCGCCGATGCTTCTCGAAGAGATTGGGCCAGACGACGAGATTGGCGACATCGGTCTCATCCTCAAGCGTGATGAACATGGTGCCCTTGGCGGAGCCGGGCTTCTGCCGCAGGAGAACGAGGCCGGCGAGATTGACCCATCGCCCGTCGCGAATATCCTTGAGCGCGGCGCAGGTCACCATCTTCCGGCGCGCCAGTTCGTCGCGCAGGAAGGCGAGCGGATGGGCGCGCAGCGAGAGCCCGATCGCGCGATAATCCTCCACCACTTCCTCGCCTTCGCCCATTTGCGGTAGCGCCACCTCCGGCTCGATGGCTTCAGGCTGCAGCTTGCCGGCCCGCGCGTCCGCAGCGGCAAAGAGCGGCAAGGCTTCTTCGCCAAGACCCTTCACTTCCCAGAGGCCGGCGCGGCGCGAGAGCGCCAGCGATCCAAAGCCACCGGCATGGCCGATCCGGTCGAGCGCGCGGCCGCTGACGCCGGCGCGGCGCTGGATTTCCTCGACACTGGCATAGGGTTCATTGCCCCGTGCCAAGACAATCGCGGCGCCATCTGCATTTTTGAGCTCGCGCACATAGCGCAGTCCGATCCGCACCGCATGATAGCGGCCCCAGGTTCGCTCGAGCGTGCATTCCCAGCGGCTGTGATTGACGTCGATCGGGCGGACCTCGACCCCATGCTGGCGCGCATCCCGCACGATCTGGGCGGGCGCATAAAAGCCCATGGGCTGGGCGTTTAGGAGCGCAGACGCTCGAGCTCCTGCTGCGGGGTAAGGCCGCTTTCCCCGATCTCGTCGGGATAGGTATAGGTCAGCTGACCAAGGTCGAAGCGGCAGGCCCGCGCAATCTCGACGCTGCGGCGGAGCGGCGTCACGTCGCCCAGATAGCGGGTGAAGACGGCGACGGCCCGCAAGATAGCTGTGCTGTTCTACAATAGTCTACGGTATGGCATGGCCTATCACGATCCAGGCGCATCGCAGTACGAAGAGCGGTATCGCAGCCGGGTCATCGGCAATTTGCAACAGCGCGCCAAGGCCTTCGGCTTCTCGCTCCAGGAACTGCCGTCGGAGCCCGAGACAGCTGTTTCTTAGGAAAGCCACCGCGTATTTGACCTGCGGTCACTTCGTTCCGCCAGGGATGCAAAGTGAGATACGCATTTGTCGCCGAGCATCGTGACCAGTTCGGGGTTCGATCGATGTGTCGGTGTCTGCGCATCCAGCCCAGCGGTTTCTATGCTTGGCAGAAGAGCCCACTGAGCACGCGGGCCCAGGAAGATGCTCGGCAGACAGAGTTGATCCGGCAAGCCTGGAACGACAGCGGCAAAGTCTATGGCTACCGCAAGCTGCACGACGACCTGCTGGATCAGGGCGAGACCTGCTGAGCTGGTCCGGAATTGCCAACGTTGCGCTAGAACGGCGCGATTTGCTCGCGAGCTGCCGAAAAATGAAAGGTCTGCGCCTGAGCAGTTGTACTCTGGCTCTATGCGTCTTGAATGGGGCGCCTAGTGCCGAACCTCTCAATCCGCGAAGCCTCATTCGAGAGATGGTTCTTTTCCACTGTCAGACGTTATCGGCCTTTAATTATTCCGAACAATGTGATGTCGGATTCTTCTTGCCGAGCAGGCCGAATGGATCATTCCAAGCGGCAAAACCATTTGGAGAGGCTGGTACGAACATGCGCGAGGCTCCGGTCCCACATAGCGAAACGCAGTTAGCGACAGGCCGGAAACCATCTGTAATCAATCTTCATTTTAGTGCCGCATTTTATTACTGCAGGCTCAAAATAAGCATTGATTGTAGGTGCGAACCGTGAAGCGCGCGATAATTGCTGTCATTGCTCTCCTCGCCGCCTGCGATATGTTGCCTCGCGATCCGGCCGGCACATCGAAGCGGATTACAGAGGAACGAACTTTCACGGTTGCGCTGGCTGATCCCACTGTTCACGAAGCTTCACAAGTCCAGACCCTGATTCATGAAATCGAGCGGCGGACCAGCGCGAAGGCGCAATGGCGGCCAGGGGCGGGCGAGGCACTATTCCAGCAACTTGACGACGGTAAGCTTGACCTAGTGATCGGGCGTTTCACGGCAGAGAGCCCCTGGGCAATGGAAGTGGCGTTCGGTCCTCCTCTCTCGACGACAGGCACGAAAGAGGCTCCACTCGAGCTCAAGGCGGCGATGCGCAATGGCGAGAACCGGTGGATTATGACAGTCGAGCGCGCCAGCCGCGCCATTTCGCAGGAGGCGCGCGAAGAATGAGCGACACGAGCCTTCCCGACGAACTGCGTGAGCCCATGGCCCGGGCTGTGCGCCTGGAATATTGGAACATCTTCTGGACGCTCACGATCATCGTGACGATGGGGCTGGTGCTTGGTCAAAGCCAGACGATGAAGACCGCATGGATCGAGGACACGCTGGGGCTCGTCCCGCCTGTCATGTTCCTGATCGCCGCGCATATGGAACGCCACGCCCATCGCTCGCGCCGTTTTCCCTTCGGGTTCGAGCGCGTCAACGGTCTAGGATTTTTCGTCGCAGCGGTTGCGCTGACGGCAGTTGGCGCGCTTCTGCTCTACAATGCGCTGATGGCGCTTGGCGCAGCGGAACATGCAAGCGTCGGCTCGATCGCCATTCTGGGCCAGGATATCTGGCTAGGCTGGCTAATGATCGCCGCCCAGATCTATTCGCTGATCCCGCCACTCTTTATCGGCCGGAAGGAACTGCCGCTGGCGCAGGCGCTCAACGACAAGCTGCTGCATACCGATGCGCTCATGAACAAGGCGAACTGGTTGACCGGGGCGGCCGGGCTCGCGGGCATCATCGGTCTCGGGCTTGGCTGGTGGTGGGCCGACTCTGTGGCGGCCGCCATCATTTCGCTCGACGTCCTCAATGACGGGATCAAGGCGCTGCGATCGTCCACGGCCGAACTGGTCGATGGTGCGCCAAGGGCGCTTTCCAGCACGGATCTTTCGGACGATGCGCAAAATCTCTGTGATCGGCTCAAGGCGGAGTTTCCCGGTGGTACGATCCGCCTGCGTGAGACCGGTCGCCTCATCCGGGCCGAAGTCCATGACACGCATCCCCCCGCGCAATGCCGTCATCCGCGATATTACTGGCCAGAGGGCGAGGACAGAGCATGGCGGCTGGCTCAGGTGAGCTTCATCCCGCCCATAGAACGCGAGGACCGGAACTAGACCGGTGGCTTCTGCTGCACGGCATCAGCCTGCTTTTCCGGTCGGATGTAGATGGAGGTCAGATCGGGCACGCAGGCCTTCATCTCGCGCTCAATCTCCTCGATCAGGCGCTCTGCGTCTCCCATCGGCAGATCATCGACGAAATCGGCACTGATCGCCACGAACACGGCATCGGGCGCGGTGTGGATCGTGCGGGCATGATTGACCGCGCTGATCTGTGGTCGCTTGTTCAAAATGGCCCATAATGCCGAAATGATCGCCGGATCGGCGCTTTCGCCGATCAGCAGCCCCTTGGCTTCGCGCGCGAGCAAAATCGCAACCCCGGCCAGGATGAGACCGATGGCGATCGATGCGAAACCGTCGATCCGTGGGTCGGCATAATGATGGCTGGCCCAGACTCCGATGCCCGCAATGCCAAGGCCGATCAGTGCTGCGCTATCCTCGAACAGGACAATGAAACCGGCCGGATCCTTGGATCGGCGGATCGATTGCCACCAGCTGCTTGATCCCCTCTTACCGTTGAACTCGCGCACCGCAATGGCCCAGCTCGTTCCTTCAAGCAGTATCGCGACCGCCAGCACCACATAATTGATCGTGGGATCGCGCAGCGGTTCAGGCTCGGCAATGTGCAGCCAGCCCTCGTAGATCGAGACGCCGGCGCAGACGGCAAAGATCAGGATGGCGACGACGAAAGCCCAGAAATAGAGTTCGCGGCCATAGCCGAAGGGGTGGGTGGCGTCGGCCGGGCGCCTGGCCTTTGCCTGGCCATAGAGCAGCAGGATCTGGTTGCCGCTGTCGACCAGCGAGTGGACCCCCTCGGTCAGCATGGACGAAGAGCCGCTGATCGCCGCCGCCACGAATTTGGCGATGGCGATCCCGACATTGGCCAAGAGGGCGCCATAGAGGACGATATTCTCGCGGAACCTGCGCGGCAGATCGGCCATCGGGCTCAACCGGGATAAGGGCTGGAGCGCAGCAGGCCGGCCAGATGCGCTGCATTGCCGGCGACCATCTTCGCCGTCTTCGTTACCTTCTCCGGCGTCTCGTCGAGATCCTTGAAATCGACCGCCCCCATCGCTTCGCCGACCCAATAGCAGGCGGCAACAGCGGGGATGGTCCAGCCCACATCGTTCAATGCCTGGAACAATTGGGCGCTGGCAAAATGAGCGCCATCCTCATTGCCCACGATCGCCGCGACGACAACCTTGCCATAGCTTGGCATCCGGCCCTCATCATCGGTCTCGGAGAGAAAGGCATCCATCCGCTCCAGCACCCGTTTGGCGATGCTGCTGATCTGCCCCATCCAGATCGGTCCGCCAAAGATCAGAATGTCGTGCGCGAGGATCTTCTCGCGCAGACCCGGCCAGGCATCGCCATCCCCTACGTTGGAGGTGACGCCTGGCTTAATGTCGAGAGCTGCAACCCGGACCGTCTTGCTGACTGTCACATCATATTGACTGAAGGCTTCCGCCAGCACGGCGATCATCGCGTCGGTCGAGCTCTCCTCGCTACCGTCCGCCTTAAGCGTGCAGTTGAGCGCCAAGGCCTTGAGCGACATAGTTCTATCTCCTTAAGGGGCTAGGGTCAGCTCTGGAAATTGTAGAACGCGCCCATCCGTCCTTCGCGGAAAGAACACCTGTACGCGTAATGGGTTCTTTTGCTCAAAGGAGAATTGGCTGAGCGATGCCGGTTTTGTGATACTTCCGTCTGCGCGGAGGCCAGCGACAAGTCTGGTAGGGGCGGGGACCAGATGGTAGCGCCATGGAGATGAGCGATCTGCCATGCCAACCCATTGAAATGGCAAAGCTGGGCAGTCGGCTTTCATATGGAGGGGCGATCACGGAACCAACTCGCAGATTGCACGCTCTCATCGCGGAGGTCGCACATGGCTGCACGCGCATATTGGCAGGGCCAGTTAAAGCTGGCATTGGTGTCCATCCCGGTCGAAGTCTACCCCGCAACCAAATCCGGCGCGGCGGTCAGCTTTCGTCAGATTCACGAGCCCACCGGCAAACCCATCCGCTATGAAAAGGTCGTGAACGGCGTGGGGCCCGTCGATCGAGATGAGATCCTCAAGGGGTTCGAGCTTTCTAAAGGCAATTACGTGCTGCTCGAACAGGAGGAAATCGAAGCGGTCAAGATTGAGAGCCGCAAGACCCTCGACCTTGTCCAGTTCGTCGAGGCAGATGCGATCGACGTACTGTATTATGAAAAACCCTATTTCGTCATACCCGCCGATGACCTCGCAGAAGAGGCCTATGCCGTGCTGCGGGATGCGCTGCGAAAGGCAAAGAAGGTCGGGCTTGGCCAATTGTCGGTCCGCGGTCGGGAACAGCTGGTATCGATCAAACCCTGTGGGCGGGGGCTGGTCATGGAAGTTCTGCGCTATGCAGACGAAGTCACTAAGGCCCAGACATATTTCCGAGGTTTGCCTGCCGATACGGCGGATGACGATATGCTCGACCTTGCTACCAGCATTATCGACAAACGAACAGCGCCCTTCAAACCGGAAGAGTTTCACGATCGCTACGTCGATGCGCTCCATCGCCTGATCGAAAAGAAGAAAAAGGCCAAGGGGAAGCGGATAATCGAAGAGGTGGACGAGGAGCCAGCACGCAAGGGCGGCAATGTCATCGATCTGATGGCGGCGCTCAAGAAATCAGCAGGGGAAACGGCTCGTACCACAGCGAAGAAGAAGAGCCCGAAAAGCGGTTCGGCGACGGACGCTGGCAACCGACGTGCGACTGCAACCAAGCGCAAAAGCGCATGATGACGCTGAATCCGGATACCCCCCTCCACCTTATCGACGGGCCGGTCATGCTGCGCCTGAGCATTGCTGCTCTACTCGGCCTGCTCTTGGGGCTCGACCGACAGATACGCGGCCATGCAGCGGGGCTACGCACCCATGGGCTCATCTGCTTCACCAGCGCTCTCATGACTGTCTGCGCAATTGCGCTGCACAATCAGTTGCAAGGCGAGGGGAATATCGATCCCTTGCGGGTATTCGAAGCTTCGGCCGCATTTTCGGGCATCATAGCGACTGGTCTCATCATATTCAGCAAAGGTGAAATCAAGAATCTGACCACGGCAGCCCATATATGGCTGGCGTCGATGATCGGAATCGCTTGCGGCGCTGCTCTCTGGCCATTGGTGGCCAGTGCCACTCTCGTCGCGATCCTCATGCTCAGCCTGCTCGGATTCGTGGAACGGCGCTGGTTCGCGTCCGAGGAGCGACAGGGCAAATGAGCCGGAACAATCCCCTTGCCTCCTATAATGCCAAACGGGATTTCAATCGCACCAGCGAACCTGCAGGCAAGATAGCAAAGAAAGGCGGCAACAGTTTCATTGTCCAGAAACATGCCGCCACAAGACTGCACTGGGACTTCAGGCTGGAAGTCGATGGCGTGCTCAAGAGCTGGGCCGTCACCAAGGGGCCGAGCCTGGATCCCGATGACAAGCGGCTTGCTGTCCGCACCGAGGATCATCCTCTGAGCTATGGTAGTTTCGAAGGTAATATCCCCAAGGGCGAATATGGGGGCGGCACTGTGATGCTCTGGGACCGAGGTTGGTGGGAACCGATCGCGGGAAAGAGCGCGAAAAATATAGAGGATGGTCATCTCCATTTCATACTGCATGGCGAACGGATGAAGGGGGAATGGCTGTTGGTGCGGATGAAGGGGCGCGCGGGCGAAAAGCGCGAGAATTGGTTGCTCCGCAAGATCGATGATGGCGAGGCCCGCCGGAATGGCGATCTGGTCGAGCGCGCGCTGACAAGTGTTCTGACTGACAGCTCCATGGCGCAAATCGCCGGGGACATCGCCGGCACGCAATCGTTGAAAGGTGCAAATGGCAAGACATTCGCGGACAGGATGCAGGCAGCCAACGCGCATAATGCTAGGATCGGCAAGACGAAGGGGAGGGCGAAAGCCAGAACGGAGGCTATGCCGCGCTTCATCAAGCCGCAGCTTGCAACATTGGTCGACAATGTACCGGTTGGCAATGAATGGATGCACGAGATCAAATATGACGGATATCGCGCGCTCGTTGCAGTCAGTGGCGAAGCGATAAAAATATATACGCGTAGCGGCTTGGACTGGACGGACAAATTTAGTCCTCTGGCCGGTGCCATAAAAGCGCTCGACCTCCCGCCTGCGTTGATCGACGGCGAGATCATCGCCTTTGACGCTGACGGCAATCCGAGTTTTTCGGCGCTGCAGGCGGTGTTGAAACGGGGCCATGGCGCGGAGCGAGCCGACACGCCGTTCCATTTCTTCGCTTTTGATCTTCTTTCCCTTGATGGCATGGATTTGAAGTCTCTCCCCGCAATCGAGCGAAAAGAGCGGCTCGAGGCCTTATTGGCGGATGCAGAACAACCGATCCACGTTGCCGATCACCTGATCGGCTCGGGCGAGAAGCTCTACCGATCGCTTTGTCAGGCCGGGCAGGAAGGCATTATCGCAAAGCGCGTCGATGCGCCCTATCGCAGCGGACGGACACGCGCCTGGGTGAAGGTCAAATGCACCCGTCGCCAGGAATTCGTGATCGTCGGCTGGACCCGTAGCAAGGCGAAGGGGCGTGCCTTCTCGTCCCTGCTACTGGGCCAGCATGAAGGCAGTGAACTGGTCTATAAGGGAAAGGTCGGCACTGGGTTCGACGCTGCCACAATGACCGACCTAGCCGAGGCGATGGGTCCGATTTCGACCGGCACGCCGCAGGTCATCATTTCCGCCCGTGAAGCGCGCGACGTCCAATGGGTCGAACCCCGGCTCGTTGCGGAAGTCAGTTTTGCCGAGTTCACCGGTGAAGGGCGCGTGCGACATGGCAGCTTTCTGGGGCTACGAAGCGACAAGTTAGCAAAGACGGTCAAGCCCGAAAAAGCGGCCCCGACGCCTCCTTCGGCCACGGTCATCAAGATCAGCAATCGCGCGCGCGTGATTTTCCCGGAGAGCGGGCAGACCAAAGGGGAGTTGGCCGATTATTACGCCCGGATCGCCCCGCTGATGCTATCTTTTGCTGCCAACCGGCCGATCAGTCTTGTTCGATGCCCACAGGGCCGCGCGAAGAAGTGTTTTTTCCAGAAACATGACAGCGGCGCCTTTGGCGACCATGTCCGCCATGTCGCGATCCGCGAGAAAAACGGCGGCTCAGAAGACTATCTCTATGTCGACGATACCGATGGCCTGATCGCCTGCGTACAGATGGGCACGATTGAATTTCACGGCTGGGCGAGCCGTGCCGATGCAGTCGAGAAGCCTGATCGCATGATCTTCGATCTCGATCCCGACGAGGGCATGGATTTTGCCCAGGTTAGTCAAGCAGCAAAGGATATTCGCGATCATCTACGCGAAATCGGTCTGATCTCCTTCGCCATGCTGTCGGGGGGGAAGGGGGTCCATGTCGTCGTCCCCCTCAGCCCCACCCACGACTGGGACGCACATAAGGATTTCGCCGCCCGGTTCGCCCAGGCCTTGAGCGCGGCAGAACCCGATCGCTTCGTTGCCACGATGAGCAAGGCCAAGCGCAAGGATCGCATATTCATCGACTGGCTGCGCAATCAGCGCGGCAGCACCGCCATCCTGCCCTACTCAGCGCGCGCGCGCGCCGGCGCGCCCGTAGCCATACCGGTCGACTGGAACGAATTGAACGATTTGCAGGACGCCCATCCCTTCGACATTGGAGATTTCGAAATGTTGTGGGAGCGCGCAAGCAAGCTTAAAGGCTGGGGCTTCGCTGCGCAGGCCCTACCGGACCTATGAGCCGCTTCAGGCACCATGGAGCCCGCTATGCGTTGATGGGACAAGATCAGCACGAAAGGATCAAAATGCCCCATCACAAGGAACGTCCTGCCCGCAAGGCCACCAGTCGTCTTGCTCTCTACCTCGTCTTCGCATTCATCGTTGCAGCCATCCTGGCTTTCATCTGGGTCAACATGCACGCCTGACCGGACGATAGCCCCCTTAGTCCGACCCAGGTTGCGCCACCGTCCGCGCCAGTTCATCGATCTGATCGACCGGGATACGTCTTGCTATCATCGCCATGGTATCGGGCGGCAGGCGCGCGTCGATGACATTGTCATCTTGCTGCCAAAGCCGCAGGCGCGCAGCGAGATAGCCTGGCTTCTGCCCGGCAAGAATGGGCGCCGCCTTGCCAGCCGCATGACAATTGCTGCAGGCCGGGAGGGGCTGGCCAAAACGATCCAGTCGCGGAGAACTGGGCGAGGTCGCGTTATTCTTGAGCCCGGGCATCGCGGAAAAATAGCTCGCGAGCCTCGTCATGTCCTCGCGCCCGGTCGTTGCCAGCGCCGTCTGCATGACCGCACTGCTGCGCTTCCCCGAGACATACTGGCGCATGCTGGCGAACAGATAGGACGCGCTCTGCCCAGCCAGGACCGGAATATCGGATTGCTCCCTCCCCCGACCATCGACGCCATGGCAGCTTGTGCATGCCGACAAGGTTGCCGGAGCAACGCCGGGCAGGCGTCGCTCCTCGCCAGCCTGAGTCAGTGCTTGATATTGCGCCGCCGTCA